>CAZAWH010000100.1:4874-10702 GCA_964488775.1 uncultured Sandarakinorhabdus sp. | reverse complement strand
GGAAGAGATGCAGAAGATCTGGGCCGCCCAGAATGAGGCGATCATGAAGGCCAGCGCCCTGCCCGATGGCAGCCTGCCCGATCTGGCCGGCCCGGTGCCGGCGGCCGACCCCTGGGTCGAGCCCGCGCCGGTGGCCGAACTGCCGCCGCCTGAACCGGCGCCCGAGCCTGCCCCGGCCCCCAAGGCGCGCAAGCCGCGGACGAAGAAGACCGCCGGCGCCGCTGATCCTGCCCCGGCCAGCGAAGGGGAGGCGGCATGAACATCGAGGCCGACCGCGCCGACATCGACGCCAGCAAGGCGCCGTTGATGGATCATCTGATCGAGCTGCGCGGCCGACTGCTGCGCTGCGTCGTCTATTTCGTCATCGCCTTTGGCATTGCCTTTTCCCAGGCCGGGCCGATCTTCGATTTTCTGGTGCAGCCGTTGGTGGACGCCTCGGGCGACAGCGCACGCCTGATCTACACCAAATTATATGAGGCGTTCTTCACCGAGATCCGGGTGGCGGCCTTTGCCGGCTTCTGCATGGCCTTCCCGTTCATCGCCAACGAACTGTGGCGCTTTGTGGCGCCCGGCCTCTACAAGCGCGAGCAGAAGGCGCTGCTGCCGTTTCTGTTGGCGACGCCGGTGCTGTTCACCACGGGTGCGGCGCTGGCCTATTATGGGGTGATGCCGGCGGCCTTCCGCTTTTTCCTCGCCTTCCAGTCGCTGGGCGGCAGCAATGGCGTCACGCGCGAGGCGCTGCCGTCGATGGGCGAGTATCTGGATCTGGTCACCAGCCTGATCCTGGCCTTTGGCGTGGCCTTCCTGTTGCCGGTGCTGCTGATGCTGCTGGAACGGGCCGGCATCATCACCCGCGCCAATCTCATTGCCGGGCGGCGCTATGCCATTGTGGCGGCCTTCATCATTGCCGCCGTGTTGACCCCGCCCGATCTGTGGAGCCAGGTGGCGTTGGCCGTGCCGCTGGTGCTGCTGTATGAACTGTCGATCATCGGCATCTGGTTCACCGAACGGCGGCGCGCCAAGGCCGATGCAGCGGCCTAGTCCTTCGCTGCACCCGCCGATTTGTCGATCGCGCTGCCCACGCTCTTGATGTCGCGGCCGGCGCCCTGGATGGTGTTGCACGCCGTCAGCAGCGCCAGTGCCGCCAGCAGGCCGAAACGCAGATTGGTCTTCATCGCATACTCCCGGTGAACTGACCGGCCCTGCTTGCCGCCGTGCGGCTTGCTGGCCGGTGAATGGGCTGGCATCAGGGGCCATGGCGTTCCAGTTGCCCGCCGCTGATCTGCCGCCCGATGTGACGGCGCTGGTGTCCGGCGGGTGCGCGCCTGGCCTGGCGGCGGCCATTGCGGCGGCCTGGGCCGAGGCGCCGTTTCTGAAGGGCCTGATCCGGAGCCGGCCGGCGACGCTGGCCCGCCTGGCCGATACCGGGCCGCAGGCGGCGCTGGCCGCCGCGCTGGCCGCGGCCGGCGATGCTGGCCAGCCGATCATGCCGCGCCTGCGCACCGCCCGCCGCGATGTGGCGTTGATCACCGCGCTGGCCGATCTGGCCGGGCTGTGGGGGCTGGAACAGGTGACGGCCGCCCTGTCGGATTTCACCGATTTGGCCATTGATGCGGCGATTGCGGCCGCGCTGGCCGAACGCGGGGCCTGCAATCGCGGGCTGGTGGCACTGGCGCTGGGCAAGCTGGGCAGCCGCGAGCTGAATTATTCATCGGATGCCGATCTGATCTTCATCCACGAACCCGATCTGATCCCGTGCCGGGGCAGCGAGGACCCGGGCGAGGCGGCGGTGCGCCTGGCGCGGCGGGCGGTGGCGATCCTGAATGATCTGACGCCCGATGGCTATGTGGCGCGCATCGACCTCAGGCTGCGCCCTTCAGCCGAGATCACGCCCATGTCGATCAGTGTGGCGGCGGCGGAGCATTATTATCAATCCGAAGCCCTGACCTGGGAACGGGTGGCCTTCATCCGCGCCCGGGCGGTTGGCGGTGACATCGCGTTGGGCCGCAGTTTCCTGGAGCATATCCGCCCGTTCGTGTGGCGACGCAGCCTGGATTACACGGCGGTGCGTGACATCCAGTCGGTTTCGCTGCGCATCCGTGACCATTTCGATGGCGGGCAGGCCATCGGGCCGGGATATGATGTGAAGCGCGGGCGCGGCGGCATTCGCGAGGTGGAGTTTTTCGCCCAGATCAACCAGCTGATCTGGGGTGGCCGCGCCCCCGAACTGCGTTGCCCGGCGACGCTGGACGGGCTGGCGGCGCTGGCGGCGGCCGGGCATGTGCCCGCTGCGGAAGCGGCGAGCCTTGCCGATGCCTATCGGGCCTTGCGCACCCTGGAACATCGCCTGCAGATGCGGCGGGACGAGCAGACCCACGCCGTGCCGCGCCTGGCCGCCGATCGCCATGCGGTGGCGCGGCTGTGTGGGCTGAAGGATGGCGCGGCGCTGCTGGCGTTGCTGGCGCGCGTCACCCAGCCGGTGGCCGCCGCCTATGACCGGCTGATCCGCGCGGCCGCGCCGGAGGCTACGCCGGTGCCGGCCGATCCCAGGGCCTGGTTGAAGGCCAATCACCCTGGCCTGGCCCGCATCCTGCCGCCGTTGATCGCCACCTGGCGGCAGGGCAAGTATCGCGCGCTGAAGAGCGAGGCGGCGCGCGGCGACTTTGAAAGCCTGTTGCCGGCCCTGATCGAACGGCTGGCCGCCAGCGCCGATCCGGCCCAGGCGGCGGGCCGGCTGGATTATCTGCTGGGCAGCCTGCCGGCCGGGGCGCAGTTCATGGCGTTGCTGCGCGCCAACCCGCGGCTGGTCACGCTGTTGGGCAATCTGATCGGGATCACGCCGGTGCTGGCCGAAGCGCTGGCGCGGGACCCGGCGCTGTTTGACGTGATGTTGTCGCCCGATGCCTTCGCGCCCTTGCCCGATGTCGCGGCGCTGACGGCGGAACTGGCCAGCCTGTGCCGCGGCGCGGTGGGGGTGGAGGAGCATCTGGACCGGGTGCGGCGCTGGACGGCGGAACGGCGCTTTCAGCTGGGTGCGCAGCTGGTGGAAGGCCATGGCGATGCGCTGGCGGTGGGGCGCAGCCTTGCCGATCTGGCCGATGCCGCCATTGCCATCCTGTTGCCGGTGGTGGCCGGCGATTTTGCCCAGCGCCATGGCCGGGTGCCGGGTGGCGAGCTGATCGTGCTGGCGCTGGGCCGCCATGGTGGCCGGGCGATGACCCATGCCAGCGATCTGGACCTGGTGTTCCTGTTCAGCGGCCACCACGAGACCCTGTCGGACGGCGAAAAGCCGCTGCCGGCCAGCCAGTATTTCAACCGGCTGGCGGCCCGGCTGGTCACCGCCCTGTCGGTGCCGACGGCCGCCGGCGCGCTGTATGAGGTGGACACGCGGCTGCGGCCGTGGGGCGCCAAGGGCAATCTGGCCCTCTCGCTCGACAGTTTTGCGCGATACCAGCGGGACGAGGCCGAAAGCTGGGAGCATATGGCCCTGACCCGCGCCCGGGTGGTGGCGGGGCCGGCGGATGCGGCGCGGGCTGTGGTGGCTGACGTGCTCGCCACGCCGCGCGCCATCGGCCCGCTGCGCGCGGCGGTGCTGGCCATGCGGGCGGACATGGCGGCCGCCAAGAAACCGCAGGGCCGTTTTGATGTGAAGCTGGCCAGCGGCGGGCTGGTGGATCTGGAATTCATCGTGCATTTCCGCCAGCTGGCGAGCGGGCGCGGCCTTGATCCGGAATTGCCGGTGGCGCTGGCGGCGCTGGTTGGCGATGGCCAGGTGCCGGCCGGGCTGATGGCGGCGCATGATGTGCTGGCGCGCACCCTTATCTGGCTGCGCCTGCTGTTTGCCGGGGCGCGGGTGCCCGACCAGTTGCCCGACCCGGTGGCGGCGATCCTCGCACGGGCATTGGGTGCGGCAAATTTCGCCGCCTTTGCCGATCAGCTCACCCTCGCCAGGGAACAGGTGCGCGTGGCATGGGCTGCGGTGTTCAGTGAAGGAGAGACGCAATGAGCATGCCCCAACCCGGCAGCCCCGCCCCCGAATTTGCCATGGCGGGTGACACCGGCCCGATCAACAGCCGCGATTTCGCCGGCAAGAAGCTGGTGGTCTATTTCTATCCCAAGGATGACACGCCGGGCTGCACCAACGAGGGCAAGGCGTTTTCGGCGCTGCAGGCCGAATTTGCCGCGGCCGACACGGTGGTGATCGGCGTGTCGCGCGATTCGGTGGCCAGCCACGCCAAATTCCGTGCCAAGCATGGCCTGACCGTGCTGTTGGGCAGCGATGAAGGCGCCGTGACCGAAGCCTTTGGCGTGTGGGTGGAAAAATCCATGTATGGCAAGAAATACATGGGCATCGAACGCGCCACCTTCCTGATCGGCCGCGATGGCGTGGTGGCGGAAACCTGGGCCAAGGTGAAGGTGCCCGGCCATGCCGAAGCCGTGCTTGCGGCGGCCAAGGCCTTGAATTGATAACCTGAATCAGAGATGACGTGGAAGAGGCCGGCCGTGGGTGCCGTGCTGCCCTGGCGCGCGCGGCCGGCCTCGATTCCGGGCATGTCTCTGGCCCGTTCGCCGGCCGCCTCGCCCGGCCGGCAGACACACCCATGTTGATGTTTACGGATGGCGGTGCCGAAGGTTGCACGCTTCATCCACGATTTTTTCACGGTTCATCGTCTGCGGCCAACGGTTGGCCGCTCCCCGTCAAATGCCCCGTTGTCGGTGCTGTGGGGGGCTGCTTGATAGCTGACGTCAGCCAGGTTCACCGGCGACGAGGGGACAGCATCACTGGTGGTGGCACCGCCGGCCCGCGTTGGCCGGTTGCGCGACAGCCTTGTGCCTGATCCCCGCAGGAAAGGGTCGCACTGGGTCATGGGTTGGCGATTGGGCACGATGGTGATGGCGGGGCTGGTGGCCCTGGCTGCCCCCGTGACCGCGCAGACCATCGCGCCCGCCGCGCCCTCGGCCGCTGCCGCCTGCGACACGATGCTGGCTGATGACAGCGCCACCAACCCGGTGAACAGCATGGCTGCCGCCCGCCGCGAATTTCTGGCGGCGCTGGCCAATGACCGCACCGATGCCGCCACCCTGTCGCGCCTGTTGCCGCGTGCAGGCCAGCCGGTTGCCGCCCTGATCGGCGCGGCGCCGGCCGGCGAAGCCCGCGCCGAAGCGGTGCTGCAGCGGCTGGGCCTTGATCCCTCGCGTTTCCTGGGCAGCCGCGGCCAGGGCGGCCCGTTCATCGCCGCCAGCGATCCGCAGGTGCGCGATCTGCAGGACAATGCCGCCCGCATGGCGCGGATGGCCGCCACCTTTGCCCGCATCCCGGCCTTTCTGCCGGTGAACCATTATCGCCCGTCGTCGGACTTCGGCTACCGGTCGGACCCGTTCCATGGTGGCGGTGCCTTCCACGCCGGCATCGACATGATGGGCAGCACCGGTGATGCCATCCATGCCGCCGCCGATGGCGTGGTGGTGCGGGCCGGATGGTGGGCCGGTTATGGCAAGGTGGTCGTGGTTGATCATGGCAACGGCATGGAAACCCGTTATGGCCACATGAGCCGTTTCCACGTGAAGGAAGGCGACATCGTGCGCCAAGGCCAGGTGATTGGCGGCATGGGCTCCACCGGCCGTTCGACCGGCACCCACCTGCACTTCGAAATCCGCCTTGATGGCCGCGCGCTTGATCCGCAGCCGTTCCTCGATCTGGCCAGCTTTGGCATCAACAGCCCGGTCCGCACCCGCCCGACGGTGATCGCCCCGGTCGACATCGCCAGCGATGAGCCCTTTGCCCCCGTGGCCAGCGATGACCGCGTCATGGCCGGTGGTCGCAGCTG
>CAZAWH010000100.1:0-4864 GCA_964488775.1 uncultured Sandarakinorhabdus sp. | reverse complement strand
CAGCTGGCCGGTGACGAGCCTGCGCAGCGGCCGCTGAACGCCGCACCGGTTGTCAGCCGGCGCCATCAGCATTACATGAGGGCCATGGACGCGCCCCCCCGCCTCACCCCTGCTGCTGCTGCCCGTGTGGCGGCGATTGCTGCCCGCCAGGGCAAGCCTGGCCTGATGCTGCGCCTGGCGGTGGATGGCGGCGGTTGCGCCGGCTTCCAGTATCGCTTTGGCCTGGAGCCGGCACCGGCGCCCGAGGACGTGACGGTGGAAACCGACGGCGTCACCATGCTGATCGATCCCGACAGCCTGCCCTTTGTGGCCGGTGCCGAGGTGGATTATGTCGAAAAGATCGGCGCGGCCGCGTTCGAGGTGCGCAACCCCAATGCCGCTTCGGGTTGCGGCTGTGGCTCCAGCTTTTCGGTCTGACCAGCGTTAAGGCTGGTTGTTGCCTTGGCGCGGTGCCGGCAAGCCTTGCTCCGCGATCATCTCGGCAGTCACCTTGTCCTTGTATTTGTTGCCGAAGTTGCTGCGGACATAGTTGATGACATCAGCGATCTGCTGATCCGTCAGATTGCCGCGGAACCAGGGCATGGCGCCCTTGCCGCCGGTGACGACCATGATCGGATAGCCGGCGGCTTCCAGCGCGCCATTCTTGGCCAGGGCCGGGATGCGCCCGGCCCCTTCGCCGCCGCCGGCATTGGCCATGTGACAGGCCTGGCAGACATTCTGATAGACTTCGGCGCCCGGATGCGGCGGAGCCGGGGCCTTGGCGGGCTTTTGCGCCAGCGCGGGCGCAGCGGCCAGGGCAGCAGCAACGAACAGGGTGAAACGCATTGTCAAGCCTCCAGGGCGCGCTTGTGCAGGCGGGTCACGGCATCGAGGGAGGACAGGATCGCCCCTTCCATCCAGCAGCCGACATAGGATGCATGCTCACCGGCCAGCACCAGCCGGTTGTCCACGGCGACCAGCGTCTGATAATGTTCCTTGCGGGTTTCCTCGTTCCACATGGCGCAGCAGCCCAGCGTGAAGGGGCTGCGGCTCCAGGCGACGGTCGCGCCGCCGATGAACTCTTCCTTGTAACGGCCCGGGTGGAACACGCTGCCCTGTTCGAGGGCGCGCTGGATGCGTTCTTCCGGCGTCATCCCGGCGAATTTGTAGCTGGCGGGGCCGAAGGTATAGGCCCCCAGGATCACCGCCGGGCCATCGCTGTGCAGCTTGCCCGAGGGGTAGGAGATCATGCTGATCTCGCGGTCGGTGAAGCTGATGCCGCCGTAGATCGCCTCTTCCTCTTCCCAGAAGCGCCGCTTGAATTCGAGGCCGACCTTCACCGAGTTGGAATAGGGCACCGCTCTGATCGCGGCGTCCATGGCCGGATTGCAATCGACATCGATCTGGCTGAGCACCGACAGCGGAATGGTGCAGACGCAATAATCGGCCTCGGTGGTGCCGGTCACGCCGGTGCCGGTGTCGGTGTGGGTCACCGTCACCTTGCCGCCCTGCTGGCTGATCGCCGTCACCTTCTGGTTATACTTGATCTTGCCTTCGACCTGGCGGGCAAAGCCGCGGCCGATCATGCCCATGCCGCCCACCGGCTGGAACATGGCATGCTGGTGATCGATGCTCATGTGCTGGGACACGACGCGCCAGATGCCGCTGTCGAGAATGTCCTTGAAGGCGTGTGGTTCGGACGGGATGGGCTCACCCAGCACACCGCCGCCTTGCGGCCGGTCAAAGCCGCGCCGGCGCGACGAGCGGTAATTCTTGGTATATTTGAAATCCTTGTCCAGCGCCCCCCATTCGCGCAGGGCCAGGCGCAGCCGGTCGGCGTCTTCCCTGGTCATCGCCGAATCGAGGCCGCGGTTGTCGATCGCCTTCGACAGGAGCTCGGCCACATTGCCATCCCAGTCGGCGTGCAGCTCGCGGTAGCGCATCGGCTTGCCGCCAAACGCCTTCGACGAATGCACCAGCGCCTGCTGGTTCATCTGGATGAACGGTTCCAGCGCCACGCCGAACGCCTTGCAATAATGCAGCAGGGCGCGGTGGTGATAGGGAATGCGCCACGGGCCGGGGTTGAGATAATTGCCCGGCGCAAAGCCGACCTTCTGGGTGGCGCCGCCCAGTTCGGTATAGGTGTCCCCGCCATAGAGCGACCAGTTCCGGCCGCCGGGGCGGTTGTTGTATTCGAGGATCTGCACCGCATAGCCGGCCTTGGCCAGTTCATAGGCCGCCAGCATGCCTGCCAGGCCGGCGCCCAGAACCACAACCCTGGTGCCGGGGCGTGCGCCCTGCAGATTGGGCGGGCCGGCGAACTGGGTTTCCTTGGCGTGCCCAAGCACTTCCATGGCCTGATACAGCACGGCCGTGCCTGCCATCATCCCGATCGCGCGCAACACCTCGCGCCGCGTTGGACCCTGCATCGAACTGATCATCAGACCCCTGCTTCCCCTGGCTCTGCGAAGAGACTGCCACCGGCTGATGGCCGGCGCCAGTGGTTCATCATGCGACGAAGCGATGCGCCGGCCGGGGGCTGGCCGATAGTGGCGAAATGACGGGGTTTTCCCGCTCAATAGCCGGGATAATCGCCCTCGGCCCGATCCGCGAACTTGGTGAACTGCTTGATGAAGGTGAGCGGCACGGTGCCGGTGGCGCCATGGCGCTGCTTGGCGACGATCACTTCAGCGAGGCCGAAGATTTTTTCGGCCTTTTCCCGCCACTTGGCGTGCTTTTCCGTCTCCTCGGGATCGGGCTGCTTCAGGCCGTGATAATATTCCTCGCGATAGACGAACAGCACGATGTCGGCGTCCTGCTCGATGGTGCCGGATTCGCGCAGGTCGGCCAGCTGGGGCCGCTTGTCCTCGCGGTTTTCCACGGCGCGGGACAGCTGCGACAAGGCCAGCACTGGCACGTTCAGTTCCTTGGCCAGGGTTTTGAGGCCGCGGGTGATCTCGGAAATCTCCTGGACGCGATTGTCGCTGCCGCTGGATTTGGAGCCGGTGAGCAGCTGCAGATAATCGATGACGATCAGGCCGATGCCATGCTGGCGCTTCAGCCGGCGGGCGCGGGTGCGCAGGGCGGCGATCGACAGGCCGGGCGTGTCGTCCACCCACAGCGGCAGGCTGGTCAATTCGGTGGAGGCGCGGGCGAGGCGGGCGAATTCATCGTCGCTGATCTTGCCCATGCGCAGCGCTTCGCCGTTCACTTCCGATTGTTCGGCAAGGATGCGGGTGGCAAGCTGGTCGGCCGACATTTCGAGGCTGAAGAAGGCCACGGGCGCGCCGCTGGACTTTTCCGGTTCGATGCCACGTGCCAGATCGGCGGCATAACGCTGCGCGCAGGAAAAGGCGATGTTGGTGGCAAGGCTGGTCTTCCCCATGGCCGGGCGGCCGGCGAGGATGACAAGATCGGATCGGTGCAGGCCGCCCATCTTTTCGTTGAGGCCGGTGAGACCGGTGGTGTAGCCCGACAGATGCCCGCCCGAGCGCTTGGCGCGGTCGGCCATCTTCACCGCCTCCATCGCCGCCTCGCGGAAGCTTTTCACCGCGCCCTGCACTTCGCCGGCTTCGGCCACCTTGTAGAGCGCCATTTCGGCGGCCTCGATCTGGCGGATCGGTTCGATGTCGCGGCTGGTGTCGCTGGCTTCGGTCACCATGTCGCGGCCAACCCGGATCAGCTCGCGCAGCAGGGCCAGATCATAGATCTGGTTGGCGAAATCCCGCGCCGCCAGCAGCGCGGCGCCATTCTGGGTGAGGGTGGCGAGATAGCCCGGACCGCCCAGCTCGATCATGGCCGGATCGGCATCGAACAGCGGCTTCAGGGTGACCGGCGTCGCCGCCATGCCGCGCGCCGCCAGCGTGAGGATGGCCGAGAAGATGCGGCCGTGCAGCGGATCGGCGAAATGGTCGGGCTTCAGCTTGGTGACGACGTCTTCCACCAGCCTGTTGTCGATCATCAAGGCGCCCAGCAGCGCGGCTTCGGCCTCGAGATTCTGCGGCAGCCCGGCCATTGGCTGGTTGGGATCGACGATGCGCAGCGCGGGCGCGGCGGAAGCAATCGGGGGGGGAAGTGTGGCCATGGCCGCTTGTCGCTCATGCCGCCCGCCGGCTCAAGCCGCCCGCGCCGGTTGCGGCGAATTTCGGGGTGGGCGACTTTGTGCATGGCCTGTGGATAAGGTGGCAACATGCCGCCGCGCCTGCCTGCTGCCCCTCTCCGCCACTCTCCGCCACTCTTGCCCCCCGGTGCGGAATCGGCGTAAGGCCCCGGCGGTGACGACCACCCCCGATTATCGTGCCCGCTCCGCGGCCCGCCTTGCCGCCGTGCAGGCCCTGTATCAGCTGGAAATGCGCGGGGAGACGGTGCCGCGCCTCTTGACCGAATTCCACCAGCACCGGCTGGGCCAGGAGATCGAGGGCGCGGAGTATCTCGCCGCCGATGAAGCCTTCTTCGATGATGTGGTGGCCGGCGTGGCCCGGCGCCAGACCGAGCTGGACGATCTGATCGGCGCGGCGCTGGCCGAAGGCTGGACGCTGAACCGGCTGGACCGGCCGATGCGCGCCCTGCTGCGGGCGGCGGCCTATGAACTGGTGGCGCGCGCCGATGTGCCGGCGGCCAGCGTGATCAACGAATATGTGGATGTGGCGCACGCCTTCCACCCCGAAAAGGAAGCGCGCTTCGTCAACGGCCTGCTCGACACGCTGGCCCGCCGCGTGCGCGGCTAGGCCGTGGGCGAGCGGGAGTTCATCGCCCGCCGCCTGGTGCCGATCGCCACCAGCAAGCCTGCGCGCGGGCTTGCCGATGATGCCGCCGTGTGGGCCCCGCCGCTGGGCCGTGATCTGGTGTTCACCCATGATGTGCTGGCCGCCGGGGTGCATTATCT
>CAZAWH010000099.1:0-10737 GCA_964488775.1 uncultured Sandarakinorhabdus sp. | reverse complement strand
CTGCGCAGCCGTTCGAGCTGTCCGATGTAATTGCTGCGAATCGCCTCTGGGCCGTGCAGCGACGAGGCACCGATCACATCGACATGGCAGCTGGGATCAAAGCGCTTGGTCACCAAGGCCCCCAGGTCGTACCAATGCGCGGCATTGACGGTGGCCGCCGGCATCGGCTCGGGAAAGCCATGATCACCCCGCATTGCTGCAAATGGGTCGAGTTCGGCAAACAGCAGCCAATCGGCACGCACCGCACGGACGGTGTCGGCAACCCGATGGAAGAAGGGCCGCATGAACATCGCTTCGTGATCAACGGGTTCTGACCCCACCAGCCTGAAATAATCCGGTTGAAGGGCTACCGGTTGGCCTTGCCGATCAATGTCCCACGCACCCGCCGCGCGAAACGGGCAGACATGGCCGGGAAGCCAGATCGGGAGGGCGCCAGCGTTTAGCATCCGCGTGCCGCCATGTCCCCTACCTAGCTCTGCCACTGGAACTGTCCGCGGAATCCCGGCGGCCATGGCCAATCCATCCAGTGGCGACAGCATCGGGCCCGAAATCGCCTTGGCCGCCCGATCAAGGCGCTGGCCGATCCAGCCAGAGCCGGGCTCGTTGAGCGAGTCGAATCCGACCACGTGATCCAGATCGGCCAGCCGCTCGGCCACGGCCTGCACAGCATCCAGATATTGGGCCTGGAGCCAGGAGCCGATGCCCTGGCCGTCAATGCGCAAGCTCGGCGCGAAGACATCTCCCGCAAAAAACAGCGTCCACATGATGCCATTGGCTGGCAGGCGATAATTGCTGGCCCAGCTCATCTGTGGATAGCTGGGCTGCAGCCCACCGCGCGCGGCGTCATAGCGATATTGCATCACGTGCGCGGCATCAGCGGCATCGAACTGGGTGAAATCGAGTCCGACCGCCTCGAACGTCCAGCCTGGAGCACCATCGCCGCCCGACATCCGGCTCCAGACATCCTGATGAAAATCAACGAAAACATGGAGCCCGTGCTGTCCAGCCTTGCGGCAGACCGTGCGAAAATAGTCGAGATAGGCCTCGTCGCGGGCTCCCGGGCCGGCATGGGCAACCGCCTCCCAAGTGGTCAACAAGCGCAGGCAGTTGAAACCCCAGCCGGCGATGCGGGCAAGGTGGCTGTCAATTTCGGCAAGCGGCGCCGGCCGGCCGACAAAACTGACCGTGCGATGATCGGAAAAATCGGTGGGACGCCAGGTGTGGCCATCGGGAATGGCCGGCAGTTTGCAATCCCCACCAAGATTGACGCCCCGCAGCCAGCGGGCCCTGCCCTCCCGATCCCGAAACCACCGGCCATCGATGGTCAGTTTTCCGGGTTCTGGCCACGTCATTCCACATCCTCCGGCTCAGTCAGCGTCTGGCATCTCGGCCATCAAGCGCGCCAGCAAGGGCAGCGAGGCTGCTGCCCAGGCCTGCGGGTAACAAGCGTGCGTGTAGCGGGTGGGCGGCAGGCCCTCGATCCGCGGCGATCCGGCCACCAGTTCCGGCAGGCGATGGTCAGGCAAGGCCACGGCCAGATCGAACAGGGCCCGCCCAACCGTGTGGAGCGGGCCAGCAAAGCCGTAGCGATGCAGCCCCCAGGCAAACAGGGCGGTGTCATGCGGCCAGACACTGCCGTTGTGGTAAGATACCGGGTTGTAACGCCTTTCGGTGCTGCCCAGGGTGCGCAGGCCCCAGCCGCTCCACAGGGCCGGACCCATCAGCGTTTCCACCAGGCGTGGGGCAATGTCGGGCGGGACGATGCCGGTCCATAGAAGATGTCCGGGATCGGATGACAGCACAGCGAGTGGCATTCCCTGCGCATCAATGGCCATGGCGTAGGTGCCCAGCGCGTCGAGCCAATAGCGCCGGTGAAAGGCTTCCGCCAATTGGCTGGCCCGGGCCTCCAGCGCCGTGGCCCGCGCCGGATTTCCAAGCTGCCGGTAGAAACCTGCCGCGGCCCGAAAGGCGGCAAAGGCATAACCCTGTACCTCGGCAACCGACAGCGGCGCCGGGGCCGGCCGGCCATCAGCATGGTTCATGCTGTCGCCCGAGTCTTTCCACGACTGGACCGTAAGGCCCGATCCGGACGGCGCAAAGCTGAGCAGGCCGTCGCCGTCATCGCTGCGCTGTTCCAGCCAGGCCAGCGCCGCTTCCCAGGCCGGCTGCAGTTCCAGCACCGGGCTGTGATCGCCCGTGGCGGCAACCAGTTCCGCCAGCGCCATCAGGAACAGCGGCGTGGAGTCAACGGAGCCATAGTAGCGGCCGAAG
Source organism: uncultured Sandarakinorhabdus sp. (assembly GCA_964488775.1). Lineage (GTDB taxonomy): Bacteria > Pseudomonadota > Alphaproteobacteria > Sphingomonadales > Sphingomonadaceae > Sandarakinorhabdus. The sequence continues at coordinate 8,466 of CAZAWH010000099.1, read as the reverse complement.
GGAATGCGCGCCGTGCGGCTGAGCTCGCCGGCGCGCATTTCGTGCAGGATCCGGCCAGGCTCCTCCTCGCGGAAAGGGTCCACCGTTCGGCCCTGGTGGGCGGCCAGATGGCGCAGCACCGCCAGAAGCAGACCGGGCTGCTGGCGGGCCAGCATCATGCCCGTGATCAGAGCATCGCGCCCGAACACCGTCACGAACCACGGCATGCCGGCAGCTGGATAGGGACCATGCGGAGTGCTGAACAGCAGCAAGCGCACATCATCGATGGCGCGATCCAGTGCGCGCTGGTGGTCCGGATGGACCATTCGCTGCGTGAACGGCGCTCGCCACGCGTCATGGTCAGGCAGCGGCAGATTGCCGACCGGATCATCATCAGCACGCAGCGACACCGCCACCGTCAGTTGCCTGCACTCTCCCGGCGCCAGGGTCCAGTGCCAGGCCTGGCCGTCGGCCGGCTCGCTAAAGGCCAGCTCGACAGCCATGCCCATGCCGTCACTGGCGGTGGCCGTCAGGAGCAAATGCTGACTGCCCTGTTCGCAGGCAATGACCGGGTCGGGCAGTGAGGTGCGCACCACCGTGGCAAAAATGTCCCGGAAGTCGCCCTCCACCTCAAGCGTGGCCTCAAGCGTCTGCGGCTCGCTGCTGGTGTTTTCGAACGTCCAGACATCATCGAAGCCATCCGGGCGCATGGTCAGCGTGCGCACCAACGCCAGCGCTTGCGCCCGGTTGGGCCCCACCTTGGCTAGATGCTGGTGCAGGCGGCCGCGCTGGCTGGCGCACAGCAGCGGCTGGACCGCGCCAAAGTCCCAATGATAGGCCGAGAGGTAGCGCGTATCGCGGCGGAACACCCCGTCGTGGGCAGCCCTGGCGGCGCCATCGGCATCCAGACACAGGCAGGTTTCGTCTTCTTTCAGCCGCAGCATAATGCCCCATATAAACATACATACACGTATGTTGACATCCTTATCGAGCCATCAGATAACCCCGTCAACTGGCAATCGCCTGTGAAACACGGCGGCCAGCACAACGATGGGGAGGCGGGGCTATGGCTGCAGTCAGGAAATTTGCGCTTTTGGTGACGGTTGCTGCGCTTACGGGCATGCCCGCGGTGGCGCAGCAGGCCGAGCGCGAAACGGATGATACAGAGATCATCGTCACAGCGCAGAAGCGCGAAGAGCGTCTGCGCGATGTGCCACTGGCAATAACCGCGATCACTGGCGATGCGCTTGATCAGTCGGGCGCGCTGGCGCTGCGTGATGTCGTCACGCTGGTGCCCAGCCTCTACTTCTCGCAAAGTCAGGGCCCGGTCCAATCCAACGTCTCGATCCGCGGTGTCGGTTCGGCTGGCGGCGTTGCCGGCCTTGAACCCAGTGTCGGCATTTATGTCGACGGCGTCTATCTCGATCGCACCTCGATCGGCGTGGCCGATTTCAACGACATCGAACGGATCGAAGTGCTCCGTGGCCCACAGGGCACGCTGTTCGGCAAGAATACGCCCGCTGGCCTGATCAACTTCATCACCAAGCGGCCCGAGTTCACCCTGGGCGGCGATGCCAGCGCCGGCGTGGGCAATTATGGCTTCCACAATGTCACCGCCTCGCTCACTGGGCCGATCGCGGGCGACAAGCTGGCCTTGCGTGTCTCGGCCTTCTACCGCGCCCGCGACGGGTTCCTGTTCAACCAGACAAAGAACGAAGATACCAACGACCTCGAGGCCTATGGCGTCCGCGGTCGCCTGCTGTGGAAGGTGACGGACGGCCTGGAACTGCTGGCAACCTACGAGCACCACAGCAGCACCCAGAATTGCTGCGCCGCCGAGTTTTCGCCTGTCGGCGCCACCCAACTCGGGCTGTCGGCGGCGCTCGGCAAGCCCTTCCCGGCGGTAAATGCCCCGGACGACCTGCTGGTCGCCTTCGATGGCGGCTTCAGTTACCGCCACAAGATCAACGCCGGCACCATCGAGGGCAATCTGGAGATCGGCGATTACACGCTGACCTCGATCAGCTCGCTGCGCGACTACAAGCAACGCTCGTTCATCGATGGTGACTTCACCCAACTGGACTTTTTCCGGATTATCAGCGGCGATCGTGACCATCGCCAGTTCAGCCAGGAGCTCCGGCTGGCCTCTCCGGCCGACAAGCCATTCTCCTTCGTTGCTGGCCTGTTCTATTTCTACAAGCGCCAGAATGAGCGCGGTGGCGCGACCTATGGTGCCGACACATCGCGGATCTTTGCGGCACTCGGCGGATCGCTGGCCGCACTGGCGCCCCTGTACACCACGATCCGGTCCAGTGCGTCAGGCAGCGATATCGTCAATAGGTCCTATGCTGCCTTTGCCCAGGCCAAGCTGCAGTTCAGTGACCGTTTCGACATGAGCTTCGGCGTCCGTTACACACACGACGAGAAGAGCATTTTCACCTTCCAGACCACGACCGAACCTGTGGCGATCCTCGCCCGCCCGCGCAACGAGCGGGCATCGGATGATGATGGCCAGTTTTCCGGCGTGATCAACGCACGCTGGCGCCCCGATGACGACACGCTGGTCTATGCGTCGCTCACCCGGGGCTACAAGTCCTTTGGTTTCAACGACAGCGAAGTGAACACCGCCATCGGACAACGCCGCTTCTTCGATGCCGAACTGTCCACCGGCGGCGAAATTGGCTTCCGGCGCAGTTGGGCCGGTTTCCAGCTGGGCATCACCGGCTTCCTGACCGTGTTCGACAATTACCAGGCCTCGTCGTTCGCGCCAGGCAACACCTTCCTGCTGCAGAACGCCGCCAAGCTGACCACCAAGGGCATCGAAGTAGAAACCAGCGTGCGGCCGGCCAAGGGCCTGTTGTTCAACCTGAACTACACCCTGCTCGAAGCCCGCTTCAACGACTTCAAGAGCGGCCCCGGACAGCCCGGCGGGCCGACCGTTCAGGATCTGTCGGGCGCGCCGCTGCAGGATGCCCCCACCCACAGCCTCAGCCTCGTGGGCCATTATGATCACCGGTTCAACGACAAGATCTCGGGCTTCCTGCACGGGGAGATGTCGCTCCGCTCCGAAATCCAGACCGCCCAGAGCCTCGATCCGCTTCTGGTGCAGCCCGACTATGTGCTCATCAATGCCCGCGCTGGTCTGGAATTCGGGAAGATCGGCCTCGAAATCTGGGGGCGGAACCTGACCAACGAGATCGTGCTGTATCGCGGCGGTGTGCCGCCGGCCCTGTTCACGGCAGGATCGCGGATCCGCTTCGTCGGCGATCCACGCACCTATGGCATCACGGCCCGCGTCCGCTTCTGATGCCAGGGATCGGGGTCATCGGCACGGGCGATATCGCGCCACGCTATGTGGCCGGGATCGCTGCAGCCGACGGCCTTGATCTTGTCGCGGTTGCCTCGCGCTCCCCCGACCGCGCCGCCACCCTGGCGGCGCGGTTCGGCACCCAGGCCTGCAGCCGCGAGGCACTGATCGCCAGTCCAGCGGTCGATATCATCGTCAACCTGGCCGCACCGCTTGACCATGCTGCCATCACCCATGCCGCGCTGAAGGCGGGCAAGCATGTCTATTGCGAAAAGCCGCTCGCCGCGTCCGTGGCCGAAGGCGCCGCCTTGCTGGCCTGCGCGGATGCCATGAAGCGGCTGCTTGCCGTGGCCCCGGCCACCACCATGGGCCCCCGCCAGCAGCAGGCGCGCCGCTTGCTGGCCGATGGCACCTTGGGCCAGGTGGTCGGCGCAAGCGCCAGCATCGTCTATCCCGGCCCTGATCTGTGGCACCACAACCCTGCCGCCCTGTTCGGTCCGGCAGCCGGACCATTGTTCGACATGGCCGTTTACGACATCGCCACGCTGGTTGATCTGCTGGGCCCCATAAGCTCGGTCGCAGCGTTCGGTCGGCAATTGTCTGGCCAACGCATCATCCAGCAGGGCCCGGCCGCCGGCAACAGCTTCCCGGTGCAGATCCCCACCCATATTGTCGCCCTGCTGCAGTTTGGCGAAGGCCCGCTGGCAACGCTCACCTGCAGCTTTGATGGCTTTGGCAGTGCGGCGGCCGGCGTTGAACTGATTGGCACGCAGGGCTCCGTCCGGATCGGCCACAGCAGCCGTTTTTCCGGTGATTTCTCCATCTCCACCCGCCTTGGCGCGTGGGAGGCGATGGCAGCCGAGCCTGACGACTGGAGCGAGGATCTTTGGATCATTGGCCTCCTCGATCTTGTTGAGGCGCTCGCCACCGGCCATCAACCGCATTGCAATGCAAGGCGGGCATTGCACCACCTTGCTGTTTTGGAAGCCATGAGCAGTGCAATCACTTCGAGCAGCGTGCAGCCGGTCAGCCACGCACCGCCTCCGGCCCGAAGCCTTGCAGCAGGGTCCTATGCCGCAATGCGGCGGCGCTTTGGTCTGATCGTGAAGGATGTGGCATGAGTTGGCGGCTGTCACCGGATGATCGCACCGCGATGCTCTATGGGGTGCCCTATCTCACCCACGCACTCGCCATGACCCCGCTGGTCACCTTCATCCCATCCTTCTATGCCACCGAGCACGGACTGTCTTTGGCACTGGTTGGAACATTGCTGTTTGCTGCGCGGATGACAGATGTGGTGTCTGAACCACTCGTTGGCATTCTCAGCGACCGCACCAAGTCCCGCTTTGGCCGGCGCAAGCCGTGGATCGTGGCCGGCTTGCCGCTGCTGATGCTGGGTATCTGGATGCTGTTTGCGCCGCCCATCAAGGTGACGCCGCTCTATGCGGGCTTCTGGCTGACCTTCACCTACATCGCCTTCAACATCGTTGACACGCCTTACAAGGCTTGGGGCGCGGAACTGTCAAAAAGCTATTCGGGCCGCACGCGGGTCGCTGGTTGGCGCGAGGGGTTCGGCATCGTGTCCAGCATGTCGGCGCTGGCGCTGATCTTCGTTCTGCAACGGTCGGGCATGGGCGGCACCACCGAACTCATGTTCTGGCTGGGCACAAGCTTCGTCGCCCTGATGCCGCTGCTGTTCGCGGTCGGATTGAAGCTGGTCCCGGAACCACAGACCGAGCATCTGGCCGTGCCTCCGGTCAGCCTGCGCGAGGCGCTGCAAGTGCTCAGGGAAAACACACCGTTCATGCGCCTGCTTGGCGGGCTGGCGGTGCTGATGGCCGGTGCCATCATCGGCGCATCGCTGCACATGATCGTCATGGAACATGTGTTCCATGCCCGTCACATCTTCCCGATCGTTCTGGCCGGCGAAAACATCGCTGGCCTTCTGTCCTTGCCCGTGTGGCTGCGGCTGTCCGGCCGCATCGGCAAGCATCGCGCCTTGGCCATCGGCACCCTGGGCATGGCGCTGCTCAGCGCCCCCATCCCGCTGATCCCACATGATCGGCCAGAGCTCTATGCCGCCTGCATCATCATCCGCGGCTTTGCCGGCGGCGCGCTTGGCATCCTTGTGGCCGCCATGATCGCCGATGTCGTCGATCTCGATACGCTGCGCACCGGCAAGGCCCGAAATGGGCTGTATTTTGCGCTGGTTGGCACCTTGTCCAAGGTCGGGCTGGCGTTCGGGGTGCTGGCCGGCACCACTTTGCCGCCCCTGTTCGGCTTTTCCACCGGTGGCGCCGCCAATTCTGCGGGTGCCGAACTTGCCCTCATGGCCACCTATGCCTGGGTGCCGATGATCATCATGGCATTGGCGACCCCGTTCTTCTGGTTCTATCCTCTGACCGAGGAACGCCAGATCGCGCTGCGCGCACAAATCGCACAGTTGAAGTCAGGAGCTGCATGACCATGGCCAATGCGGAACCGGCCAAACCGCCAAAGATCGGCAAGGCCGAACAGAGCCAGCGCACCCGCGCCTTGATCATCGAAACTGGCATCCGCTGCCTGGCTGAGCATGGTTATGCCAATACGACGATGCTGCTGATCGCGCAGCAGGCCGGCCTGTCGCGCGGGCCGCTGCATTATCATTTTGCGGATCACGACGCGCTGATGGCCGCCATCGCGGAAGCCTTGCCGGTGGGCGTGTCCCGCGAGTTGATGCAGCGCCTGATGGCCGCACAGGGGCTGGAGGAGCGGCTGGGCACCATCATCGACATCGCACTTGATGAACATCTGGGCGTCCATCATTTCGCCGCCATGGAGCTGCTGCTCGCGGCCCGGAACAACATGGGCCTCGCCGCCGCCATCCGGCCGCACTTCCATGCCAGCGAAACCGTAAGTGATGACTGGTGGTGCAATTACATGGCGCTGCTGCGCTGGCCGCGATCCGAACTCGTGGCATTCAGGCGGCTGTTCGTTGCCTGCCTGCGCGGCCTGGCGCTTGATCAATTGCTGCCGGATGATCGGGCCACCCATGATGCCGCGCTGGCCATGATGCGGCGGATGTTCCTGCAATTCGCGGTGCCGACCGGGCCATGATCCGGGCGCGGGGATTGATCGCACTGGCCCTGATGTGCAGCGCAACCGCCGGAGCGTCCACCCCCATCCGCACCACGGCCAGCGGCCCGGTGCGCGGGTTGACCGAAGCAGGCATCGATGTGTTCCGCGGCATTCCCTATGCCGCCCCGCCAACGGGCCCGAGGCGTTGGCAGGCGCCAGCCGCTCCGACTGCCTGGCGAGCGCCGCGTGACGCCACGCGATTCGGGGCGGTCTGCCCGCAACCGCCACCGGCGGGCGATATTGGCGTCGGGTCCGAACCCCAGGACGAGGATTGCCTCACGCTCAACATCTGGACACCCGCAGGAACCAACCGGGCCCGCCGCGTGCCGGTGTTCGTATGGCTGCACGGCGGCGGCTATGTCACCGGCTCGGGATCGGCGGCCATCTATGACGGGGCGGCGCTGGCCCGCCGCGGCGCTGTGGTCGTGACCTTGAACTATCGGCTCGGCCGACTGGGATTTTTTGCCCATCCAGACGTGCCTGTGCCCGGCGGAAATTTTGCCCTGCTCGATCAAATCGCTGCCTTGCGCTGGATACAGCGCAATATTCGCCACTTCGGTGGTGATCCGGCCAATGTCACGCTGGCCGGCAACAGTGCGGGCGGGGAAGCCGTGCTGTGGCTGATGACGATGCCCGCAGCCCGCGGCCTGTTCCACAAGGCGATCGTGCAGTCGGGGCTCGGCGGCCGGCCGCCGCTCAAAACCGCTGCCGCCCAAGCCGATGCGCAGGGCTTTGCCGCTGGCCTTGGTGCGCCCGGCATCGACGCACTCCGCGCGCTGCCAGCCACCGCCATCATCGCGGCTGACCGGCCCTCCATCTATCGCGGCTTCGGCCCTGCCCTGCAGCCCGATCTGATCCCGGCGTCCATCATGGCAAGCTTTGCAGCCGGCAGGCAGGCCCGCATCCCGCTGCTGATCGGCTACAACAGCCACGAGATTCCGGTTGAAGCCATAGGCGGCCCTGCCCGCATCGCCCCTTTTCTCGGCCAATCAGAACAATCTTTGGCGCGCTGGCGAGAGGCCTATGGCTCGGATGCAGACTTCATCACCAACATCGTGAGTGATGTGCTTTTTCGGTCGCCAGCACTGCAACTGGCCAGCCATCATGCCGCCAGTGGCAATGCCAGCTTCGTGTATCGTTTCGATGCAAGGCCGGTCGATGCGCCGGCCGCGCTAAAGGGAGCGCCTCATGCCGCCGAGCGGCGCTTCATGTTCGACACGTTGGACAAGGCCGGTACTCTTGCAACACCCTCAGAACGTCGGCTGGCAGATACCATGGCCAACCGTTGGATCGACTTCGCACGGCACGGTCAACCTGGCGACGATTGGCCGACCTGGCAACGCAGCCATCACTGCTTGATACAGTTTGGCCTGTCAGGCGACGGTCCCGCGGATATGCCAGAGACGCGCCTCACCGACATGCTCATTGGGTCAGGCCAGCACAAACCATAACTTCCCGGTGCCGCATGATTTTTCACTAGTTGGTATCATGTGCACCAGAGATTGACCTGCCCCCTGACTTTTCTTCTGAACCGATCGGCATCCAGCCTATCATGGTCAGCTACGCACCTTTGGACCGCTTTGCCCGCCGCCAGCACGTTCGATCCGCTGGACTAACGGTCGGTACGGCAACTGGCCGATGGTGGAAGTTGAAGAGGGTAGACGCATACGCAACCTGCCGGCTCAGCCGCGCGGGCCGCTGCGCATTGCAGGAAGGTGGTGCACCAAACAGGACATAACTGGGCGCTGGAATCATTGGGAAACCCGTCTACCACTGCCATATGCAGTGGGATCTGGGGCTACCGGACAGCCACTTCGGGGTGGGCACGCTCGGGCGTGTCTGGCGAGCGATGTCGAAACTACATGTTCGTAACTGAATGGGCGACCGCGCGCGTGATCCAGTCGTTTCCACCCCGCTCGCTGCCGCGCCATGGGCAGGCATTTGCTCGCCCTGTCACCAGCGCGAAGCCGGCCGCCTCAGGCGTTGACGCCTCTGATAGACCCGGCGGGGTTCAATCAGGCCAACGGCAATTTCGGGATCAGGTCATGGATCACCGCGCTGCC
>CAZAWH010000098.1:0-10898 GCA_964488775.1 uncultured Sandarakinorhabdus sp. | reverse complement strand
TCGGCGATCTTGCGCAGGATGCGGCGCATGATCTTGCCGCTGCGGGTCTTGGGCAGGGCCGGGGTCAGGTGGATATGGTCGGGCACGGCGATGCCGCCGATTTCGGCGCGGACCGTGGCCTTGAGCGCGGCGACCAGCTCGGCCGAGGCCTCGACCCCGGCATTCAGCGTGACATAGGCATAGATGCCCTGGCCCTTGATGTCGTGCGGGAAGCCAACGACAGCGGCTTCGGCCACATCCGGGTGGGCGACCAGCGCCGATTCCACCTCGGCCGTGCCCATGCGGTGGCCCGACACGTTGATGACATCGTCGACCCGGCCGGTGATCCACCAATAGCCATCGGCGTCGCGGCGGGCGCCGTCGCCGGTGAAATAGCGGCCGCGGTATGTGGTGAAATAGGTCTGGGTGAAGCGATCATGATCGCCGAACACCGTGCGCGCCTGCCCCGGCCACGAACGCAGCAGCACCAGATTGCCGCTGATCTCCTGGCCTGGCGTCCAGGCGATGATGGTGCCATCGGCTTCCACCAGCGCCGGTTCGATGCCGAAGAAGGGCCAGCTGGCGCTGCCGGCCTTCAAGGGCGTGGCGCCGGGCAGCGGCGTGATCAGTGCGCCGCCGGTTTCGGTTTGCCACCAGGTGTCGACGATCGGCAGCTGCCCCTTGCCGACGACGCGGTGATACCAGTTCCAGGCTTCGGGGTTGATCGGTTCGCCCACCGTGCCAAGCAGGCGCAGGGACGACAGATCATGCCGGTTCACCGGTTCGTCGCCATCGCGCATGATGGCGCGCAGCGCGGTCGGCGCGGTGTAGAAGATGTTGACCCTGTGCTTCTCGATCACCTGCCAGAAGCGGTCATTGGCCGGCCAGCTCGGCACGCCTTCGAACATCAGCGCGGTCGCCCCGGCCGACAGCGGGCCATAGACGATATAGCTGTGGCCGGTGACCCAGCCGACATCGGCGGTGCACCAGAAAATCTCGCCCGCGCGGTAATCGAACACGGTTTCGAAGGTGAGATTGGCCCACAGCAGGTAGCCGGCGGTGGAATGCAGCACGCCCTTGGGCTTGCCGGTCGACCCGCTGGTGTAGAGGATGAACAGCGGATCTTCGGCGTTCATCGGCTCGGGCGTGCAGGTGGCCGGCACCTCGGCGCGGATCTCGTGCCACCAATGGTCGCGGTCTTCCACCATGGCGATCTTGCCGCCGGTGTGGCGGATGACCAGCATGGCCTCCACATTCACACCAGCCGCTTCTGCCTTGTCACAAGCTTCGTCGGCAATGGCCTTCAGCGGGATCGGCTTGCCGCCGCGCCGGCCTTCATCGGCGGTGATGATGAAGCGGCTTTGCGCATCCTCGATGCGGCCGGCGAGACTTTCGGCCGAAAAGCCGCCGAACACCACCGAATGCACCGCGCCGATGCGGGCGCAGGCCAGCATGGCCATCGCCGCCTCCGGGATCATCGGCATGTAGATGGTCACCCGGTCGCCCTTGTCGACGCCCAGGGCCACCAGCGCATTGGCCATGCGCGCCACTTCTTCGCGCAGTTCGGCATAGGTCAGCCGGCGGGTTTTGGCCTTGGGATCATCGGCTTCCCAGATGATCGCGGTGCGGGTTGGATCGGCTTCGGCCCAGCGGTCAAGGCAGTTCCAGCTGGCGTTGATCACGCCATCTTCAAACCATTTGATGTCGACCGGATCCCACGACCAATTGCCCATGATGGTCGGGGCGCGATACCAGTCGAGCCGGCCGATCTGATCGCGCCAGAAGCCATCGGGATCGGCGAGGCTGCGGGCGTGGGCCGCCTGATACTGCGCGGCGGTGGTGCGGGTGATGGCCAGCGCGGCCGGGGTGACGGGGTGGATGGTCTCGGTCATGGTGCCAAGACTAGGCCGGGCCGGCGCTTGCCGCTAGAGTTTTGCCATGGTCTTCCCCCCCTCCAAAGCAATGGCCCTGGCGCTGGACGAAGCCCGTGCCGCCGCCGCGCGCGGCGAGGTGCCGGTGGGCGCGGTGGTGAGCGATGCCGCCGGCCGCATTCTGGCGGCGGCCGGCAACCGCACCCGCGAACTGGCCGATCCCACCGCTCATGCCGAACTGCTGGCCATCCGGGCCGCCTGCGCCGCCATGGGCAGCGAACGGCTGATTGGCTGCACCCTCACCGTCACGCTGGAGCCGTGCGCCATGTGTGCCGCCGCCATCGCGGCGGCGCGGCTGGACCGGCTGGTCTATGGCGCATCCGATCCCAAATCGGGCGGGGTGGAGGCGGGTGCGCGGGTGTTCAGCCATGCCCAGGCGCATCATCGGCCCGACGTGATTGCCGGCGTGGCCGAGGCCGAATGCGCGGCGGTGTTGAAGGCGTTTTTTGCCGCACGCCGCTGAACGGGCATTGCCCCCCTTGCCGCCGCGCCCGGGCCCGGCCACGCTGCCGGCCATGACCGACGCCACACCCCGCCGCATCCTGGGCCCCTTTGCCGCCGCATCGGTGGTGGTGGGCATGGTGGTGGGGGCCGGCATTTTCCGTTCGGCCAGCGTGGTGGCGGCGACGCTGGCCAATGACGGGCTGGTGCTGCTGGCCTGGGCGCTGGGCGGGCTGTTCGCGCTGGCGGGGGCCTTTGTCTATGCCGAACTGGCCAATGCCTTTCCGCATCCGGGCGGCGATTACCGGTTTCTGAAACTGGCCTTTGGCCCGCTGGTCGGCTTCCTGTTTGCCTGGTCGCGCTTTGCAGTGATCTTCTCGGCCTCCGCGGCGATGCTGGCCTTTGTCGCGGCGGATTATGCCGCCGAACTGGTGCCCTTGTCGGCCAGTGCGCGGGGCGGGGTGGCGGCGCTGGCGGTGGTGGCGTTGACAGGTCTCAACCTGGCCGGGGTCAAGCGGTCCACCGGCGGGCAGGTCGTGCTGGTGGCCGGCGATGTGCTGGCGCTGCTCGCGTTGGGGGCGGCGGCGGCCAGCCTGATTGCCGCCGATGTGCCGGCCGTGGCGGCAACCGCGGTGCCGCAGCCCTTTGCCGCCGCAGCCTTTGGCCAGGCCATGGTGTTCGTGATGCTGGCCTTTGGCGGGTTCAACGATGCCGCCACATTGTCAGCCGAAGTGCGCCGCCCGCGCGACATGACGCTGGCGCTGGTGGGCGGCATGGGGCTGGTCACCGCCCTCTATCTGCTGGCCAACTGGGCCTATCTTGCCGGCCTGGGCGGCGCCGGGCTGGCAGCCAGCGCGGCGCCGGCGGCGCAATTGATGGCCCGCGCCTTCGGGCCGGTGGGCCAGGCGGCGATGGTGGTGTTTGTGGCGCTGGCGGCGCTGGCCATTGTCAATGCGCTGGTGATCGTTGGCGGGCGCACCCTTTATGCCGTGGCCAGCGAGGAACCCGCCCTGGCCCGGCTGGCGGTGTGGGATGCCGAAGCCGGGGTGCCGCGCGGGGCGATCTGGGTGCAATGCGCGCTGTCGCTGCTGCTGATCGCCTGGGGGTCAGTGTCCACCGGCTTTGCCCAGATGGTGGATTTCCTGTCGCCGGTGTTCTGGCTGTTCCTGTCGTTGACCGGGCCGGCGCTGATCATCCTGCGCCGCCGCCAGCCTGACGTGGCGCGGCCGTTCCGGGTGCCGCTCTATCCGCTGGTGCCCCTGGCCTTCACCGGCGGCTGCCTGTTCGTGCTGCAGAGCAGCCTGCGCTATGTCGGCTGGCAGGGGGCGGCGATCAGCTTTGGCGTGCTGGCGCTGGGGCTGGTGGTGCGCCTGGGCCTGGGCCGCCCGCCTGCGACATAGTTGCCGCCTGGCGACAAAGCAAAATCCGCCTGCATCCGGCCGGCGCCGCGCTGCGTAGCATCTGTTGGGAACGCCAATATTCTCTGCAGGTTGCAGGGCAGGAATTGAAAGAAATTTGTCATGAAAATTGCAAAGTCGGGCCGCCTGATGGCGGCTGCGCTGGTGGCTGTCTGCGCCCCCGCGGCGGCCGCCGCCGATACGATTTTCGGCCTGACCGCCAACAACCGCATCGTCACCTTCAATGCCGCCACGCCGGGCACCACCCTGTCGGATCGGGCCATCACCGGCCTCGCCCCCGGCGACCAGTTGCTGGGCATTGATCGCCGCCCGGTTGACCGCATGCTCTATGCGCTGGGCAGCAGCGGCAATCTCTATCGGCTGACCAACGGGTCCAGCGGCTATGTCGCCAGCAATCTGGGTGCCTTGTCCACCGCGCTCACCGGCTCCAGCCACGGGTTTGATTTCAACCCCACGGTCGACCGGTTGCGGGTGGTGAGCGATGCCAACCAGAATCTGCGCATCAATCCCAACACCATGCCGCCCGGCACGATCGTGGACAGCGCGCTGACGCTGAACGGCCTGGCGCCGTTCGATCTGTTGGCCGTGGCCTATACCAACAGCATCGCCGGCGCGACCAGCACCATGTTGTTCGGCATCGATGCCCGGTCGGGCGGGCTGGTGCGCTCCACCAACGCCAATGCCGGCACCTATGTGTCCACCAACCCGATGGGCATGGCCTATCAGTCGCTGGGCCTGCCGCTGGACAATGCCCAGAAGCTCGGTTTCGACATCACGCCTTATTTCAACGTCGGCTATTTCAATTTTGATGATCAGCTTTACCGCGTGGATCTGCGCACCGGGGCGCCCACGCTGATGGGCAGCATCGCGGCCGGATCGCTGGTCGGCTTTGCCGCCGGTTCGGTGCCGGAACCGCAAAGCTGGGCCCTGATGATTGCCGGTTTTGGCCTGGTGGGCGCTGCCCAGCGCCGTCGCCGCCTGCCCGTACGCGCCGTGGCCTAACGTTCCCAGCCGCGGCCCGTCTGGCCGGCGGCCGCCCACCCCCACCCCCGGCGGCCGCCGGCCAGTTACCCTGCTGCCAGCAGGGCGCTGGCCGTGTGGAAGGTGATGCCCGCCGCCACAAAGGCGGCCGCGAACAGATAGGAAAACATGAAGATCGGCCAGCGCCAGCTGGCGGTTTCACGCCGGGTGATGGCCAGGGTGGAAATACACTGCGGCGCAAACACGAACCAGGCAAGGAAGGCCAGCGCCGTGGGCAGCGGCCAGGCACCGCGCAGCCGGTCGATCAGGCTGCCGGCATTGTCTTCCGACACATCATTGAGGGCATAGACGGTGCCCAGCGCCGAGACCGCGACCTCGCGCGCTGCCATGCCGGGCACCAGCGCAATGGCGATTTCCTTGTTGAAGCCGATGGGCGCGAAGATCGGTTCTAGCGCCTCGCCGATCCGGCCGGCCAGGCTGTATTCGATCGCCGGGCGCTGGCCGCCAGCCGGCGGTTGCGGCCAGCTGGCCAGCCCCCACAGCAGGATGGTGGAGGCCAGGATGATGGTGCCGGCGCGGCTGAGAAAGGCGGTGGCGCGGCCATAGAGGCCCAGCGCCATGTCGCGCGCGGCCGGCCATTGATATTTGGGCATTTCCATCAGGAACGGCGGCGCGGCGCCTTTGGTGACGGTGCGGCGCAGGGCGAAGGCAGCGATCAGCGCGCCGAGGATGCCGGCAAGATAGAGCGCGAACAGCACCAGCCCCTGCAGGCCGAACGGGCCGACATTGCGGGCCGGGATGAAGGCGCCGATCACCACGGCATAGACCGGCAGGCGGGCCGAACAGGTCATCAACGGGGCGATCAGGATGGTGGTGAGCCGGTCGCGCGGGGAATCGATGGTGCGCGTGGCCATGATGCCGGGGATGGCGCAGGCAAAGCTGGACAGCAGCGGGATGAAGGCGCGGCCGTTGAGGCCGACGCGCGCCATCAGCCGATCCATCAGGAAGGCGGCGCGCGTCATGTAGCCCGATTGTTCCAGCGCGATGATGAAGGCGAACAGGATCAGGATCTGCGGCAGGAACACCACCACGGCCCCGACCCCGGCCAGCACGCCATCGTTGATCAGCGACAGGATCACTCCATCGGGCAGCGATTGCGCCAGCTGCGCCTGCAGCGCGGCGATGCCGGCCTCGATCCAGCCCATCGGCGCTTCAGCCCAGCTGAACACCGCCTGGAACATGAAGAACAGGATGGCGGCCAACAGCGCGACCCCGGCCACCGGGTGCAGCGCCACGGCATCGATGCGCTGCGACCAGCGCCGGGCGGCGCCGCTGGCGGTTTCGACCGTGGCGCTGATCTGCCGGGCCTGTTTCTGCAGCGCCTTCAGATCGCCGGGGGCGGCCTGGGGCGGGGCCGGCGGCGCATCGCCGATGCGGGCGGCGAGGGCGCTGCCCAGCGTGTCGAGCCCGCGCTTGCGCACCGCCACGGTTTCCACCACCGGCAGGCCGATCAGATCCGCCAGCCGCTGCGTGTCGATGATGATGCCATCGCGCGCGGCCAGATCGACCATGTTGAGCGCCACCACCAGCGGCAGGCCCAGCGCCTGCAATTCCAGCACGAAGCGCAGATGGTTGCGCAGGTTGGTGGCATCGACCACGGCCACAATGGCATCCAGCGGCCGTTCGCCGGCAATGCGGCCGAAAATGGCATCGCGCGTCACCGCTTCGTCGGGGGAGCGTGGGGACAGGCTGTAGGTGCCGGGCAGATCGATGAGATCGCACAGCCGGCCATCGGGCAGGGTGAGCCGGCCAGCCTTGCGCTCCACGGTGACGCCCGGATAGTTGCCGACCTTCTGGCGGCTGCCGGTGAGGGCGTTGAACAGGCTGGTCTTGCCGGCATTGGGGTTGCCGACCAGCGCCACCACCGGCGTGCGCGACAGGCCGGTTGCGGCGTTCATGATTCCACCTCGATCAGGCCGGCCATGTCGCGGCGCAGCGCCACCACCATGTTGCCAACCCTGACCGCGATCGGATCGCCGCCAAAGGGCGCGCGGTGCAGGATTTCCACATCCACGCCTTCATCAAAGCCCAGCTCGCACAGGCGCTGCGCCGTTTCCGGGGCCAGCCCGGCGCGATCGATGGCGCTGATCAACGCGACTTCGCCGGGGGCAAGCGCGGTGATGGTGCGGTGGGCAGGCGATGGGGGCACGAAAATGGTCCGCAGCGGGCGAGAAGTTGCGAACCGTTATCAAGATTGCCGGCGGCGCGCCACCATTATCGTCTCACACCGCCGGATAGCGCAGCCGGCCCAGGATGCGGGCCGGGTTGGGCAGCCGGGCGGACAGGCCGATGGCCTTGGCCTTCACCTTTTCAAAGCGCATCACGCCATCGATGCGGCGATCGATGAAGGCCCGGGTGGCGGCGAAATCCGCGCTGTCATCCTGCACCCAGTGCAGCAGCGTGGCCGAATAGATGGCCGAAAGGATCGTGCGCTTGGTGTAGTGGTTGTAATCGGTCGCGGTGTCGCCGGCGGCGCGCCACATGGCATCGGCGGCCTGCCACAGCAGCCGGGCCGACAGGGCGGCGTGTTGCGGCTGGGCCAGCAGGGTGAGCGCCCGGCGCGTCACCTCGCGGTCGCCCTGTTCCAGCCGGGTGACCAGGGCGGTGCGGATGCGGTCGCGCACCTTCATGTTGTGGGTGGCAGCCATCGCATCGGCCATGGCGGCATCGCTGTTGGCGACCCACAGGCCGAGCATGGTGGCAACATCGGGCACGGCCAGCGCCGCGATATCGGGATCGGTGCCGGTGTCGCGCGCGGCCGCGGCCAGCGCGGCGGACGTCCAGCCATCAAAGGGCACATGCGGCACCATGGCAGCCACGAGGCGGGGGGCCAGTTCGGCCAACGGGATGTCTTCAGCCATGCCCCGTCCATAGCGCGCCCGGCCTGCGCTTGACAGCCGCATTTCCGTCGCGGCACCGGCAGGGATCTGAAGCCCTTGTTTGACCCATGGGCTTCTGCTACTGGCCAGCCTCCTTCCACCGGGGCGACTCGGTGGGCAATGGTTTTTGCACGCAAACAGGATTTCGGGGCCGTTCGCCCCTCAAGGATTGGAGTGACGGCAGCCCATGCAAATCGTGGTTCGCGACAACAATGTTGATCAGGCCCTGCGCGCCCTCAAGAAGAAGCTGCAGCGCGAAGGCGTCTATCGCGAGATGAAGCTGCGTCGCCATTATGAGAAGCCGAGCGAAAAGCGCGCCCGTGAAAAGGCCGCCGCCGTGCGCCGCGCCCGCAAGATGGAGCGCAAGCGCATGGAACGCGACGGCATCAAGTAAGCCGTTGAAGGGGCTGGACATCCGGCCCCGAATGCCATGATCGGGAGCCGGGCGGGGTTGACCCTCTGCCCGGCTCTCGCCATGTTCAGGAAACGTCATCCGGCAGGGCCCAGGCGGCCGCCGGCATCATGGAACGGAGCAGATCATGTCGGGTCAGGCAGCGGGCGGCGCAGGGGGCATCGGGCTGGGCAAGTGGCTGGCCGCGGGCGCCGTGGTGATCGGCGTGGTGGGCGTGCTGGTGTATACCGGCACCCAGGGCCAGGTGGCCGCCGTGCGCCAGGCCGACATGCAGTATCTGCGCGACAACAAGGCCAAGGCCGGCGTGGTCACCACCGAATCCGGCCTGCAATATCGGGTGATTCGCGACGGCAAGGGCCCGCGGCCGACCGCGAAGGACACGGTGCTGGTGCATTATGAAGGCAAGCTGATCGACGGCACGGTGTTCGATTCCAGCTACAGCCGGGGCCAGCCGGCGGCGTTTCCGCTGGATCAGGTGATTCCGGGCTGGACCGAAGGCGTGCAGTTGATGCCGGTGGGCGCCAAATATCATTTCGTGGTGCCGCCGGAGCTGGCCTATGGCGCGCAGGGTGCCGGCGGCGTGATCCCGCCGGGTGCCGTGCTGGAATTCGACATCGAATTGCTCGCGGTGAAGCCGGCCGAGTGAGGCCGGCCCCGGTCTGATCTCCCGATCAATCCCTGCCGATCAGTCGCGGAGGGAGATGAACCAGCGGTCGCGCAGTGCCGTCACCCAGGTGATCGGGTTGAAGCTGGTGCTGCCGTCCAGGCTGAAGGTGGTGAATTCGGCGCGGCCGACGATGTTTTCCACCGGCAATATGCCCAGGCCGCCGAGTTCGGGGGCAAAGCGGCTGTCTTCGCTGTTGTCGCGGTTGTCGCCCATCAGGAAGACATGGCCTTCCGGCACGATCACCGCTTCGGTGTTGTCTTGCGGGGTGTTGGCCAGATCATTGACCAGATAGGACCGGCCGCCCGGCAGGGTTTCGCGATAGGTCGGCAAGTGGCATTCGGCGGCGCCATCGGGGGTGATCACCCGGTATTGCGCGTCGATCATGGTGGCGCAATCGCTGTTCGGCGTCACCTTCATCACCGTGTCGGCCACCTTCAGCTTGGGCACCGGCTGGCCGTTCAGCCACAACTGACCATCCTTCATCTGCACCGTGTCGCCGGGCAGGCCGATGACACGCTTGATCCAGTCATCCTTGGCGATGGGTGACTTGATCACCACGATGTCGCCGCGTTCGGGCAGGCTGCCGAACAGGCGGCCCGACATTTCGGGCAGCACGTTGAAGGACGGCGACAGATAGGAATAGCCATAGGGGAATTTCGTCACGATCAGCCGATCGCCGACCAGCAGGCCCGGCAGCATCGAACCCGACGGGATGTAAAAGGGCTTGGCCACGAACGTGTGCACCGCCAGCACGGCGAGCGCGAGCAGGAACAGCTGCCAGGCCTCCTCGGCCCAATTGATCTTCTTCTTGGTGGCGACGGCTTGGCTCATTCGATACTCGCAGTGATCAGCACGATGGCCTGCGCCCAGGGGTGGTCGTCGGTCATCGTCAGATGGACGCTGGCCTTATGCCCCGGCGGGGTGATTTGCGCCAGCCTTGCCGCAGCCCCGCCCGACAGCATCAGCGTGGGCTGGCCGCTGGGCAGGTTGACCACGCCCATGTCGCGCCAGAACACGCCGTGGCGAAAGCCGGTGCCCAGCGCCTTGGCGCAGGCCTCCTTGGCGGCAAAGCGCTTGGCGTAGGTGGCGGCGCGGGTGAGCTGGCGGCGGTTGGCCTTGGCCTGTTCGACATCGGTGAAGATGCGGTTGATGAAGCGGTCGCCAAAACGATCGATGCTGCTGGCGATGCGATCGATGTTGCACAGATCGGACCCCAGGCCGATCAGCGTCATGCCGGTGGGGATGTTCATGCCCGGGCCGCATCCATCAGGGCGCGCATCCGCCGGATGGCCGCATCAAGGCCGACGAACACCGCTTCCCCGATCAGGAAATGGCCGATGTTGAGCTCCGCCAGTTGCGGCATGGCGGCGACCGGGCCGACATTGTCAAAGGTGAGACCATGGCCGGCGTGCATCTCAAGGCCGAGCGCGGCGCCGGTTTCGGCGGCCTGGACCAGCCGGGCCAATTCGGCGGACACATCATCGGCCGTGACGGCATGGGCATAGGGGCCGGTGTGCAGTTCGACCACCGGCACGCCCAGCCGGGCCGCCGCCTCGAGCTGGCGGGTGTCGGGCGCGATGAACAGCGACACGCGGATGCCGGCATCCTGCAGCCGCGCCACGATGGGTTGCAGCGTGTTGTGCTGGCCAGCGGCATCCAGCCCGCCTTCGGTGGTGCGTTCGGCCCGGCGTTCGGGCACGATGCAGGCGGCGTGGGGCTTGTGCTGCAGCGCGATGGCCAGCATCTCGTCGGTGGCGGCCATTTCCAGATTGATCGGCAGCGCGATGGCGCCGGAGAGGTGGATCAGATCGTCATCGGTGATGTGGCGGCGGTCTTCGCGCAGGTGGATGGTGATGCCATCGGCCCCGGCCGCCGCCGCCGTTTCGGCCGCGCGCAACGGGCAGGGGTGCAGGCCGCCGCGCGCGTTGCGGATGGTGGCGACATGATCGATGTTGACGCCAAGACGCAGGTGGGGAAGCGGGGTCATGCGTCAGCCTTGCACGCCGCGGCAGACAGGAGTGCGAAGCCCAGGCCGCGGCCTTGCCAGAGTTCGCCGAAATCGATGGTGGCCCGGTTGGTCATGGCGATCAGCACGATGTTGCGTTCGGGCAGGATATAGTTGCGCACCTG
>CAZAWH010000097.1:0-10905 GCA_964488775.1 uncultured Sandarakinorhabdus sp. | reverse complement strand
GTGCTCACCGTGTCGGCCCTGCTCGGCACCGCCGCCCATATCGAGGGCCTGGCCAGCACCACCGCCGACATGGCCGGCCTCGCCCAGAAGGGCGGCGCGGTCTATTCCCACGTCCGCATCGCAGGGTCGAACGATGATCTCCTTTCCCCGCGCATCATGGCCGGCAGCGCCGATCTGGTGCTGGCCTGCGATGCCGTGGTCGCCGCCGACAAGCCGACCCAAAGCCTGATGGTGCCCGAACGCACCGCCGTCATCGCCAATGCCGATGTTGCGCCCACCAGCGATTTCGTGCGCAACCGCGATTTCGATTTCCGCAGCGCGCAGGTCGAACGCGCCATCCGCAAGGCATCAAACCCCAACGCCTGTGATTTCATCGCCGCCGACACGGTGGCCACCGCGCTGCTCGGCGATGCCATCGGCAGCAACATCCTGCTGATGGGCTATGCCTGGCAAAAGGGCCTGATCCCCCTGAAACGGGAAAGCATCGAGGCCGCCATCGACTTGAACGGTGTCGCCATCCCCTTCAACAAGCGCGCCTTTGCCCTCGGCCGCCTGCTCGCCACCCGTCCCGATCAGGTGCTTGCCCTGGTGGAGGCCACGCGCGGGCCCCAGCCCGAACCGCCCGCCACCACGCTGGACGAGATGATCGCCCGCCGCGAGGCCGATCTGATCCTCTATCAGGATCAGGCCTACGCCGCCCGCTTCCGCCAGACGGTGAACATGGCGCGCCAGGCCGGCGGCGACGCCTTCGCCGAAGCCGTGGCCAAAAGCCTCTACAAGCTCATGGCCTACAAGGACGAATATGAAGTCGCCCGCCTCTACAGCGACGGGCGTTTCCAGGCCGCTTATGACGCGCAATTCGCCGGCGGGCGCCCTCGCGTGCTGCTCGCCCCGCCGCTGCTCAGCCGCATTGATCCCGCCACCGGCCGCCCGAAGAAGATCAGCTTTGGCCCGTGGGTGTTCAAGGCCTTTGGCCTGCTCGCCCGGCTGAAGCGCCTGCGCGGCACCGCGCTCGATGTCTTCGGCTACAGCGAAGAACGCCGCCACGAACGCGCCGACATCGCCGCCTTCGAAGCCGACGTCGCCCGCCTGTGCACCGAACTCAACCCCGGCAACATCGGCATGGCCATCGCGATCGCCAAACTGCCGATGGACGTGCGCGGCTTCGGCCCGGTCAAGGCCAAGGCCCGCGCCGAGATGCTGACCCGCCGCGAAGCCCTGTGGGCGAAATGGCCGGGCATGACGGCCCAGGCGGCGGCATAAGGGGCGGAAAAAGGGCCTCCGGCGGCAAGGGGCGAGGCCCCTTGACCCGTTTGATTGCAATCGGCCCGCCAGCGCGCCGTCCGGATCGCTGGCATCAATCCGCGCTGCGCCGTTTCTCATGGAACTTTTGGCCGGAGCTGGCGACCGTCCCTGTCTCGCCAGCGGCCGGACCGGCGGCGCTGGCTGCTGCCGGCCGAGATCAAGGGCTGCGCCGAACCAGCAGGGGATCTTGGCGTGACGCGATCCGCGGCTGGCCCTGCTGCCAAGCGTCGTCAACGGGAGACGGGTGCCGGAACTTCTGTCCTACACCGGCAAAGCCTGTCATGATGGCTCCATCGGCTGGAAATCGACAATTGTGGAGGAAAAACAGCGCTGAATCCCGGCAAAATCGTCAATTGTGTCAAAATTCAAGGCATAGATGCAAAGCCGGACCGGGCAGGCAGCACTGGGAACAGGCTCTTTCTCAACCTGAACAATAAACGGCAGCGACCACCATCACAGCCGCGCGGGTTCAGTCGCCGATATCCACCGCGAAACAACCGTTCTTGCCGATTTCCAGGGTCTTGCAGCCCTTGCTGGCCTCGGCCCGCGTGTCGAACGGGCCAACCTGCAGGCGCCAGTTGCCGCCAAACTTGCCGATGGTGGGGTGCAGGCCTTTCACGTCGCGCTTGTTGGCGGCGGCGAGCTTCTTCCACGCCGTCATGGCGCTCTTCTGGTTGGGATAGGTGCCCAGCTGGATACGCCAGCCGGTTTCCTTGGGCGGCGGCGGCACGGCCTTTTTCTTGGGTTCGGGCTTTTCGGCCACCCGCGCCGGTGGCGGCGCCGGGGTCGGCCGTGTCGCCAGCGGGCTGACCGGGCGGGCTTCGGCCACCGGGACGGCCGGGGGTGCGGGCTCGGCCGCCGGCGTGGAGCCCTGCTCCTCCGCCTCGTCCTCGTCGGCGGGCGGCGGGGTTTCGCCGGTGGCGGCCTTCAAGGCGGCGGCATTGAGAGCGGCCGTGCTCGTCTCCCCGGCCGGGGCTGGCTGGACCGGCTGGCCGGTGCCGCTGGCGATCACGGTCACCGGCGGGGTGGGCGTGGTCACCGCGGTCATCGGCGGCGGCGCGATGCCGGGCTGGAACTGGGCCGGCACGCCGCTGCCATTGGCCAGCGCGGTGGCGATCTGCCAGCCATTGGCACGGTCCAGCGGCTGGATGGCCTGGCTCAACTCATTGAGGGCCTTTGTGGCTTCCGGCAGGCCCTGGGCGGCGGCGCGCACCAGATAGGCATAGGCCAGTGGCATGGATTTGGCCGCGCCATCGCCGTTCCAGTGCACGATGCCCAGCACATATTGCGCCCGCATCTCGCCCCGGTCGGCCGCGGCCTTCAGCCAGCGCACGGCTTCGGCCTTCTCGGTCGCCTGGAACAACAGGATGCCCAGATTGGCCTGCGCCGGCAAATGGCCCTTCACGGCGGCCCGGCGATACCAATCGCGCGCCACCGTCTTGTCCAGCGCCACGCCGCGGCCCAGCTTGTAGGCTTGGCCCATGTTGAACATCGCATCAGCATCGCCGTTTTCGGCAAAGTTCTGCCACATCGAAACGGCATCATCCCATTTGCCGGCGCGCCACAGTTCAACGCCCTGGCGCACCGATGGCGGCGGCGGGGTGGCACGGGCCGGTGCGGCGGCAGCCGGGCGCGTCGCGCGGCCCTTCTTGCCCTTCTTCTTCTTGCGGGCAGCCAGCGCCGGATCGCCGGCAACCAGTGCCAGCACCAGCAACATGCCTATCGCCCTCACGCCCGCCAAACCACATCTCCGCCTTTTATCGTTATGCGCACCCGCCCGGCGGTCGGCAGCCCGTTGAAGGGCGTATTGCCGGCGCCGTGGAATTGATCGCCGTCGATACGCCATGGCGCCGCTTCGTCAAAGACCACAAGGTCCGCCGGTGCGCCGAGTTGCAGGGTTCCGGCGACAAGCCCAAATCGCCGCGCCGGATTGGTGCTGAGCAGGGCGATCAGGCCGGGCAGATCGATGACGCCGTCACGCACCAGCCCCAGGCCCAGCGCCAGCAGGGTTTCGGCACCCGCCATGCCGGCGCGGGCATCGGCAAAGGGCTGGCGCTTGTCTTCCTGGCTTTGCGGATCATGGCCAGAGGCGAGGATGGAAATCGTGCCGTCGCGCACCCCGTCGATCACCGCCAGCCGGTCGGTCTCGCTGCGCAGCGGGGGGGACAGACGGGCAAAGCTGCGGAACCCCGCCACCGCCATGTCGTTCAGCAACAGATGCGCTGGCGTCACCCCGGCGGTGACATCCACGCCGCGGGCCCGCGCCGTGCGCACCGCGGCCAGCCCTTCGGCCGTCGTCACCTGGCGGATGTGCAGGCGGGCCCCGGTTGCTTCGGCCAGCCGGCAATCGCGGATGATGGCCAGCGCCTCCGCAAAGGCCGGCGCGGCGGCCAGGCCCAGCCGCGTGGCATATTCGCCTTCGGTCGCCACCGCCCCGGCCGTCAGCGCCACATCCTCGGCATGGCTCACCACCACCAGGCCATGCCCGGTGGCATAGGCCAGCAGGCGCTGCATCACCCGGGCATCGGCAATGGCGCGCCGGCCAGTCGCCACCCCCACGGCGCCGGCGGCCTGGGCCAGGCCGATCTCGGCCAGTTCCTCGCCCTTCAGCCAGCGGGTGGCGGCAGCCAGCGGATGCACCCAGACATCCGGCTTTCCCGATCCTTGCGCAAAGGCAACCAGCGCCGGATCGTCCAGCGGCGGCGATTGATCCGGCATCAGGATCATGCGGGTGACGCCGCCAGCATTGGCGGCCGCCGTGTCGGCACGGAACACCCCGGCATCGATCAGGCCGGGGGCCACCACCAGGCCGCTGGCATCGATGATCTGGGCTTCTGCAGGCGGTTCTGCATGGCCGATGCCGGCAACCTTGCGGTCTTTCAGCAGGATGGTGGCGATCCCGTCATGCCCGGTGGCGGGGCAGACAACACGGCCGCCGGTGATGGCGATGGCCGCGCTCATGCCCAACCCTCCACACCGCGCCGCCGCCGGGTCAGCACGTCCAGGCAGGCCATGCGCACCGCCACACCCATTTCCACCTGTTCGGTCACCGCGCTGCGGGCGATATCATCGGCAATGGCGCCATCAATCTCCACGCCCCGGTTCATCGGCCCGGGGTGCATCACCAGCACATCGGGGGCTGCCCTCGCCAGGCGCGCTTCGGTCAGGCCATAGAAACGGAAATATTCACGGGGCGATGGCACATAGGCGCCCTCCATCCGCTCCGTCTGCAGGCGCAGCATCATCACCACATCGGCGCCGGCCAGCCCGGCATCCATGTCGGTGAAACCTTCGACGCAATAGCCATCCAGCCCGGCCGGCAGCAGAGTCGGCGGCGCGACCGCCCGCACCTCGGCGCCCAGCGCTGCCAGCAGCATGAAGTTGGACCGCGCCACCCGGCTGTGGAGGATATCGCCGCAGATCGCGACCTTTAGCCCGGCGATGCGGCCCTTCCTGCGGCGGATGGTCAAGGCATCCAGCAGCGCCTGGGTGGGATGTTCATGGCGGCCATCCCCGGCGTTGAGCACCGGGCAGTCCACCTTCTCGGAGATCAGTTGCACCGCGCCCGAGGATCCGTGACGGATCACGATCATGTCAGGGTGCATGGCATTCAGGGTCAGCGCCGTGTCGAGCAGGGTCTCGCCCTTTTTCACGCTCGATCCGGACACGCCCAGATTCACCACGTCGGCCCCCAGCCGCTTGCCGGCAATCTCGAAACTGAGCAGCGTGCGGGTGCTGTTCTCGAAAAAGGCGTTGATCTGGGTCAGCCCGGCCAGCCGGTCGACATGCTTGTCGGCGCTGCGGTTCAGCTCCACCCATTGCTCCGCCTCGTCCAGCAGGAAACAGATTTCCCATGGCTTCAGCTGGGCAATGCCCAACAGATGGGCATGCGGGAACGGGTGCGCACCGTCTGCCAGTGCGGGATGGGAAACTGCGCGCGCCATGAGCCCTCTCCCTAATGACACTCGTCGTGCCACACAAGCCGGCAGGGCCGGTTCAATGGCTGCGCCAGCTGATCACCGGCAGCACGCTGGCAAAATCATCCCGCCACACCGGCACTGCCGCGTCCTGCCGCAACGGCTGCCAGCCACCACCGGCTGCCGCCAGCGCCTGCAACCGCGCCGGATCGCGGGACAGGGCGACCCACAAGGATTGGGCCCGCACCATGCCGGGCGCCGGCATGCCCTGGGGCTCATAGCGCAGGATGCGCGCTTGCCAGCCGCCATCACGCGCCAGCGCCGCCAGCACCGGTTCCAGATCAAGGAAGCGGTTGGAAATATGGATCAGCAACAGGCCGTCACGCTCCAGCGCCCGGCCATAGATGGCCAGCGCCTCGCGGGTCATCATGTGCAGCGGAATGGAATCCGATGAAAAGGCATCGACCGCCAGCAGGTCAAAGCCACCAGCCGGCTGCTGCTGCAGGGTAAGCCGGGCATCGCCCACCACCATGGCGATCCCTGGATTGCATTGGCTGAGATAGGTGAAGTCCTGGCGAGCAATGCGCACCACTTCGGGATCAATCTCGAACATCGTCCAGCGCTGCCCCGGCTGGGCATAGCAGGCCAATGTGCCCGCCCCCAGGCCCACCACGCCGATCCGCGCAGCCGGGCCAAACAGCTGGGGCGCCAATGCCAGTGCCCGGCCCACCCCACTGTCGCGCACATAATAGGTCATGGGTTCGCGCTGCAGGTCTGGCCGCTGGCTCTGGATGCCATGCAGGGTGGTGCCGTGCATCAACTGGCGCAGTTGTTGTTCCGGTCGGTCCCGCACGGTGTAAACACCAAAAAAGCTGCGGGTGTGCTGGCCGTCCAGAACCGCCTGAAGCCGGCGACTACCGCCCACGCCCAGCATCAGCAACGCCAGCATGACCACAAACAGCCAGCGCTGGCCGATCGCCGTGATCGCCAACAGCAGCAGCACCAGCACGGCCGCCAGCGCCGACAGGCTGGGCGCCAGCGATCCACCCGGGCTGAACAGGCGTGATGGCCCGGCCAGCAACACAACCATCAGCAGCCCGGCCAGCAGGATGGCCAGTTGGCCCGACCGCTGCGCCGCCAGACCACCGGTGGCACGGCCCGGCACCAGCACCGCCGCCACCAACAACAGCAACGGATGCTCCCACGGCCAACTGAACAGGGCCGGCGCGACCAGCGCACAGAACAGGCCACCCAGCGCGCCGCCCACCGAAAGCCAGAGGTAAAAACTGGTCAGGCCCGCCGCAGGTGGCCGTTCGATGGCCAAGGTGCCGTGTAGGGCCAGGGTGACCACCAGCAGCAGCACCAGCCCCGCCAGCGCCAGCGCCACGCCCCATTGCGGACCATTGCCAGCCAGGAACAACGGGCCACCCACCAGCAACAGCAGGATCGGCGTCAGCCGCACCGCCATGGCCGTCAACCGCGGTCCGGCGGCGGAAAAGCCCGCCACAAAGCTGAGCAGATAGAGCCCCAGCGGCACCACCCATAACAACGGCATCGCCATCAGATCGGTGGTGAGATGGGTCGTGGTGGACAGCAACAGCCCCGATGCCACCGCCGCCAACCCGGCCCAGCGCAAGCGTTCACGCCAACTGGTGGGATAGGGCCGGGCCGGCGCCGCCGTGGCCGCGCCGCCCCGGGCCAGCAGGCCGCACAGCAGCACCAGCCCGGCCAGCGCAACAAATCCGGCTGACCAACCCAGCCGCTGCAACGGCAGGCCTGCCATCGGTTCCACCAGCAGCGGATAGGCCAGCAGCGCGGCAAAGCTGCCCAGGTTGGACGCGGCATAGAGGAAATAGGGATTTTCGGCATCCGGATCGCCAGTGCGCGCAAACCAGGCCTGCATCATCGGCGCCTGGGCCGACACCGCAAAAAACACCGGCCCGATCGATGCTGCCAAAAGGCCGATCAGCCACAGCGCCGGATCGCCATCGCCCGGCGCCGGATACCAGCCGGCCAGCCCGATCGGCAGGGTGATGGCCGCCACGCCAAACACGGCGAGATGGATCAGCATCTGCACCCGCACCGCCAGCCGCTGCAGGGCGTGGGCATAAAGATAGCCGCCCAGCAACACGCCCTGGTAAAACAGCATGGCAATGTTCCAGACATTGGGCGACCCACCCAGCACCGGCAGCACGATGCGCCCCACCAGCGGCTGCACCAGGAACAGCAGGAAGCTGCCGGTGAGGATGGTGAAGACATAGACCGGGCGCACCGGCCGCAACGCAAGAGACGACGCCATGACCTTGGTGGCTAGCCCAGCCACCCGAGGCTGGCAACCACGCCATAGCCGCCCAGCATGGCCAGCGCCGCCGCCGCCAGCGAACCGGCCGCCGTCCAGCCGGCGCGCCCGGCGGTGACCAGCACAACCGCCAGTTTCAGGGACGTGTTCAAGAGTACCGGCAACGCCAGGATGGCACCCGCCAGCATCGGCGTGATGGCCTCGCCCGGTGCCCCGCGCAGCGCGACAATGGCGGCATCAACGTCCAGCGCACCGGCAAGCGCCAGGGTGATGGCAACGCCGGTATCGCCAAAGCGCAGCTGCATCCATTTCACCGCCAGCTGCACCAGCGCCACCAGCACGGCAAAGCCCAGCGCCGGCAACAAAGCGAAGGGGTTGCCGGCCGGAGCCACACCGGCCGGTGCGGCTGCGGCCCGCCGGCCCAGCCACCACACCATGGCCACGGCCGCCAGCATCCCGGGCGCCACCACCGGGAGGAATCCCGGCAGCGCAAAGGGCACCAGCACCGCCACCAGCAGGGCGACGCGGGCAAACATCACCAGCGATGCCAGCGCGATGCCCGCCGCCAGCCGCGGCCGCGCCGCCACCTCGCCGCGCAGCCGCTGCGCCAGTGCCGCAGTGACGGCGGTTGAACTGTAAATCGCGCCAACGGCCGCCGTGGCCAGCAAGCCACGCCCGGGTCCCAGCCGGCGTGACAGGGCATAGCCGGCAAAGCTGATCGCACAGACAATCACCACCACCAGCCACAATTCCCGCGGGTTCCAGGCCGAAAGCGGCCCCATCGTGGTATCGGGCAACACCGGCCACACGCCGCCGGCAATCACCGCAAAGCGCACCAGCGCCTGCAGGTCGGCCGCGTTCAGCCCGGCCAAAAAGCCATGCAGACGCGTGCGCTGCGACAGCAGGAACGCCGTCACCGCGGCCAGCGCCAGGGCCGGCAAGGGCCAGCCCTGGCCCGCCAGCCAGCCCAACCCCAGCGTGACCAGCGCCGCCGCCTCGGTGGTGGCGCTGGGCGACCGGTCTCGGCGATAGCCCATCACCACCAGCGCCGCCCCGGCCAGCAGCAGCACCGCCGCCACCGCCCAACCGCCGGCCACAGCGCCCGCCGCAAAGCCAGCCAGCCCGCCGATCATCCCGAACAGGCCAAAGGTGCGCAGGCCCGCCACCCGGCTGCCCGGTGCCGCCGTGCGCTGTTGCCAGCCGCGCTCGATCCCGATCAACAGGCCGATCGCCAGCGGCACCAGCAGCCGCGCCAATTGGGTGGTGTCCAGCATCAGTCGCAAGCGTGGGCCGCCGCCGCTTGCCGGTCAACCTCCCGGCGATTATGGCAGGGCCATGACCAGCGGCTGGCGCCCGAAATGGGCCATCATCATCGCCTTTTACAACGAGGAGCGTTTCATCGCGCCCACCATCGCCGCCGCCCTCGCCCAGGATCGCGATGATATCCTGCTGATCTGCGTGGACAACGCCTCCACCGATGGCAGCCACACGCTGGTCACCGGCCTGATCGCCGGCCATCCCCGCGCCATGCTGGTGACAGAAACCGCCCAGGGCCACACTTTTGCCCTGCGGCGCGGCACCGCCATCGCGGCCGAGCAGGGTTGCGAAAACATCGCCTACTGGGATGCCGACACCTTCTACCCGCCGCACTATATCAGCCGCGCCGATCAGTTGCTGGGCGATGATCCCAAGACCATCTGCGTGCAGGCGTTCGACATCTATGGACCCTATGACGCGCCGAAAAGCCGGATCATCCGGCACCGCATGGCCATCACCGCCAGCCTGCTGTCGGGCCAGGGCCACACCGGCACCTTCGGTCAATGTTTCCGCATCGCGCCGTTGCTGGCGGCTGGCGGGCCGAAGAATGATGACTGGCCGTTCGTGCTCTATGATCACGAGCTGATGCACCGCATCCTCAAGCTGGGGCGCAGCACCCATGCTGCCGATCATGTCTGCTGGCCCGCCCCGCGCCGGCAGGTGAAGGGCCATGTGCGCTGGAACCTCACCGAACGGCTGCTTTATGCGCTGACGCCCTATGCGGTGAAGGACTGGTTCTTCTACAGCTTCCTTGCCCCTCGGCTGCGGGCGCGCGGCATGTTCGAAGCCGGCCTCAGGGTGCGCGACTGGGAACAATGACAGTGGCGCCACCGCCCGGCGCCCGCACAGTGGGCCGCAAGGGAGAGCGGCAATGCAACTGGCCTGGAGCAGCGACGATCTGAGGTTCCGCGACGAGGTACGCGAATTCCTCGCCAGCGAACTTACCCCCGATCTGAAGGCCGCCGCCGCCGGCATGACCAGCGTCTATGCGCCGCCACCCGTCGCCATCGCCTGGCAGAAGAAGCTCCACGCCAAGGGTTGGGTGGCGCCGAGCTGGCCGGCCGAATGGGGCGGTTGCGACTGGTCGGTCGCCCGCCGCTACATCTTTGCCCGAGAAACCACCGAAGCCGGGGCGCCGCCCCTGTCGCCGATGGGGCTGGGCATGTGCGGCCCGGTGCTGCTGCATTATGGCACCGAGGACCAGAAGCGCCGCCATCTGCCGCCGATGCTGGCCGGCGACATCTTCTGGTGCCAGGGCTATTCCGAGCCCAACTCGGGCTCCGACCTGGCCTCCCTGCAGATGAAGGCGGAGCGCGACGGCGATCACTTCATCTGCACCGGCCGCAAGATCTGGACCACCCACGCCCATTATGCCGACTGGATCTTCTGCCTTGTGCGCACCACCCGGCTGGACAAGCCGCAGCTGGGCATCACCTTCCTGCTGATCGACATGAAATCCCTTGGGGTCAGCGTCCGCCCGATCATCTCGCTGTCGGGCGAGCATGTGCAGAACGAGGTGATCTTCGATGCGGTGCGCGTGCCGATCGGCAATGTTGTCGGCCGCATCGACGATGGCTGGACGGTGGCCAAATATCTGATGGAATTCGAACGCGGCGGCCATGCCTATGCCCCCTCCCTGATCAAGCGGGTCGATGTGCTGCGGCGCCATCTTGCCGAAACCGGCCAGGCCATGCCCGGGCGGCTGGCGGCCCTGCGCACCGAGATCGAGGCGCTGGACGCGCAGGAACTCATCTTCAACGCCGGCCTGTCAAACGGTGCCGCGCCCGGCCCGATGGCATCGGCCCTCAAGATCATCGGCACCGAACTGTCACAGCGCCTGACCGAGCTGGAGGTGGAAGCCGCCCTGCCCCACGCCATCATCTTCCAGCCGCACCGCACCCTGCCGGGTGGCGACGTGCCCGGCCACACGCCGCCCGCCGATGGCCTGGGCGTCGGCCCCGACTGGACCGCCCGCGCCTTGCCGAAATATTTCAACGACCGCGCCGGCTCCATCTATGCCGGCACCAACGAGATCCAGCGCGGCATCCTCTGGCAATATCTGGCCCG
>CAZAWH010000096.1:0-11253 GCA_964488775.1 uncultured Sandarakinorhabdus sp. | reverse complement strand
AGGTGAGCCATGTCGTGCTGGCCGGTGGCCTGCCGCCCGGCCCGGCCATTGCCGCCATCAAGGGCTTTGGCGCCAAATTGATGTGCTTTGCGCCCACCGCCGCGCTGGCGAAGAAACTGGTGCGGTCGGGCGTGGATGCCATCGTGATCGAAGGGTCGGAGGCTGGCGGCCATATCGGGCCGGTGAGCCTGACGGTGCTGGCCCAGGAAATCCTGCCGGTGATCACCGATGTGCCGGTGTTCGTCGCCGGCGGCATCGGGCGCGGCAATGCCATTGCCGCCTATCTCGACATGGGCGCGTCGGGCGTGCAGCTCGGCACCCGCTTTGCCGCCGCGGCCGAAAGCGTGGCGCATGACCGGTTCAAGCAGGCCTTTGTGCGGGCCAGCGCGCGCGAGGCCATCGCATCGGTGCAGATCGATCCGCGCCTGCCGGTGATCCCGGTGCGCGCCCTGAAGAACGCCGGCAGCGAGGCGTTCAACGAGCGCCAGCGCGAAGTGGCCGCCGCCGTGGACCGGGGCGAGATGGACCTGGCCGCCGGGCAGCTGGCGATCGAGCATTATTGGGCCGGGGCCCTGCGCCGCGCCGTGGTGGAAGGCGATGTGGACACCGGCAGCCTGATGGCCGGGCAATCGGTGGGCATGGTCACCAAGGTGCAGCCGGTGGCCGAGATCATCGCCGAGCTGGTGGCCGAGGCCGAAGCCGCGCTGGCCCGCGCGCATGTGCGGGAGGCCGCCGCCTGATGCCCCCCGCCAGCGCCGCCCGCATCATCCTGCGCCGCCTGCACGACGTGATGGCGGCGCGCACGGGCGCGCAGGCCAAGCTGAACCAGGTGGTGAAGGTGGTGGCCGACGAGCTGGGCAGCGAGGTCGCCTCCATCTATCTGCTGCGCGACGGCGTGCTGGAATTGTTTGCCACGCAAGGCCTGGCGCAATCGGCCGTGCATGTGACGCGGCTTTCGATGGGCCAGGGCCTGGTGGGCAATATCGCCGCCCGGCGCGAGCCGCTGGCGCTGGCCGAAGCCAAGGCGCATCCCGATTTCGCCTATCGCCCGGAAACCGGCGAAGATGATTTCCACAGTTTCTGCGGCGTGCCGATCGTGCGGCGCGAGGCGGCGATCGGCGTGCTGGCGGTGCAGCACCGCGAACCGCGCGATTATGCCGAGGTGGAGATCGAGGCGCTGCAGACCGTGGGCATGGTGCTGTCGGAGCTGATCCACGGCGCCGGCCTGGTGGATGATGCCCAGGCCGCCCGGCTGCGCGCCGCCAATTCGGGGCCGATGCGGCTGAACGGCCTGAAGCTGGTGGACGGGCTGGCGCGCGGGGTGGCGGTGTTCCACCAGCCGCGCGTGGTGGTGGAACACACGGTGGCCGACGATGTCGACACCGAACGCGCCCGCCTGGTCGAAGCCTTCCGCCGGATGCGCGAGCAGCTGGAACGGATGATGGGCCAGGCCGAATTCGTGGCCGGCACCGATCACCACGAGATTCTCGAAACCTACAAGATGTTCGCCTATGACGAGGGCTGGGCGCGGCGCATCAACGAGGCGATCGAGACCGGCCTGACCGCCGAAGCCGCCGTGGAACGGGTGCAATCGCGCAACCGGCTGCGCATGCGCAGCATCGATGATCCCTATCTGCGCGAGCGGCTGACCGATCTGGATGATCTGTCGAACCGGCTGCTGCGCATCCTGTCGGGCCAGCTCGACACCGCGGCCAAGCTGGGGCTTTCCGGCGACACCATCCTGATCGCCCGCAACCTGGGCCCGGCCGAGCTGCTGGAATATGACAAGCGCCAGTTGAAGGGCGTGGTGCTGGAGGAAGGCAGCCTGACCGCGCACGTGATCATCGTGGCGCGCGCCATGGGTGTGCCGGTGCTGGGCCGGGTGGCGCAGCTGTTTGCCCAGGTGAATGACGGCGACGAACTGATCGTCGATGCCGGCAACAATGCGCTGCTGGTGCGGCCGACGGCGGCGACGATCAAATCCTATCAGGCCATGCGCGCGCTGAAGGCGCGGCAGGCCGAGGAATGGGCCAAGGTGCGCGACCTGCCGGCGATTTCGCGCGATGGCAAGCAGATCAGCCTGTATATGAATGCCGGCCTGGTGGACGATGCCGCCAGCATGAACCTGGCCGGCGCCGACGGGATCGGCCTGTTCCGCACCGAATTCCAGTTCCTGGTTTCGGCCACCCTGCCCCGCCGCGAACGCCAGCAGGCACTGTATCAATCGGTGCTGGAAGCGGCGGGCGACAAGCCGGTGGTGTTCCGCACCGTCGATATCGGCGGCGACAAGTCGGTTCCCTATCTGGATGGGGACGAGGAGGACGAGAACCCGGCCATGGGCTGGCGCGCGCTGCGCCTGGCGCTGGGCCGGTCGGGCCTGATGAAGGTGCAGGCGCGCGCCCTGTTGCAGGCCGCGGCCGGGCGCACCCTGGCGGTGATGTTCCCGATGATTTCCGAGCCCTGGGAATTTGCCGAGGCCCGCGCCCTGGTGGAGGCCCAGAAGGAGCGTTTGCAGGCCAATGGCCATCCGGTGCCGGGCGAAATCCTCTATGGCGCGATGATCGAGGTGCCGGCCCTGATCGAGCAGCTGGACCTGCTGCTGCCGATGACCGATTTTGTGTCGGTGGGCACCAACGACCTGACGCAATTCCTGTTTGCCGCCGATCGCGCCAACCCGCGCCTCGCTGACCGCTATGACTGGCTGTCACCCGCCATCCTGCGCGTGATCCGCCGCGTGGTGTGTGCCGCCGCCCTGCACGATGTGCCGGTGACGGTGTGCGGCGAAATGGGCGGCCGCCCGCTGGAGGCGCTGGCGCTGATGGCGCTGGGCGTGGAGCGGCTGTCGATCACGCCGGCCGGCATTGGCCCGATCAAGGCCATGGTGCGCGGCGCCACGCTGGAACCGCTGTTTGATGCGATGCAGGACTGGCTGGCCCAGCCCGGCGTGAACATCCGCGCCGAATTGTCGAGCGCGGCCAAGCGGCAAGGGTTGTTGATCTGAGGCCGTTGAGCCGGCGTGGCGAAGCCACGCCGTCGGACGACCCACGAAAAACCCGGCTGGAGAGCCGGGTTTTTTGGTCGCCGGCCGGCCGTGCGCGAGTCCGTGCCGATCGCTGCGCGATCGCCACTGGCCGCGCTACGGCACCACCTTGTGCCAGTTGGTCACCGACCGGCTCTCGAACAGGCCGGCGAGGTGGTAGGGATCGGCGTTGGCAAAGGCGATGGCGGCGTCGCGATCGTCGAATTCCATGATGAGCAGGCTGCCCATGGCGCGGCCATCGGGGCGCAGCAGCGGGCCGGCGACCAGCACCTTGTCCTTGTGGGCGTTGATGTGCGCCAGGTGCGCCGGCCGGGTTTCGGCACGCAGGTCGGCCGAATCGGGCTTGTCGATGCAGTGGATGGCAAACCAGGGCATGGCGCTGTTCTGCACCGGCGGCGCGGGCGCGTCCAGCCCCAGATGGGGAGAGGCGCTGGCAGTGCCGTGGGGCAAATGCCGCAGGCCCGGCCGGCGCCATTCCGCCTCTGTGGTTGACGCCTGCCCCGGGGTGGGTTATGCGCCGCCCCCTGTTGCGAACCTGCCTGTTCACAGGCGGGTTTGCGTGCACAGATTCGATTCACGATTTCGACCAAGGACGTCTGCCATGTCGCGCGTTTGCGAACTGACCGCCAAGGGCCGCCAGATCGGCCACAACGTGTCCCACGCCAACAACAAGACCAAGCGCACCTTTCTGCCCAACCTGCAGAATGTGACGCTGATTTCCGATACGCTGGGCCGTGGCGTGCGCCTGCGCGTGTCGATGAACGGCCTGCGTTCGGTGGAGCATGTCGGCGGCCTCGACAACTGGCTGCTGAAGACCCGCGATGAGCTGCTGTCTGATCGCTGCGTCAAGCTGAAGAAGGAAATCTCCAAGAAGCTGGCCGCTGCTGCCTGAGGGCAGCGCTCCGGTTTTGCGGCAGTGAAGGCGGCCGGGGCAGCGCTCCGGCCGCCTTCGTGCGTTTGCTGGCCTGCCGCGCTATCGTGCGGCCATGCGCTGCCCGCCCCCGATTCGCGCCGCCACCCCGGCTGACCGGCCGGCCATGGCCGCCGTGCTGGCCGATGCCTTTGGCACTGATCCGGCGCTGGCGTGGATTTTCCCGGCGGCGGCCACCCGCCCGGCCCGGCTGCGGCGCTTTTTCGATCTGATCCTGCATGCCGCCCCCCGGCTGGAACGGGCGCAGCTGGCCCTTGCGGCCGATGGCGGCATCATCGGTGTGGCGCTGTGGCGGCCGCCGGGGGATTGGGCGCTGCCGCCGGCCAGCCTGCTGGCCAATCTGCCGCGCCTGTTGGGCTGTTTCGGCCTCGCCCTGCCGCGCACGCTGGGCCTGATGGGCGCGATGGATCATCAGCATGATCGCCGGCCGCACCATTATCTGCAGTTCATCGGCGTGGCATCGGCGGCGCAGGGCCAGGGCGTTGGCGGCGCCCTGCTGCGCGCCGGGCTGGCGCGGGCGGACGGCGCGCCATGTTATCTGGAAACCGCGACGCCATCGAATGTCGGCCTGTATCAGGCCCATGGCTTTGGCATCCGCAACCAGTGGCAGCACGGCACGGCGCCGATATTCTGGTCCATGTGGCATGAAGGAGTGAACGGATGAAAACCCTGATGATCGCGCTGGCGGCGCTGATGGCCGGCCCGGCGGCGGCCCTGCCGGCGGGCACGGTGCTGATGTCGGAAAACCCGGCCGAACGGGCCTTTCAGGAAAAATATGGCTATGCCGATGCGGTGATCGCCGGCGACACCGTGTATCTTTCGGGCGTGGTGGCCGGGCTGGCGCCGGGCGAGACCGACATGACCGCCGCCTATGAACGCGCCTTCAAGCGCATTGGCGCCATCCTGACTCGCGCCGGCGTGGGCTGGGCCGATGTGGTGGAGATCACCAGTTATCACACCGACGTGAAGGCGCAGCTGGACCCGATGGCGGCGGTGAAGAACAAATATATCAAGGCGCCGTTCCCGGCGTGGACGGCGATCAGCGTATCGCGGTTGCTGCCCGACACCGGCATCACCGAGATCAAGGTGATTGCGCGCCGTCCAGCGGGGTGACCGGTTCCAGCCGCAGCAGGATGGTGCGCTGGGCCGGGTTGAAATTGTTGTCGGAGACGACATAGAGCAGCAGCCGACCGCCTTCGCGCACCAGCGTCAGGCCTTCCATATTGTCCACCGGCCAAGGGCTGCCCACGCCCCAGCGCGCCAGCAGCCGCATGGTGGCGGCATCGCCGCCGGCCTGCACCGGGGCCAGATCGACGAGGGTGATGGCGGCTTCCACCGACACACCGTCGAACTTGCGGTTGAGGATCAGCAGGCGGTGGCCATCCAGCACGGCGGCATCGGTGGGGGCAAAGCCGGCCGGCACCGGCACGCCGATCTGCCGCGTGGTGCCATCGGCGGCGGTGAGGAGGCCAATGGCGAGGCCATCGTCGCGCCGGGCGTTTTCGGACAGCCAGAGCAGCGCGCCATCGGGCAGCCGCGCCAGCGATTCGCCGCCGCCGTTCAGCGGCCAGCCGGCCGCGGCGGTGCGGAAGATGGTGCCTTCCGGGCGGAACGGCGGGGCCTGGCCGTGCAGCACCATGATGCGGTGGCGCTGTTCCAGGCTGATCAGGGTGCGGCCATCGGGCGTCAGCACCACGGCTTCGGCATCAAGATCGGATTTTTCGGCGCCATCGGCAAAGCCGGCCAGCCGCGCATCGGCAACGCCGGCCAGGCGGCCATCGGCCAGCACCGGCCGGAAGGCCAGGAACTGCCCGGCATCGGTGACCGCGACCAGCGCGCCATCGCCGCGCGCGGCCAGGCCCGACAGCCCGCCAAAGCTGCGATCACTGCTGGTCAGCTGCAGGGCACCGGCCAGGCGCAGTTCGCCGATCTGGCTGCCGCTGCCATCGAGCGGGCGGGCGGTGACGGCAATGGCATGATCGGCGACCAGTTCGGCCGCCCCCGGGGCCGGGCGCAGTTCCTGCCACAAGATGCCCAGCGCGGCGGGGATCAACACGGCGGGCAGCAGCCAGGGCACCGTTGCGAGGATTTTCTGCCGGATCATCCATTGCCCCATAGCAGGCGGGCGCGCGGCCCGCTATCGCGGGCGGATGACCCCCCGCCACTTACTGAAGCAGGTGTTCGGCCACGATGATTTTCGTGGGCCCCAGGAAGCCATCATCAACGATGTGCTGGCCGGGCGCGACGTGCTGACCATCATGCCAACGGGGGCAGGCAAATCCATCTGCTATCAATTGCCGGCGCTGATCCGGCCGGGCACCGGCATCGTGATCTCCCCGTTGATCGCCCTGATGGAGGATCAGGTGCGCGCGCTGCGGGCCGTGGGCGTGCGGGCCGCCACGTTGAACAGCCAATCCGCCGATGCCGGCCAGGTGTGGCGCGACATGGCCGATGGCCAGCTGGATCTTCTCTATGTTTCCCCCGAACGGGCGTTGATGGATGGGTTTGGTGCCCTGCTCAATCGCACCGAAATCGCCCTGATCGCCATCGACGAGGCGCATTGCGTGTCGCAATGGGGCCATGATTTCCGGCCCGAATATCGCCGGCTGCGCCCGTTGTGCGATGCCCTGCCCGGGGTGCCGCGCATCGCCCTGACCGCCAC
Source organism: uncultured Sandarakinorhabdus sp. (assembly GCA_964488775.1). Lineage (GTDB taxonomy): Bacteria > Pseudomonadota > Alphaproteobacteria > Sphingomonadales > Sphingomonadaceae > Sandarakinorhabdus. Next base: position 4,620 of record CAZAWH010000096.1, on the reverse strand, counting down.
GGCCGACCGCGAGACCCTCGCCGATATCGCCGTGCAGTTGGGCATCGCGGCCGACCGCATCACCCTGTCGGGCTTTGACCGGCCCAACATCCGCTATGAAGTGGCGGGCAAGGACAATCTCAGGCGCCAGCTGCTGGCCTTTCTGGGCGGCCAGGGCGGGCAGGCCGGCATCATCTATGCCCCCACCCGCGCCGCCACCGAGACGATCTGCGGCTGGTTGACCGAGGCCGGCGTGCGCGCCCGCCCCTATCACGCCGGGCTGGACCCGGTGACGCGCAGCCGCCACCAGGCCGATTTCGTCGCTGCCGAGGATATGGTGATGGTGGCGACCATCGCCTTTGGCATGGGCATCAACAAGCCGGATGTGCGTTTTGTTGCCCATGCCGGCCTGCCCAAATCGATCGAGGCCTATTACCAGGAAACCGGGCGGGCCGGGCGCGATGGCGATCCGGCGGTGGCGCATCTGATCTGGGGCGGGGAGGATGTGGCGCGGCTGCGCGGTTTCATCGCCGCCGGCGAGGGCAGCGAGGCGCACAAGGCCAGCGAAACCCGGCGGATGAACGCCCTGATCGCCTTTCTGGACACGGCGGGCTGCCGGCGAGCGGCGCTGCTGCGCTATTTCGGTGAACAGCCGCCGGAGCGTTGCGGCAATTGCGACAATTGCCTGAACCCACCCACGCTGGTGGACGCGACGGAGGCGGCGCGCAAGCTGCTTTCAGCCGTGTATCGCACCGGCCAGCGGTTTGGCGTGGCGCATCTGATCGAGGTGCTGGCCGGCAAGGCGAGCGAGAAGGTGACGAAGTTCGGCCACGACCGCACCAGCGTGTTCGGCATCGGGCGCGATTGGCCTGCCGAACAATGGCGCAGCCTGGCCCGCCAGCTGGAGGCGATCGACGCGCTGGAACGCGATCCCGAAGGCGGCGGCCTGGTGCTGGGCCCGGCCGCCCGCGCCATCCTGAAGGGCGATGTGCCGATTGCCCTGAAACAGGTGGCACCGCGCCGGGCGGCCAGCAAGGCCAGCGCCGCAGCCGATCTGCCGGTGGCGGATCAGCCGCTGTTTGAAAGGCTGCGATCGCTGCGGCGGCAGCTGGCGGCCGAAGCCGGGGTGCCGCCCTATATCGTGTTTTCCGATGCCACGCTGCGCGCCATGGCCGCCAGCCGTCCGCGCGATCTGGCCGGCATGGCCCGCATCCCCGGCGTGGGGGCGGTGAAGCTGGAGAGCTGGGGGACGGTGTTCCTGGCCGCGATCAACGGGGATTGATCAGCGGCAACGGTTTCCGCGTTCGATGGCAGCGCCGGTGAGGCCGCCGACAATGCCGCCGATCAGCGTGCCGACCCCGCGCTCACGCCGGTTGGACAGGCCAAAGCCCAGCGCCGCGCCCGACAGCGCACCGATGGTGGCACCGCGCCCGCTGGACGGACGGCAATATTGATCGGCCGGATCGCCATAATAGCCGCTGCGCCAGCCATTGGCGCCCAGCGGCGGCGGGCCGTCGCCATAGCCGATGGGGGCATAGGCCTGCGGCGCATAGCCATAGGGGGCCGGCGGGGCATAAGGCTGATAGGGCATCTGGCCCCGGCCCTGCGCCGCGGCCTGTTCATAGATCTGGTAGAGCGCGCCGCCGCCCACCGGGGCGCCGGGGGCCATGGCCATCGGCCCCGGGCCGGGGGCATAGCCGGGGCTGAGCACCACGGGCTGGCCTTCGCGCATCAGGGCGGCGGGCTGGGCCAGGGCAGGCGTTGCAGCGGCAAGGGCGGCGGCCAGCAGGGCGGCGGTCATCGGGGCGACGTTGATCGAGATCGGGCGGTTCATCATGGCGACAGACTCGCTTTGCGACAGTGAATGAGGCCTGAACCCGTTTGCGGCTTGCTGCAAGCCCGGTTCGGGCGCAGATTCGCCAGACCGACGATTGCGGTCGCCAAAGGGAGAAGCATCATGCGCCGTTCCATCACTGCCCTTGCTGCCATGGCGCTGGCCTTGCCGGCCGCGACGCCGTTTGCGGCGCCCGCCCTGGCCCAGCCGGCCCAGCCCAAGACGGTCTATCAGTTCGGCGGCAAATCCTATGCCACGCTGGAGGAATGCCTGCGCGCCAAGAAGCGATCGAAGGATCGCGCCACCGTGGCCGGGGCGGCCGTCGCCGGCGTTGGCGCGGCGCTTCTGGGCGGCAACGTGGGTGAAACCGCGCTGGTGGCCGGGGCTGGCGCACTGGCCGGACGCGAGATCGCCAAGGCGACCAGCAAGAAACAATGCTGACCGCTCACCAGCGGATCAGGCGCGGCACCACCAGCCGGCCGGCCAGTGCCGCGCCGGCCACCGCCAGGCCATACCACAGCCCGACATAGACCACCGAGTTGAACGGGCAGTGGAGATTATAGGCCAAAGCCCCCAGGCTGCCGGCAGCGAGGCCGACCAGCAGGCCGGCGCGTTCCGGCGCCACCGGCGCGCCGCGGCGCAGATGCAGCACCATCGGCACCGCACACGCCGCGGCGATGGCCAGGCTGGTGCGCAGGCACTGCCAGCCGCTGGCCATCGCCATCATGGCGCGGGCATGCTGGGGATCGGCCAGCCCCTGAACCACGGCCGCCAGCGGGAACAGCGCCGCCATCGCGGCCGCCGCCTGCCAGCCATGGCCGCTGCGGCCCACGCCGGGATGGGCCTGGGCCAGCACGGCGGCCACGCACACCAGCGCCAGCAGGGCCAGCGTGCCACAGCGCAGCAGGAACATCGGCCCCGGCTGTGCCGCCATGAGATCGGGGCGCAGGCCAAGGCCCGCCACCACCAGCGCCATGGCCGCCGCCAGCAGCAGCGCCAGCCGCAGTTGCGCCGGGCGATCATCCAGCGGCGTGACCGGCGCCAGATCGGCAGCCAGTTGATCGAGCAGATCATCAAGGCCGGCACGGGGGGGCATGGCCGTCATCACGCATCCTCATCCACCACCGCGGCCAGGCGTTTCAGCCCGCGGTGCACATTCACCTTCAACAGCGATTCCGATTGGCCCAGCCGCTGCGCGGCCTCGGCCACGCTGAGCCCGTCGATCTTGACCGCGCGGATGGCCGCTGCCTGGCCGGGCGGCAGCAGGGCCAGCAACCGTTCGCAGCCCAGCCGCGCCGCCAGCGCCGATTCCCCGGATTCCACCGCCACATCATCCATCAGTTCGTCGTGATCGCGCACCCGGGCGCGGCGCAGGCGATCCACCCAGCGATAACGGGCAATCGCCGCCAGCCACGGCAGGAACGGCCGCGCCGGATCCCAGCTGGCGCGGCGCTGGTGCACGGCCAGCACCGTATCCTGCACCAGATCATCCAGTTCGGCCGGAGCGACCTTGCGCCGGAACCAGCGCAGCAGCAGCGGCACCACCAGGCCCAGAAGCTGGCGATAGGCGACAGCATCGCCGGCCTGCGCCGCCACCATCAGGCGCGACAGCGTGGCTTCATCGCTGGTCATGGCAGGCGGGGTGGAACCATCATCCCCCGGTTGTTCGCACCGGGGCCGCCGCCGGTTACAGCCTCAGCCTTCCGGCGCGATCCGGCCCAGGGGATGGCGGCCCAGCGGGTTGGCCTGGAACCCGCCCAGCCGGTTGGCGACCAGCGCCCAGCGCACCGGACGCAGCAAGGGCACGAAGGCGGGATCGGCCATCAGCAGCTCTTCGGCGGCGGCGGCCATGGCGAGGCGGCGGCCGGCATCGCTGCCAGCGGCGCGGGCGGCGGCCAGCTGGCGATCGGCCGCCGCGCTGCACGGCCGGGCCTTGCCGCAGCGCCACAGCGCGAGATGCGCCAGCACATCGGGCACGGGCGCGGCCTGTTCCACCAGGGCGATATCGTGGCGCGCGCTGGCCGTGCCGGCGCGCACGATGGCGATGTCGATGCCCACAGGCGACAGGCTGGTGGCCAGGGTTTCGGCGAGCTGGCGCCAATCCGCCGCCGCCGGCACCAGCAGGGCAAGGCGCAGCGGCCGGCCGGGGCCAAAGCCGGCATCGGCGAGCAGGCGGGCGGCCTGGGCGCGGCGTTCGGCCGCCGGGCGGGCGCGGGCATCGCCGGGCGGCGGCAGATCAGGCCACAGGCGGTTTTGCGGCACCAGCGCCGCCAGCGCGACGCGGTTGGCCAGCGGCGCGCCATCGGCGGCGAGCAACAGCGCCTGGCGCAGGCGCGGATCGGCAAGCGGCCCGCCGGTGTCGATGGCGAGGCCGATCACGCCATAGACCGCCTCCACCCGGACGGCGCGGCCCTGGCCGCTGGCGCGCGCCGCGCCCAGCCCGGCAAGGCCAGCGCCCAGCACCAGCTGCACCCGGCCGGCGGCGAAATCGGCGATGCTGGTTTCCACCGGCTGGGCGGTGATGCGGATGCTGGCCGGGCGGGCGGCGGGCTGGGTCAGGTCGCTGCGCCGGTCAAGCTGCCAGCCGCCATCGGCCCGGCGTGCAGCATAGGGGCCGGGAAACGGCCGGCCGCGCCGGTCGCGCACCGCCAGCGCCGGTTCCGCCAGCCAATCGAGCAGGTGCGGCGTCGCCGGGCGCGGCGCCAGTTCGACCACGCGGGCAATCGGCGCCCGCGCCGTGCCCCGCCCGGCCAGCCCGGCGGCCTGCAACGCGGGGCGGTGCCGGCGCGGCGTGCGCGCCAGGCTGG
>CAZAWH010000095.1:0-11297 GCA_964488775.1 uncultured Sandarakinorhabdus sp. | reverse complement strand
GAACAGATACTGGCTGTCCTGCGGACCGGGGCTGGCTTCGGGGTGATATTGCACGCTGAACGCCGGGCGGTCGGTCAGTTCCAGGCCCGCCAGCGTGCCGTCGAACAGCGAAATGTGGGTGGGCCGCGCCGTCGGCGGCAGCGTGTCGGTGTCCACGGCAAAGCCATGGTTCATCGAGGTGATTTCGACCCGGCCATCGGAGAGGCGCTTGACCGGATGGTTGGCGCCGCGGTGGCCCTGTGTCATCTTCAACGTCTTGGCGCCCACGGCGAGGCCCAGCAGCTGGTGGCCCAGGCAGATGCCGAACAGCGGCAGGCCGGCGTTCAGGATCTTCTGGATGGTCGGCACCGCGTGCACGCCGGTGGCGGCCGGATCGCCGGGGCCGTTGGACAGGAAGATGCCCGCCGGCTTCAGCGCCATGATCTCGTCGAACGTCGCGGTGGCCGGCACCACCGTCACCCGGGCGCCGGCGGCGACCAGGTTGCGCAGGATGTTGTGCTTCATGCCATAATCAATGGCCACCACATGCGGGCCATTGGGGTTGCCGCTGTGTGACCCATAGCCGCCCTGCAGCGTCCACAGGCCATCGTCCCAGCTGTAGTTCTGGGTGGCGCTGATCACGCTGGCGAGGTCCATCCCTTCCAGCCCCGGCCAGCCGCGCGCCTGGGACAGGAGCTGCTTGATGTTGAACTGGCCGGCCTTGTTGTGTGCGATCACGCCATTGGGCGCGCCGCCAGTGCGGATGCGCTTGGTCAGCGCGCGGGTGTCGACACCGGAAATGCCGATGCGGCCCCACTTCTTCATCCAGTCGTCAAAGCGGCGCTGGCTGCGGAAATTGGCGGCGGGGGTGACGGGTTCGCGTACCACGCAGCCGAGCGCATGCGGGTTGGGCGATTCGATGTCGTCATCATTGGCGCCGACATTGCCGATGTGCGGGAAGGTGAAGGTGATGATCTGCCCGGCATAGCTGGGATCGCTCATCACTTCCTGATAACCGGTCATGGCGGTGTTGAAGCACACCTCCCCCACCGCAACCCCTTCGGCGCCAAAGCCATGGCCCCAGATCACACTGCCATCCGCCAAAACCAGAACGCCGGTTGCGCCTTTGGGTTGGACGGGCGCTTTGGCATCGGCCATGGGTGGATTCCTTCGGGTTGCGGGCAAACGGCCGCGCACCTAAGGGTGTGCAGCCGCGCCGTCAATCTATTCTTGTCCGCCCCAAGACGCTATCGAGGGGCAAACATCAATCCGCAATTTGTGAAGTGAGGACGCCATGCTGCGCGATGCCATCAAGACCGCCACGATCGAGGCCATGAAGGCCCGTGACACCGCCCGCACGTCGGCGCTGCGCCTGATCAGCGCCGCCTTGAAAAACAAGGACATCGAACTGCGCACCGGCACGGCGCCGGCCGACGACGATGTGGTGGTGGCCGATGTGCTGATGAAGATGGCCAAGCAGCGGCGGGAATCGATCGAAATGTATGACAAGGGCGGCCGCGCCGAACTGGCCGACGCCGAACGCGCCGAACTGGCGGTGATCGAAAGCTTCCTGCCCAAGCAGATGGACGAAGCCGAGGCGATGGCGGCGATCAAGGCCGTGGTGACCGAACTGGGCGCGACCAGCGTGAAGGACATGGGCCGCGTGATGGCCGCGGTGAAGGAGCGCTTTGCCGGCAAGCTGGATATGAGCAAGGCGAGCGGGATGGTGAAGGCGGCTTTGGGGTAATCGGCTCCGCGGCACAGGCGGGGGGTGCCTCACCAACGGGCACATAGGCCCCGCCAGTCCGGAGGCTCGCATGCCCGATTTCCATGTCTATCTTCTGCGCTGCGCCGACGGGTTCTATTGTACCGGCATGACCGACAATCTGGAACAACGCATCGGCCAGCACCAGGCCGGGACCTATCCTGGTTACACCCACAACCGCCGCCCGGTGACCCTGCTGTGGAATGCCACATTCCCGACCCGTGATCAGGCCTTTGTCTTTGAACGCCGCATCAAGGGCTGGTCCCGCGCCAAGAAGGATGCGTTGATGGCGGGTGACTGGGATGGCTTGCGCGCCGCGGCGCGATCCCGCACCAGTGGCACATGACCCTCTCCCCCGCCTTCCTGGACGAATTGCGCGCCCGCGTGCCAATTTCGCCGGTGGTGGCGCGCCGCGTCAAACTGGTGCGCGCCGGGCGGGAGATGAAGGGCTGCTGCCCGTTTCACAACGAGAAGACGCCCAGTTTCTACGTGAATGACGACAAGGGCTTTTATCATTGTTTCGGCTGCGGCGCGCATGGCGATGTGATCCGCTTCCTCACCGACGGCATGGGCCTGCCCTTCATGGAAGCGGTGAAACAACTGGCGGCCGAGGCCGGGATGGAGGTGCCCGCCCCCTCCCCCGAAGCCCGCGCCAAGGCCGAGGTGGCCGACAGCCTGGTCGAGCTGACGGCGCGGGCGGCCGCCTGGTTCCAGGCCCAATTGGCCGGAGACAAGGGCGCCGCCGCCCGGGCCTATCTCGACCGGCGCGGCCTGCAGCCCGAAACCGTCAAGGCCTTCGCGCTCGGCTTTTCGCTCGACAGCCGCACCGCGCTGCGCGGGCATTTGAAGGATGCCACGGCCGACAAGCTGCTGGAGGCCGGGCTGATCGGCAAGGCGGACGATGGCGAGCATTTTGACCGCTTCCGCGGCCGGCTGATGTTCCCGATCCGCGATGCGCGCGGGCGCGTCGTGGGCTTTGGCGGGCGAGCGCTGGGCGATGTGCAGCCCAAATATCTCAATTCCGCCGATGGCCCGCTGTTTGACAAGGGCCGCCTGCTCTACAACCTCGATCAGGCCGGGCCGGTGGCGCGCAAATCCGGCCGGCTGATCGTGGTGGAAGGCTATATGGACGTGATCGGCCTCACCCAGGCCGGCCTGACCGAAGCCGTGGCGCCGCTGGGCACCGCGATGACCGAGCAGCAGCTGGCGCTGGCCTGGCGGCTGGTCGACGTGCCGACCCTGTGTTTCGATGGCGATGCCGCCGGCCAGCGCGCCGCCACCCGCGCCGCCCTGCGCGCCCTGCCGCTGCTGAAACCCGGCAAGTCGCTGCGCATTGCCACCCTGCCCCAGGGCCAGGACCCGGATGACATCTGCCGCACCGGCGGCGGCGCCGCCTTTGAAGCGGTGCTGGCCGGTGCGGTGCCGTTGATCGATCATGTCTGGGCGTCGGAAACCGCCGGCCTTGAAACCGCGACGCCGGAACGCCGGGCCCAGGCCCGCGCCCGCCTGCGCGAGGCGGCCGCCAGCATCGCCGATCCCGATGTGCGCAGCCTCTATCAGGCCGAATTCAACCAGCGGTTTGAAGCCGCCTTCATGGCGCGGCCGCAACGGGCGGCGTGGCAACCGCGCAAGCCCGGGGAAAAATGGCAGCCGCCGATCCCGCCGGCATCACCGGCGTTGAAGGCGCTGGCCAGTCGCCGGCGCGATCCGTTGGTCACCGCGCTGATCGCCGGCCTGCTGCTGCGCCCGGCGCTGGCCGATGAACATGGCGATGCCCTGACCGCGCTGCGCCCCGATGATGACGATGAGGCCGCGGTGCTGGCCGCCGTGCTGGCCGCCACCGCACGCGATCCGGCCCTTGAAAAGCCGGCGCTGCACGCCCATCTCGCTGGCCAAGGACTTGCCGATGCGGCGACCCGAGTGCTGGCGGCCAATGCGCTGGGGTTCAGCTTTGTGCGCGAGGATGCCGATCAGGCCAGCGCCAATGCCGATTTCGCCCAGGCCGTGCGGCAAACGACGGCGCGCCTTGGCCTGCAACAGGCCCTGGCGGAAACGACGCAGCGGTTTCAGGCCAGCCTGGCCGAAGAGGACTATGAAGCGCAGCAATCCCTGCGCCGCGATATCGAGGCGCTGGATGCGGCGATGATGAAGCTGGCGGAATCACGCCGGGAAGGCTAAGAGGCGGTATAATACGCGCGCAGCCACGCCCTGCACCGCCCGCCACCAGCGCCGGGCGGGCGGGGTGATTGACGTTAAAACGGGGCCAGCACGGCCCCAACAAACTGAGGATAGTGGACCGCATGGCCAAAGCAGGCGCCAATGAAGCCACCGACGCCAAGGGCGAAGGCGACGCCCCGCTCATCGATCTCAACGAAGCCTCGATCAAGAAGCTGATCGCCCGCGCCAAGAAGCGCGGGTACATCACCTATGACGAGATCAACGAAGCCCTGCCGCAAGACCAGATGACCAGCGAGCAGATCGAGGACGTGATGTCCGCGATCAACGAGATGGGCATCAACATCGTCGAGAATGAAGACACCGCCGACGAAGCCGACGCCCCGGAAGAGGAAGAGGCCGAAGCCGAACCGGTGGATGGCGATCTGGCCCCGGCGCCGGTGGCCACGGTCAAGGCGCCGCTGGACCGCACCGACGATCCGGTGCGCATGTATCTGCGCGAGATGGGCGCGGTCGAACTGCTCAGCCGCGAAGGCGAAATCGCCATCGCCAAGCGCATCGAAGCCGGCCGCAACACCATGATCGCCGGGCTGTGCGAAAGCCCGATGACGTTCAGCGCCATCATCGAATGGTCCAACGCGCTGAACGAAGGCCGCATGCAGCTGCGCGAGATCCTCGATCTCGAAGCCATGCTGGCCAAGGACCCGGTGGAAGAAGGCGAGGAAGGCGGCGAGAACAGCGACCTGCCGACCGTGCAGTTCAAGGAAGAGGAAGAGCCGGAAGCCGAAAGTGCCCCGGCCGACGAGGAGGACGAATTCACCGAACGCCGCGCGCCGCAACGGGCCGAGGCCGACGATGATGACGAAGGCGGCCTGTCGCTCGGCCAGATGGAAGAGCAGCTCAAACCCGCGGCGCTGGAAAAATTCGCCGAGATCACCGGCACCTACAAGAAGTTCCAGAAGCTGCAGGATGCCCGGCTGTCGGCCCTGCACGGCGGCCCGGCCTTTGCCGCGTCGGAGGAAAAGAAATATCAGAAGCTGCGCGAAGAGCTGACGCGCGGCGTGCAGTCGATCCATTTCAACAACAACAAGATCGAACTGCTGGTCGAGGCGCTCTACACCCAGAACAAGCGGCTGATGGCGCTGGGCGGCAACATGCTGCGCCTGGCAGACAAGCACAAGATCAACCGCAAGAGCTTCCTGGACGAATATGTTGGCAACGAGCTGGACGAGGCCTGGATGGGCCGCGTCGCCGGCATCGACAAGCGCTGGGCCGCCTTTGCCGCTGCCGAAACCGCTGCGGTGGACAAGAACCGCCGCGAACTGGCCGGCATCGCCGAGACGACGGGCGTCGACCTCAATGAGTTCCGCCGCATCGTCAACATGGTGCAGAAGGGCGAACGCGAAGCCCGCATCGCCAAGAAGGAAATGGTCGAGGCGAACCTGCGTCTCGTCATTTCCATCGCCAAGAAATACACCAACCGCGGCCTGCAATTCCTTGATCTCATTCAGGAAGGCAATATCGGCCTGATGAAGGCGGTGGACAAGTTCGAGTACCGCCGCGGCTACAAGTTCTCGACCTACGCCACCTGGTGGATCCGCCAGGCGATCACGCGCTCGATCGCCGACCAGGCGCGCACCATCCGCATCCCGGTGCACATGATCGAGACGATCAACAAGCTGGTGCGCACCAGCCGCCAGATCCTGCACGAAATCGGCCGCGAGCCGACGCCGGAGGAACTGGCCGAGCGGCTGTCGATGCCGCTGGAAAAGGTGCGCAAGGTGATGAAGATCGCCAAGGAGCCGATCAGCCTTGAAACGCCGATCGGCGACGAGGAAGACAGTCACCTGGGCGATTTCATCGAGGACAAGAATGCCGTCATCCCGGTGGATGCCGCCATTCACGCCAATCTGAAGGAAACCGTCACCCGCGTGCTGGCCTCCCTCACCCCGCGTGAGGAGCGTGTGCTGCGCATGCGCTTTGGCATCGGCATGAACACCGATCACACGCTGGAAGAAGTCGGCCAGCAGTTCAGCGTGACCCGCGAGCGCATCCGCCAGATCGAGGCCAAGGCGCTCCGGAAGCTGAAGCACCCGTCGCGCAGCCGCAAGATGCGCAGCTTCCTCGACGTCTGAGCCAATCCGGCCCTGGCCAGTGGACAAACGGGCGGTTGCCATCGGCAGCCGCCTGTTTCACATTTGGCCATGATGCATCCTCTGGTCCGCGCCGCTCCGATTGCCCTGGCTGCCAGCCTGCTGGCGGCACCGTCGCAGCCGCCAGCCGCTGATGCCGCCCCTGATGCCGCGCTTGCCGCCGCCACCGCCGCCAATCGCTGCGGCACCGGCGAAGGTGTTGCCAACCGCGCCGGCACCGGCAAGGCCGTGCTGGTCCCCGGCCTCACCCCTGTGCACATGCCGGTCAGCGCCAATGCCCGCGCCCAGGCCTTTTTCGATCAGGGCCTCGGCCAGCTCTGGGGCTTTGATTATGACGAGGCGCTGAAGAGCTTTCAGGAGGCCGGCCGGATCGATCCGGATTGTGCGATGTGCGCCTGGGGCGAGGCGCTGGCGCTGGGGCCCTACATGAACAGCGGCGCGGTCGATCCCGCCCTGATCGTCAAGGCACGGGCGCTGGTGGCGGGCGTGCTGGCCCGGCCCGGCCTGCCGCCGCGCGAACGCGCCCTGGCCGAAGCGCTGCACGCCCGTTACGCCCCCGATGGCGCGGAAGACGGCGTGCACGGCGCCGCCTATGCCGACCTGATGACTGCCCTCGCCCGGCGCTGGCCGGCCGATGACCTGCTGGCCATCATGGCGGCCGAAGCGATCATGACCAGCCAACCCTGGGACTATTGGCAGGCCGATGGCCGCACGCCGAAGGACCGGGCCGGCACGGCGCTGGCCCTCGTCGATCAGGTGCTGGCTCGCAATCCCGATCACCCGCAGGCCATCCATCTGCTCATCCACCTCACCGAAGCTTCGGCCGCGCCCGAACGCGCCGCCGGCCCGGCGGCCCGGCTGGAACGCGTCGCCCCGGCCGCGCCGCACATGGTGCACATGCCCAGCCACACCTGGTACCGGCTTGGCCGCTTTGCCGACAGTGTCGCCGCCAACCAGCGCGCGGTGGCCGCCGATGAAGCCTATGCCCGCGCCGTCGGCGATGATCCGCGCCACTATGGCTATTTCAATCACCACACCCATTTCATCCTGTCGTCGGCGCTGCAGATTGGCGATGCGGCCACCGCCCTGCGCGCCGCCGATGCGCTGGAAGCCTCGATCACGGCCGATCGTGCCGCCGCCACGCCCTTTGCCGAGGTGCGGCGGCTGGCCGGCCTGCAGGCACGGCTGCAGCTGTTGACCCCGGCCGAGGTGCTGGCTCTGCCCGCCCCTGATCCCCGCCTGCGCCTGACCAGCCTGCTCTGGCACGGCGGCCGCGCCGAAGCGGCGGCCCGCAGCGGCAATCTGGCCCTGGCGCGGGTGGAACTGGCCAGCATCCGGGCGGCCCGCGCCGGGCTGAAACCGGGCCGCGACAGCGATGATCCGCGCAGCGCGCTGATCACCCTGATCGACGGCAGCGCCCGTGCTGCCCTGCTCGCCGCCGAAGGCCGCACCGATGCCGCCTTGCGCCTTTATCGCGCGCTGGAGGCGGTGGAGGCCGGCCTGCCCTATCGCGAGCCGCCGCTGTGGCCGGTGCCGATCGCCGCCAGTGCCGGCCGTCTGCGCCTCGCGGTTGGAGACAGCGCCGGCGCCCGCGCCGATTTCAGCCGCGCCCTGGCGCTGCGCCCGGGCAGCAAGCCGGTGCTGGACGGGCTGGCCGCGGCCAGCCGGGGGCAGCAGGCGTGACAGCTTGTCGCAGCGCGGGCAGCAGTCTAACAGGATGGCCATGACACGCACCGGTCGCGCCCGCATCATTCCCTTCCTCGCCCTGGCACTGGCGGCCGCCGCCCCGGCGCCCGATCTGCGGCTGGAACCGCTGCGCGAGGCGATCATCACCGATGCCCGCGCCCTCGATCCCGCCGGCATGGCGTTTGAACGCACCACCACGGCGGTGCGGCGCGGGCCGGGCATCAAGGAAAAGACCGTCACCGTGGAGCGGTGGGACGGCACGCGCTGGACGCTGGTCTCCGTCAACGGCAAGGCGCCTTCGGCCAGCCAGTTCAAAAGCTTCCGCAAGGCCACCGCCGTGAACCCGGTGCCCGGCTATCACCGGCTGGCCGCCCTGCTGGCCGCCGCGTCGGATGTGCAGGTGGATGATGAAGGCCGCAAGATCCTGAAGATCCCGGTGCTGCCCGCCGGATCGGTGCGCACCGACAGCGCCGACATCTCCAGCCACCTGTCAGGCGAAGCGGTGATCGCCACCACCGAAGGCAAGCCCTGGGTCGCCCGATTGAAGGTGCGGGCGCGGGAAAATTTCAAGCTCAACCTGCTGATCAAGGTCACCGGCTTTGAACAGACGTTCGATTACCGGCTGGGCCCCGATGGCAAGCCGCGCCTGGCCAGCCAGACCGCCGACAGCCGGGGCAGCATGTTCGGCTTCGCCGGCGGCCAGACCGACGAGGTCATCTACGCCTATCGCTGAGGCCGTTAGCGCGTGGGCGCGGGCGGGCGATACTGGCTGCCAAGGGCCGTCTCGATCTCGGCCACGCTGAACGCCCGCGCGGCCTGGGCGGCGAACAGGCTGTCGGCCGGGGTGACGAAATCGAACAGGGTGAAGCCGGCGGCGATCCCGGCCTTGCTGCCGCGGTTGGTGCCGAAATTGAACAGCACGGCAAAACGGTCCTGCCCCTTGGCGGCGGCGGCCCGGGCGGCGGCGACCAGCAGCGCCTCGTTCACCGTATCGATCGCGGCGGACCGGGCCGCCACGATGCTGGTGGCGGCGCCATCGCGGGTGGGCTTGGGCTGCATCACCTTGGAGGTCGGCGCGATCAGCTTGCCAAATTCCTGCGCCTCATCCGGATCCTCCCAGCGCGGCAGGCCGATGACCAGATTGTTGAGGATGCCCTTGCCGGTGAGCGCATCGCGCGCCACCTTGGTGGCATCGGCGCGGATCTTGGCCGGATCGATCCCCGGCGCCGTGCCCGGCCCGCCCTTGGCCTGCACATTGGCAATGATCTGCGCCGTCAGGCTGGCCGGCGACAGCCAGCGCGGCCGGCCGGCGAGAAAGCCCTTGGCCTCCTCGATCTTGCCCTGGTTCAAAGCGACCTGCGCCCGCGCCAGCTGCACCATCTCGTCAGCGCGGGCGACCTGCTGCGCCGCGGTCTGCGCCGCCTGGTCGGTGCCGCCGGCCTTGGCGGCCAGTTCGTCAATGTCCTCGCTCACCCGGGCCAGGGTTTCCTCGGCCGCCTTGCTGTCCCCCGCCAGCGCCTGCAGCGCGGCCATGTGGGCCAACACGACCACCCCCGGCTTGGGGAAGGTTGCCACCAGCGTCTTCATCGTGGCGGCAGCGCCGGCCCAGTCACCGGCACCGGCGCGGTTCAGCACCGGCCGCTGATTGGGCGTCAGCCGCCAGACGCGATCGAGCAGCACCTGTTCATCGGCGCTGATTTCCGGGCTGAGCGACATGATGCGCAGGGCTTCATCGGTGTGATAGATGCCGTGGGGACGGGCCTGCGCGGCCTGGAACGCCAGCTTCTCGGCTTCGGCCTGGTTGTTCTGCGACAGGCGGACAAAGGCTTCGAGCAACAGGGTGGACGCCCCGATGGTGCGATCGAAATGGGCGCGGACCAGCGGCGTCAATTCCACCGCGCGGGCGGCGCGGGCATCGGCGATCGCATCATCGAAGCGGCCCATTTCAAACTGGCGCACGCCGCGCGTCATCAACACTTCGGCGCGGCGCACCGGGTTGCCGGTGGTGCGGCTGTCGGTCAACGCATCGGTGCAGGCCATGATGCCCTTCTCGCCGGTTTCGCGGGCGGATGGCTGGTCGGCCTCCGCACTGCCAAACAGGCCGAGCGTGCCCAGGATCAGGATGCCGCGCCCCACCTGTTCGCCCGGCGTCTGGCGACGGCCATAGCCATCGCAGCGGATCAGCGCCGACGGCGCCGCCAGCGCCGGTGCGGCCGTGGCAGCCAGCAAGGCGCCGGCAATCGCCAGAAGCAATTTGCGACCCATGATGCGACCCCCGTGTTCTTGTATCCGAATCCTGTGTTGCGACCTTATGGCACTGCGTTTGCCCTTCGCACAATGACAGGATTGCATGCCTGCGCGGCCTTGCCTAACCCTGTGGCAAACGAAGGGGATATTCACATGCGCTTCCAGGGCACGTCCGGCTATGTCGCCACTGATGATCTGAAGGTGGCGGTCAACGCCGCCGTCACGCTGCGGCGGCCACTGCTGGTCAAGGGCGAGCCGGGCACCGGCAAGACCGTGCTGGCCCACCAGATCGCCCAGGCCTTTGACGCGCCGTTGATCGAATGGAACGTGAAGTCCACCACCAAGGCGCAACAGGGCCTGTATGAATATGATGCCGTGTCCCGCCTGCGCGACAGCCAGTTGGGCGATCCCCGCGTGTCTGACATCGCCAACTATATCAAGCGCGGCAAAATGTGGGAGGCGTTCACCTCTGACAAGCTGCCGGTGCTGCTGATCGACGAGATCGACAAGGCCGATATCGAGTTTCCCAACGATCTGCTCACCGAACTGGATCGCATGGAGTTCGACGTTTACGAAACCGGGGAGCGGGTGAAGGCCGCCCAGCGCCCGATCGTCATCATCACGTCGAACAACGAAAAGGAACTGCCCGACGCGTTCCTGCGCCGCTGTTTCTTCCACTATATCAAGTTCCCGGATCGCGACACGATGGAGGCCATTGTCCGCGTCCATTTCCCCGACATCCAGCGCGCCCTGGTCGGCGAGGCGCTCAACATCTTCTTCGACATGCGCGAAGTGCCGGGCCTGAAGAAAAAGCCGTCGACCAGCGAGCTGCTCGATTGGCTGAAGCTGTTGATGCACGAGGATCTGCCGGTCGACGTGCTGCGCAACCGCGACACCAAGACCCTGATCCCGCCGCTGCACGGCGCGCTGCTGAAGAACGAGGCCGACGTGATGCTGTTTGAACGCCTGGCGTTCATGAGCCGGCGCGGGCAGTAAACCGGGTGGAGCGGCCGGTTCAGGCCGGCCGCAGCCGCCGCGCGCGCAGGCTGCCACCCACAGCGCCAAAGCCGATGATCAGCAGTGCCCAGCTGGCTGGTTCGGGCACGGCGGCGATCTGCACAAACCCATCCCCGCTGCGGCCGGCGGCAAAGCTGCTGCTCAACGCGAAGGACGCGACATAGGACGTGCCGGCAAAGCCGCCGCCATAGTCACCCGCGCCATTGCCGCCGGTGTAGCCGCCACCGCCGCCACCGCCGTAGCCGCGCTGGTGAAGGTCGCCAAAGGGATTGCCG
>CAZAWH010000094.1:0-11480 GCA_964488775.1 uncultured Sandarakinorhabdus sp. | reverse complement strand
ATTGTTCCGGCACGGTGGGGCAGAGCAGGCCGGCCTCGCCGCAGGCGCGCCAGAACGTGCGGTCGACGATGCCTTCGTCCTCATAGCGGTCGAGATTGGGGATCAGCTCCTTTTCGAAGACCTTGCGCACCGTGTCCCGGAAGGCGACTTCATCGGGGCCATAGACCCGGCGATCACTGGTTTCGAGCATGACTTGATCCTTTGCGGTGATGGCTTTGCGCCATGTTATGTGGCCAGTGTGGCGGGCACGTCACCTGTCTTGCAAGAGAGGGCGGCAGGGTGCCACAGTGTGCGCATGAAACACGCCCTGATCCTGATCGGCCTGCTGGCCGCCACCCCTGCCCTGGCGCTGGATGATCCCTGGCTGAAGCGGGCCGAAGCCGTGCTGAAGCGCCAGCCGATCATCGATGGCCACAATGACTGGCCGGGCGCCTTGCGCGGCAGCTTTGGCGAGGCCTGGTGGCAACAGGATCTGAAGGCCGATTCCCGCAGCTTCAAGCGGCCGTTGATGACCGACATTCCCCGCCTGCATCAGGGCCGGGTGGGCGGGCAATTCTGGTCGGTCTATGTCTCGGCCAATGTCACCGGGCCGGCGGCGGTGAAGCAGACGCTGGAGCAGATCGACATCGTGCGCGGCTTTGTGGCCAAATATCCCGATGATTTCGCCCTGGCCAGCACGGCGGCCGATATCCGCCGCATCCAGAAGACCGGCAAGGTCGCCAGCCTGATGGGGGTGGAGGGCGGCAGCCAGATCGACAATTCGCTCCCCGTGCTGCGCATGTATCACGCGCTGGGCGTGCGTTACATGACGCTGACCCACACCAAGCACAATGACTGGGCCGACAGCGCCAATGAGCCGGCGCGGCCGCAGCCCCTGAGCGACTATGGCAAGGCCGTGGTGCGCGAGATGAACCGCATCGGCATGCTGGTTGACCTGTCCCACGTCTCGCCGGGCACGATGAAGGCGGTGCTGGCCACCACCAAGGCGCCGGTGATCTTCAGCCACTCTTCGGCCCGCGGCATTGCCGATCATGTGCGCAACGTGCCCGATGATGTGCTGCCGCTGGTCAAGGCCAATGGCGGGGTGGTGATGGCCACCTATGTGCCCGGCTTCATCAACAGCGCCCGCCAGGCCTGGGAAGCCGCCCGCGCCGGGGAGCGGCAGCGGCTGGCGGCGCTGCACATCGGCGATCTGCCGCGCCAGGGGGCGGCGATGGCGGAATGGGATGCGAAGAATCCGCGGCCGGAGGTGGGCATCAAGGATGTCGCCGACCATATCGAGCGGCTGGTGAAGCTGGCCGGGGTCGATCATGTCGGCATCGGCGGCGATCTGGACGGCATTGATTCCACCCCCACCGGTCTTGAGGGCGTGGAAACCTATCCGGCGCTGATCGCCGAACTGCTGCGCCGCGGGATGAGCGAGGCCGATTGCGAGAAGATCGCCGGCGGCAACCTGCTGCGCGTGCTGGACGCGGCCGAAAAGGTGGCGGCCAGCATGGCGGGCGAGACCCCGCCGGATGTGAAGCCCTAGGCGTTCACGGCATCCCCGCCCAGCAGCTGCGCCAGCAACGGGTTGGGGAAGCGCCGGCGCTGGGTGATGGCGTGGAAATCCTCGGCCAGGCCGGGGATGGTGAACAGCTCCACCAGCGTGCCGGCGGCCAGCTCGTCCTTCACCACGATCGGCGGCACCAGGGTCAGTGCTTCGGATGAGCGGGCGAGCAGGCGCAGCATCGCCATGTCGTCCACCTCGGCCAGGATGATCGGCTGGATGCCGGCGGCGTTGAGCAGCTGATCAAAGCCGGAGCGGATGTCGAGCCCGCGCGCCGGCAGCAGCACCGGCAGCTTGGCCAGATCCTGCGGGAAGGCCAGGGGCCGGCGCAGCAGGCCGGGCGGGCCGACCAGGCCCACCGGCTGGTGGGCGATGCGCCGCCATTCCAGATCGGGCGCGACCACACCACGCGGCGGCTGGTTGGCCAGCACCACGTCCAGCTCATGCGCTTCCAGCTGCGCCAGAAGGTCACGCATGGCGCCCGACACCATCACCAGCTCCACATCGCGCCGGCCGATCAGCGGGGCGATGAACTCCGCCTGGAAATTGCGCGACAGCGTGGGCAGCGCGCCGATGCGCAGCACCTGTTGATCGATGCGCACCCGGCCCTGCAGCGTGGCCATCAGGGCATCGCCGGCGGAGAACACCGTATCGGCATGGTCCAGCGCGATTTTTCCGGCCTCGGTCAACAGCATGCGCTTGCCCTGCCGGTCGAACAGCCGGTGGCCCAGCGCGTCCTCCAGGCTTTTCAGCTGCACCGACAGCGCCGATTGCGACAGGTTGAGCAGCCCGGCGGCGCGGGTCAGGCTGCCGGCGTGCGCCACGGCGTGGAAATAGCGCAGATGGTTGTAGTTGAGCGCGGCCATGACCATTCATTCATCAGAACGAACAATATATCGCAATATATCTATTTTACGTGAAGAGCGCCAGCCTTTAGATGGCCGGTCGATCCCAATCTGCCCGTGGAGCCGATGATGACGACAACCCCGATGCTGTGGCTGGTGCTGGCCGGGCCGGCGGCGCTGGCCCTGATGCTGATCGCCCCGGCGGCTGATGGCAAGCGCCTGGCTGGCGTGGCGCGCCTCGCCGCGCTGTTCAACCTGGGCATTGCCGCGGCCATGGCGGCGCTGGTGGCGCTGGGCGGCGGACTGGCCACCCCGGTGCTGCCCGGTGTTGGCCTGTGGTTCGATGCGCTCACCGCCACCATGTTCCTGCTGGTCAGCTTCGTCGGTGCCGTCGTGGTGCATTTCTCGCGCAACTACATGGCTGGCGATGCCGGGCAGGCGCGCTTCACCCGCCTGTTGTCGGCCACGCTGGCCAGCGTGCTCACCCTGATCCTGTCGGGCAATCTGCTGATGTTCCTGGGCGCCTGGGTGGCAACCTCGCTCGGCCTCAACCAGCTGCTGTTGTTCTATGGCGATCGGCCGGCGGCGATCCTGGCGGCGCGCAAGAAGTTCATTGCCAGCCGGCTGGGCGATCTGTGCCTTGCTGGTGCCTTCTACGCCCTGTGGCAGGCCTTTGGCGGGCTTGATCTGGGCAGTGTGCTCGGCGGCGTGGCCGGCGTCGCGGCGGCCGGTGGCGACACCCCGGCCGGGCTGTCGCTGGCGGCCGGGCTGATCGCGGTGGCGGCGCTGCTGAAGTCGGCGCAATTCCCGCTGCACGGCTGGATCACCGAGGTGATGGAAACCCCCACCCCGGTGTCGGCGCTGCTGCATGCCGGCATCGTCAACGCCGGCGGCTTCCTGCTGCTGCGCTTTGCGCCGCTGATCGAATTGTCGGCCCCGGCGATGGATCTGCTGATCATCATCGGCGGCGGCACCGCCCTGTTGGCCAGCGTGGTCATGCTGACCCAGAATGCCATCAAGGTGGCGCTGGCCTGGTCCACCATTGCCCAGATGGGCTTCATGATGCTGCAATGCGGCCTTGGCGCCTGGCCGGCGGCGCTGCTGCACATCCTCGCCCACTCGCTCTACAAGGCGCATGCCTTCCTGTCCTCGGGCAGCGTGGTCGACATGGCGCGCGCCAGCTGGTCGCCCAGCCCCGGCGGCGCGCTGCACCCGGCCCGGCTGGCCATGGCGCTCACTGTCGTGCTGGGCGGGGTGGTGCTGGCCGGCACGCTGTCGGGCTTTGCCATCACCGCCCAGCCGGGGGTGTTCGCGCTGGGTGCGATCCTGCTGATGGGCCTCACCCACCTGATCGCCCAATCGATCGACATGCGGCCCACCGGCTTCGTGATTGCCCGCACCGGCCTGGCTGCCCTGCTGGTTGCCGGGGTGTGGTTCGCCCTGCAGGCCGGCATGGCCGCCCTGATGGCCGGCACCCTGCCTGCCGATGCCGGCCGCACCGATCCGCTGGCGCTGGCGGCGATCATCCTGGTGGTGGCCGGCTTTGCCGCCCTCACCATCGGCCAGGCCACCTTCATCACCGCGCGCGGCACCGCCACGCCGGGCTGGGCGCGGGCGCTCTATGTCCACCTCCAGAACGGGCTTTATGCCAACACGCTGGCCAACCGGCTGGTGCTGGCGCTGTGGCCCACCGGCCTGCCCACCCGCCGCTGATCCCCCGATTTGCCCCGCGAAAGGTCCCCCCGATGATGACCGACACCGCCCCCGCTGCCGAGACCGCCGCTCCGGCCGCGCCCGCGCCGGCTCCGCTCGAAACCGCCATCGCCACCGCCTGCCAGCGCATCGCGCCGCTGTGGCCGCTCAAGCATTTTGTCGCCGTGAACCCCTTCCTGGGCTTTTCGGGACAAAGCTTTGCCGCCACCACCGCCACCCTGCGCCGCGTCGCCAAGGTGGACATGCTGATGGCGCGCCCCTTCTATCGCGCGGCGCTGGCCCGCGGCATCATCACCGATGCCCATATTGCCGAGGCGCTGGCCCGGGCGCCGGCCAATTCGCCGATCCCGGCCGATGTGGCGCTGGCCAAGGCAGCCCTGGCGCGCGATCCGGCGGAGCGGCGCAGCGGCCCGGCCGTGGTGGCCACCATCGCCGAAGTGCTGGACCGGCTGTCGGCCGGCGACCGGCAGGCCAGCCGCACCGCCTTCATGGTGGATGAAATCTCGCGCTGGTGCGCCGCCTATTTCGATGAAGGCCAGGCCAGCTGGCAGATGCCGCAGCGCGAAATGAGCCCCTGGGCAGCCTGGCGCGAAACCATGCGCCATGATCGCAACGCCGAAGCCATGGGCATCAGGGATTTCCGCCGCATCATCGCCGATCTGCCGGCCGATCCGGTGGCGGCCATTGGCCTGATCGTCGAAGCCATCGGCATCCCCGAACGCGCGCAGACCGATTATCTGCACCGCGCCCTGTTCGATATCGGCGGCTGGGCGGCCTATGTCCGCTATCTGGTGTGGGACAATGGTCTCTATGGCCGGGCCGACAACCGGCTGGTCGAACTGCTCGCCATCCGCATGGCCTGGGGCTATGCCCTGTTCCGCCAGCGCACCGATGCCGAATTCCAGGCGGCCTGGGCGGCGGAAATGCGCCAGGCGGCGCAATTGCCCGATGATGCCGGCCTGTCGGCCGATCCCGAACTGGCGCTCGATCTGGTGTTCCAGGAAGCCTATGAAATCGCCTGGCAGAAACAGCTGCTCGGCAAGCTGGCGCGCGAAACCGAAGTGGCGCAGCCCTTTGCCCTGCCGGCGCGCAGTGGCCGCAAGCCGCTGCAGGCGGCCTTCTGCATCGATGTCCGCTCCGAAGTCTATCGCCGCGCGCTGGAACAGGTGGTGCCGGGGGGCGAGACCATCGGCTTTGCCGGCTTCTTCGGCTACCCGATCGAATATGTGCCGATCGGCCGCGAAACCGGCGGTGCCCATTGCCCGGTGCTGCTCACCCCGGCCTATACCATCACCGAAATGGTGGGCGGTGCCTCCGCCGACGAGGAAACCGAGGTGCTGGGCCTGCGCCTGCTGCGCCGCCGGGCCGCCAAGGCGTGGAAAAGCTTCAAGCAATCGGCGGTCTCCAGCTTCACCTATGTCGAGGCGATGGGCCTGGCCTTCGCGCCCAAGCTGGTCAGCGACGCGCTTGGCCTCACCCGCACCGTGTCCGATCCCAACACCGATGGCCTTGATGCCCCGGTGATCGGCAAGCTGGGCCCGCGGCTGGAACCGCGCGTGGTCGGCGGACGCATGACCGGCCTGTCCGCCGAACAGCGGCTCAACCAGGCCGAAGCCGTGCTGCGCGCCATGAGCCTGACCAGCGATTTCGCCCGGTTCGTGCTGCTGGCCGGCCATGGCAGCACCACCGCCAACAACCCCCACGCCTCCGGCCTGGATTGCGGGGCCTGCGGCGGCCACACCGGCGAAGCCAACGCCCGCATCGCCGCCGACATCCTCAACGATGAAGCCGTGCGCATCGGCCTGAAAAGCCGCGGCATCCATATTCCCGATGACTGCTGGTTCCTCGGCGCCCTGCACGACACCACCACCGATCAGATCAGCATCTTTGACCGCGACCGCGTGCCGGCGGCGCTGCGGGCCGAACTGGCCGAACTGGATGGCTGGCTGGCCCGCGCCTCGGCCCTCACCCGCCGCGAACGCGCCCGCTTCCTCGATCTTGATGCCCCCGAAGGCGATATCGATGCCCAGGTGCTGCGCCGCAGCCGCGATTGGGCCCAGGTGCGCCCGGAATGGGGCCTGGCTGGCAACGGCGCCTTCATCGCCGCGCCGCGCCACCGCACCACCGGCATCGATCTGGGCGGCCGCAGCTTCCTGCACAGCTATGACTGGCGGCAGGACGATGGCTTCGGCATCCTCACCCTGATCATGACGGCACCGATGGTCGTCGCCAGCTGGATCAACCTGCAATATTACGGCTCCACCGTGAACAACCGGGTGTGGGGCGCCGGAAACAAGGTGCTGCACAATGTCGTCGGCACATTGGGCGTGCTCGAAGGCAACGCCGGCGACCTCAAGACCGGCCTCGCCTGGCAATCGGTCCACGACGGCGAAAAACTGCTCCACGAACCGCTGCGCCTGAACGTCTTCATCGAAGCCCCGCTGGACGCGATGACGAACGTCATCATGAACAGCCAGACCGTGCGCGAACTGGTCGACAACCAGTGGATCCACCTCTGGGCCATCGGCGACGACGGCCAGGTCTCCCACCGCTACCACCGGGATGGCGAGTGGACCGCACTCTGATCTGAGCTGACCGAACCGGCGGCGGCGTTGCCTTCAGGCAGTGCCGCCGTTGTGCGTTCAAGGGCAGAAAGAAAGAGCCTCCGGCGGCCAGGGTCGCAGACCCTGGACCCGTTCGTTTTCGTTTGTGCTGCTTGGGATGGTCACCGCTTGTGACCCGCTTGCGGCCGTCCGATCTGTGCCAGTTGAAGCCAAGCCCCGTGTCAAGCACGGGGCGACAATGTGGAGGCGTGTCGCTTTCTCCCCCCAAATCCGCCCATCAGGCACCGCCCGAAAACAAACGGGTGCAGGGGCCTCGCCCCTGCCCGCCGGAGGCCCTCTTTCTTTCTCCCTCCCACCCCGCCATGATGCGTTCGCATGAGCACACCGCACCCCGACGACAGCGCCCGCTGGTTCCGCCGCGCCCTGGCTGCCATGGCCGGCATCGGGTTGGCGCTGGCGATCTGGCAGTTGCAGCAGCTGGTGCTGGTGATCTTTGCCAGTGCGCTGGTTGGGCTGATGCTCAGTGATTTTGCCGCGTTCCTGCAGCGGGTGCTGAAGCTGCCGTTTGCGTTGGCGATTGCGGCGGCGGTGTTGATTCCGCTGGCGGCGCTGGTGGTGATCTTTGGCCTGTTCGGCACGATGATGACGGAACAGTTCATTCTCCTGTCCGAGCGGTTGCCGGCGGCGGTGGCGACGGTGGAGGGCTGGATCCGGGCGACGCCGATTGGGGCCGACATCATGGCCCAGGTGTCGGGCTATGCGCCCAAGGTGTCTCAGGTGGTGGATTTCGCCCAGGCGACGCTGGCCAACATCGGCTCTGCGATCACCGGCCTGGCGGTGGTGCTGGTGGCCGCGCTCTATCTGGCGGCGCAGCCGCGGCTGTATGTTGATGGCCTGATCGACATGCTGGCCCCCGAAACCCGCCCGCGCGTGCGCGAGGCGCTGGGCGCGGTGCGCACCTCGCTCACCGCCTGGTTGAAGGGGCAGGCGATCGGCATGGCGTTTGTGGCGGTGGGCACCTCCATCGGCCTGTGGATTGTCGGCCTGCCGTCGCCGCTGGCCATCGGGCTGGTGGCCGGGCTGTGCGAATTCGTGCCCTATCTGGGGGTGGTGCTGGTGGCCATTCCGACGGTCATCCTGGGCTTTGGCCAGGGGGTGGAGAGCGGCATCTTCACCATCATCGCGCTGGCGGTGGTGCAGCAGTTGCAGGGCAATGTGGTGATGCCGATCGCGCAGAAGACCTTTGGCGATCTGCCGCCGGTGCTCACCATCTTCAGCCTGATTGCCGCCGGCACGCTGCTCGGCCCGTTGGGCGTGATCCTGGCGGTGCCGTTGACCGTGGTGTTCATGGCGCTGTTGAAGGTCAGGCTGGCGTGGCTGGGACGCTCCTCACCGCTGACCGGCGGCTGAGGGGCCTTGCGCCGGCCGGCGGCGCGTGTATCAGCCGGGCTCCCCACCATGACCAGCCAGAACCCCGCCTTCCTGCTCATCGATCGCACCGCCGTGCTGTTTTGCGGCGTGGCGGCGGGCATTGCCATCGGCATCGCCTTTGCGCCGCAGATCAATGGCTGGCTGGGCGATGCGCCGGCTGCGGTGGGCGCGGCGCTGCCGCCGGCCAAGGGCGGCCTGCCCAGCGAGGTTGCCGGCGACGCCGATGCCCCCGCCGCCCTGCGCCGCGCCGTGGCGGAAAAGCGCAGCTTTCGCATTGGCGTGTTTGGTGACAGTTTCGGCGATGGCCTGTGGGCCGCGCTCTACAACCAGCTGCCCCGGCGCGAGGCCTTCCAGGTGCTGCGCCTGGCCCAGCAGGCCACCGGCTTCACCCGTTATCGCCAGCTCGATCTGGAAGCGAAGCTCGCGGCGCAGCTGGCCGAAGGCCCGGTGGACGTGGCGGTGATCAGCTTTGGCGCCAACGACATCCAGGGCCTGTTTGTCGGCGGCAAGGCGGCGGCCTTCCTGTCGCCGGCATGGCGGGCCGAGGTGGGCGCCCGCATCACCCGGTATGTGAAGCGGCTGCAGGATCAGGGGGCAGAGGTCTTCTGGGTGGGCCTGCCGCTGATGCGCGACCCGGAATTTGACGCCAAGGTGCAGGCGCTCAACGCCTTTCACGCTGGCCTGATGCGCGATCTGGGTGTGCCGTTCATCGACACGCGCAGCCTGGCCGCCGGGCCGGATGGCGCCTATGCCAGCCATCTGATCGATCCCAGGACCGGTGCGCCCTGGCTGGTGCGCGCCGGCGACGGCATCCACATGAGCATGAAGGGCTATCGCCTGCTCACCGCCGATGTCGCCGCCCGCGTGCGCGCCTGGGGCGCGGCGGCGCGGGGGGACAAGCCGGTCGCGCCCGATCTGGTGCCGCCGCCGGTGGTCGACACGCCGGCCCCGGCGCCGGCCGCAGGCCAGATCGGCGATCCACCCGAAACCATCGTCACCGATGTGCTGGCCCCGATCCCGGCCCCGGCGCCGGCTTCGAACCCGGCTGCCACCCCGGCCGAACCGCCGGCTGCGGACGCGCCGACCAATCTTCTGCCCCCGGCCGCCGATCCGCCGCCCGCCACCGATCCGGCACCGCCAAAGGGCGCCGGCTGATGCTGGCCGGGCTGGCCCTGCTGGCGGCGCCCTGCCTGGCGGCCCTGTGCGGGGCAGACACGCTGGCCGGCGTGCCGATCAGTGGCGCTGGCCTGCCGCAGGGCCGGCCGCTGCACATCCTCGCCATTGGCGATTCCCACACCGCGGGGGACAGCATCACCGGCGCGCTGCGTGATGCCCTGCAGGCGCGGGCCGGCAATGGCGGGCGCGGCCTGATGCCGGCCGGCCGGCCCCATGCCGGCGTGCGCACCCGCGGGGTGGAAGCAGCGATGAGCGGCGGCTGGCAGGCCCGCGGCCTGTTCGGCGCACAGGCTTCGGACACGTGGCCGCCGCGCGGCCTCACCGGCTACACGCTCACCAGCCGCACTCGCGGCGCCTCGCTGTCGCTCAGCGCCGATGCCAGGAACGAATTCACCGCCTTTGGCCTGTGCGTCGCCGCCAGCCCCAGCGGCCCGCGCCTGTCGATCAGCATCGGCGGCATCACCCGGGAGGTGGATTTCACCGCCGAGGCCGACACGCCGAAGTGCCAGCGCTTCACCAGCGAAACCGCCGCTCGCAGCGCCCGGCTGGAGCTGTTGTCGGGCGAAGCCATTGTCACCGGCTGGTGGCTGGAGCGGCCGGCCGGGGTGATCCTGTCCAACCTGGGCGTGCCCGGCAGCCAGCTGCAATTCCTCGGCCGTGCCGATACCGCCACCATCGCCGCGCAGCTGGCGGCGCTGCCGCCCGATCTGATCATCCTGGCCTTTGGCACCAACGAAGGCTTTGCGCCCAATTTCGATCCGGTGCGCCTGGAAAGCCAGATCCGCGAACAGGTCGCCCGGCTGCGGCAGCTGGCCGGGCCGGTGCCGATCCTGATGATCGGCCCGCCCGATGCCGCCAGCCGCAACGGCGCGCTGGCCAGCAATGCCCCCGGTGAGGCGGTGGACTGCAACCCGGCGATCATGGCCGGCCCCGGCCGCCTGCCGGTCGATGGCATCGACATTCCGTTGTGGAACGATGGGGATGGCGTGCTCGCGCCCGACCCGGTCACGCTGGCCGGGCCGGCCTTGCGCTGGGTGCGGCGCGGCGGCCTGTTGTTCACCCCGCCGGCGCTGGCCGCCGTGTCGGCCGTGCAGCGCCGCGTGGCCGGCGAACTGGGCATCGCTTTCTGGGACTGGCGCGCCCGCCAGGGCGGCGCCTGCGCGGCGGTGAAATGGACCCAATCCTTTCTGATGGGCCCGGATTTCATCCATTATTCCCCGGCCGGCGGGGCGGAGGTGGCGCGCCTGCTGCTCGCCGATCTCGATGCGGCCGCCAGCGCACCGGCCCAGGCGGGAACAGCCCGCTGATGCTGTTCCCCACGCTCGATTTCGGCCTGTTCTTCCTGCCCGTCCTGATCCTCGTCTGGACGGTCGGGCAGGCCAGCAACGAATGGCGCAAGATCATCCTGCTGCTGGCCAGCTGGGTGTTTTATGGCGCCTGGGATTGGCGTTTCGTTCTGCTGCTCATCGCCTCGGCGGCGATCAATTGGCTGCTGGCGGCGCGCATCCAACGCCGGCTGGATGCGGGGCAGGGCGTGCAGCCGTGGCTGGCGCTGGGCGTCATCGCCAACCTGGTGATCCTGGGCTTTTTCAAATATTTCGGCTTCTTCCTCGAGGAACTGGCCCCGATCCTGGTCGCGGCCGGGCTGGGCCGCGACCTGCCGCTGATCGACGTGATCCTGCCCGTCGGGATCAGCTTCTTCACCTTCCAGGGCATGAGCTATCTGATCGACATCGCCCGGCGCAAGACCGCGCCGGCCAGCTTCCTCGACATCACGCTGCTGATGAGCTTCTTTCCCCACCTCGTCGCCGGGCCGATCGTGCGCGCCAGCCATCTGGTGCCGCAGTTCCAGTCCGTGCCGCGCCTGACCCGCGCCATGGTGGCTGGCGGCCTGATCCTGATCGTCTGGGGCCTGTTCAAGAAGGCGGTGATCGCCAGCGAACTGGCCACGCGGCTGGTTGACCCGGCCTTTCAGGATCCCAATCTTCAGTCCGGCCTTGATCTGCTGGCGGCGGCCTATGGCTATGCCGTCCAGATCTATTGCGATTTTTCCGCCTATTCCGACATGGCGGTGGGGCTGGCGGCGCTGCTCGGCTATCGGTTTCCGCGCAATTTTGATCAGCCCTATCGCGCCGCCTCGCTGCAGGATTTCTGGCGGCGCTGGCACATCAGCCTGTCGAGCTGGCTGCGCGACTATCTCTA
>CAZAWH010000093.1:0-11491 GCA_964488775.1 uncultured Sandarakinorhabdus sp. | reverse complement strand
GGCATGATCCTGTTCATCGCCTCCGAGGTGATGTTCTTCGTCGCCTGGTTCTGGGCCTATTTCAACGCCGCCCTCTACCCGTCGGTGCATGAAGGCATCGAAGGCGTGTGGCCGCCCAAGGGCATCGAACTGCTCGATCCCTTCGTCTTCCCGCTCCTGAACACGCTGATCCTGCTGCTGTCGGGCACCACGGTCACCTGGGCGCACCACGCGCTCATCCATGATGACCGCAAGGGCCTGAAGAACGGCCTGTGGGTCACCATCGCGCTCGGCCTTGTGTTCACCGCGGTCCAGGCCTATGAATATCACCACGCCGAATATGGCCTGGCCGACAGCATCTATGGCGCCGCCTTCTACATGGCGACCGGCTTCCACGGCTTCCACGTCATCGTCGGCACCATCTTCCTGATGGTCTGCCTCGCCCGCACCTACAAGGGTGACTTCACCCCGCGCCACCACTTCGGTTTCGAAGCGGCGGCCTGGTATTGGCACTTCGTCGACGTGGTGTGGCTGTTCCTGTTCATCTCCATCTATGTGTGGGGTTCGAACTTCGGGGCCGCCGTCGCCACCAATCCGCTTGGCTGACGCGCCGCATCCGGCGCAGGTCGCACTCCGGGGCTGCTGTCCACGCTGTGGCGGCGGCCCCCTGTTTTCCGGGCTGTTGCAGCTGGCACCGCGCTGCCCGGCCTGCGGCCTTGATTATGGCCGCTTCAACGTGGGCGATGGCGCCGCCGCCGGGGTGATCCTGCTGGTCAGCATCATCGTCATGCCGGCGGCCCTGGTGGTCGATGCCCGGCTCACGCCGCCCTGGTGGGTGCATGCCCTGCTGTGGACGCCGATCGTGGCTGGCCTGTCCATCCTGCTGCTGCGCTGGTCCAAGGGGCTTCTGGTCGCACTTGAACATCGCCACGATGCCGGCGAAGGCCATTTGTGATGCGCCGCCTGCCGATCCTGCCCACCATCGTCACCGCCATCGGCGTGCTGATCCTGTGCGGCCTTGGCCGCTGGCAGCTGGAACGGCGGGAATGGAAACATCGGCTGATCGAACGGCTGGCCGCCGCGCCCAATCTGCCACCGGTCAGCCCCGGCGAATTCCAGCGCGCCATGGCCCGCGAACTGTCGGTGCAATATCGCCGCGCCGAAATCGGCTGCCATGCCGGCCCGCGCAAACCCTATGATCTGCGCCCCGGCGCGTCGGCTGGCGGCGCCTCGGGCTATTTCGTCGTGGTTTCCTGCCGGCCCAACAACCGGCCGCCCGATATCGTCGCCGTCGCCGGTTGGACCCGCCGCATCGATGCCAAGGATGTGGTGATCAATCTGGATCACGAACTGTCGGGCATCATCATCGAACGGCCCTATGGCGATGATCCCGGCCGGCCCCGCTTCATGCTGATCCCCGATGCCGCGATTCCGCCGCTCGGCAAACCGCGCCAGCCCAGCGCCGCCGACCTGCCCGACAATCATCTGGCCTATGCCGGCCAATGGTTCGGCCTCGCCGTCGCGCTGAGCGCCATCTACGGCCTGTGGCTGCGCAAACGCGGGCTGGTTGCGCCCACGCCCAAGCCCGAATAACAGGCAGGCGTCATGCGCTATATCTCCACTCGCGGGCAGGCCCCGATTCTCGATTTCCGGGGTGCCACCCTCGCCGGCCTGGCCAGCGATGGCGGCCTCTATGTGCCCGAAACCTGGCCACGCTTCACCGCGGCCGAAATCGCCGCCATGGCCGGCCTCTCCTATGTGGAGGTGGCGGTGCGCATCTGCCGGCCGTTCACCGGCGACTGCCTGGACGATGCCGCGCTGCGCGCCATCTTCACCAGCGCCTACGGCCGCTTTGCCCATGAGGCGGTGGTGCCGCTGAAGCAGCTCGATCACCGCCATTTCCTCGCCGAAATCTTCCATGGCCCGACGCTGGCCTTCAAGGATATCGCGCTGCAGGCCCTCGGCCTCGTCTTCGAACGCTTCCTGGGCGAATCGGGTGCGCATGTGACGGTGATCGGCGCCACCTCGGGCGACACCGGTTCGGCTGCCATCGATGCGCTGGCCGGGCGCGCCGGGGTGGAGGTCTACATGCTCCACCCGCATGGCCGGGTGAGCGAGGTGCAGCGCCGCCAGATGACCACGGTGCTGGATGGCAACATCCACAACATCGCCATCGAAGGCAATTTCGATGACGCCCAGGCGTTGGTGAAGGCGATGTTCAACGATGCCGCCTTTGCCGGCCGCTTCCCGCTGGCCGCCGTCAACAGCATCAACTGGGCGCGCCTGCTGTTCCAGGTCGTCTATTATTTCACCACCGCGCTGTCGCTGGGCGCGCCGCACCGCGCCGTCGCCTATGCCGTGCCGACCGGCAATTTCGGCGACGTGTTTGCCGGCTATGTCGCGGCGCAAATGGGCCTGCCCATCGAACGGCTGGTGGTGGCGACGAACGAGAATGACATCCTGCACCGCGCCCTCTCCGCTGGCGATTACAGCCAGGGTGTGGTGCGCCCCACCGATGCGCCGTCGATGGACATCCAGGTTTCCTCCAACTTCGAACGGCTGCTGTTCGATCTGGCCGGCCGCGACGCGGCCCGGCTGGCGGCGCGCATGGCCGAATTCGAAGCGACAAAACAGATGCGCCTGCCCGATGATCAGCGCGCCGCCGCCGCCCGCATCTTCAGCTCCGCCCGGGTGGATGCCGCCGAAATGGCCGACACCATGCGCTGGGCCCTGGCCCGCACCGGCGAACTGCTCGATCCGCACACCGCCATCGGCCTCGCCGCTGCCCGCCGCGATCCGGGCACCACGCCGATGATCACGCTGGCCACGGCCCATCCGGCGAAATTCCCCGCCGCCGTCGCCGCCGCCACCGGTGTGTCGCCGGAACTGCCGGCCCGGCTGGCCGATCTGATGAGCCGCCCCGAACGCTATGATGTCGCCCCGGCCCAGCTGCAGGCGATCGAAGCCTATATCGCCCAAAGGGCCAGGCCCCGGTGAACCCGCCCGAAATCACCATCCTCGACAACGGCCTGCGCGTTGCCAGCTGGGCGATGCCGGGCCTGGAAACCGCCGCGGTGGCGCTGATCACCGATGCCGGTTCGCGCCACGAACGGGCCGAGCATAATGGCCTCGCCCATCTGTTCGAACATATGGTGTTCAAGGGCACCCACCGCCGCACCGCCCGCGCCATCGCCGAGGAGATGGAGGATGTTGGCGGCCAGTTGAACGCCTGGACTGCCCGCGATTCCACCATGTTCCACGCCCGCCTGCTTGCGCGGGACCTGCCGCTGGCCGTCGACCTGATCAGCGATCTGGTCACCGGCGCCCGCTTCGACGCCGACGACATGGCGCGCGAGAAGGAAGTGGTGCTGCAGGAACTGGGCGAGGCCCGCGACACGCCGGATGACATCGTGTTCGACCATCTCCAGCTCGCGGCCTTTCCGGGGCAGGGCCTCGGCCGTTCCATCCTGGGGGATGAGGCGAGTCTCGCCCGCATCGGCCGCGATGATCTGCTGGATTGGCAGGCGCAGCACTATGCGCCGCAGCGGTTGACGCTGGTTGCCACCGGCAAGGTGGATCATGCCACGCTGTGCCGGCTTGCCGCCACCGCCTTCCCCGATGCCGCCACCAGCGCGGCCGTTGCCGCCACGGAATCGGCGCAGTTTGCCGCCACCACCCACCACGACAGCCGCCGCATCGAACAGGCGCAATTGACCGCCGGCTGGGCCGCCCCCAGCCATCATGACCCGGCCCAGGATGCCGCCCTGCTGTTCACGCTGGCGGCCGGTGGCGGGATGTCGTCCAGGCTTTTTCAACAGGTCAGGGAGGAACGGGGCCTGGCCTACACCGTTTCGGCCTCGCTGCAGCCCTATGCCGATGCCGGCCTGATGAGCGTGCATGCCGCCACCGATCCCAAACAGGCCGCCGCCGCCCGCGATCTCATCGCCCAGGTGCTGCATCAGACCGCCCAAGGCCTTGAAAAGCGGGAACTTGATCGCGCCCGTGCCCAGGCCGTCGCCGGCCTGTTGATGGCGCTGGAAGGCGCGCAAGGGGCCAGCGACTATCTGGGCCGCAGCCTCCTGGTCCACGGCCGCTTCATGGCCCCGGCCGAACTGGTCGCCCGGATCGAGGCGGTGGATGTGGACCAGGCCCGCGCCGCCGGCACCGCCATGCTGGCCGGCGCCCCGGCCCGCGCCGAAATCGGCCGCCACAAGCCCGCCGCATGACCCAGCTTTCCACCCTGATCACAGAGGCTTGGCCCGATTTCGGCCTGATTGATTCTGGTGGTGGCCGCAAGCTGGAACGCTATGGCCGCTTCCGCTTCATCCGCCCCGAACCCCAGGCGATGTGGCTGCCGGCCACCCCCGACTGGAAGGCCGATGGCGAGTTCATCGGCGGCAGCGACGATGATGGCGGCGGCCGCTGGCAGCTGAAACCCAATGTGCCCGACCGCTGGGAATTGTCGCGCGGGCCGGTGCGCTTCTGGGCCAGCAACACGCCGTTCCGCCATCTCGGTTTCTTCCCCGACATGGGCGGCCAGTGGGACTGGCTGGCCAGCCGCATCCAGCCCGGTGACAAGGTGCTGAACATGTTCGGTTATACTGGCGTCGGCAGCCTGATGGCCGCCCAGGCCGGCGCCCAGGTCACCCATGTCGATGCCAGCAAGAAAAGCGTTGCGGCGGCCCGGGAAAATGCCGGCCTGTCGGGCCTGGCTGATGCGCCGGTGCGCTGGATCATCGATGATGCGCTGAAATTCCTGCGCCGCGAGGTGCGGCGCGGCAGCAAATATCATGGCCTGATCTTTGATCCGCCCAAATATGGCCGCGGCCCCGATGGCGAGGTGTGGCAGTTGGAGCGTGATCTGCCCGAACTGGTTGATCTGGCGCGGCAATTGCTGGCCGACGATGCCCGCTTCCTCGTGCTCACCGTCTATGCCATCCGCATGTCGGCGCTGGCGCTGCACCCGCTGCTGGCCCAGGCCACCGCCGGCCGTGGCGGCCGGATCGAGGTGGGCGACATGGCGATCCGCGAGGAAAGCCGCGGCCTGCTGTTGCCCACCGCCATCTTCGCCCGCTGGAGCGCCTGACCCGTCAGCCTTGCAGGAAGGCCTGCCAGGCCAGCGCCGTCATGGCGCCGGCGGTCAACACCATGCGCAACCGGCCATACCAGCCGGGCAGGGCACGCGCGGCCAGATCCCACAGCAGATGCAGCAACAGCGCCGTTGCCAGCGCGCTGAACTGGATCACCCGCATGTTGGCCGGCACCAGCACCAGGATCAGCCAGCCGGCGATGCTGGGCAGCATGGCCAGCCCGATCAGCCGGGGGGAGGGCACCTCGGCCTGCACGGCCGCGCCCCAGCGGGCGCCGCCCAGAAAACTGAGGATGATGGCGCTCCACCACAGCAGCGCCTCGTTGAATTGCCAGCGAAAATCCGGGGCCAGCAGGGTGCCGACCGGTGCTGCGAAAAACGGAATCAGGCCAGCCAGGCCATAAAACAGCACGACGCGCGGGATGGTCATGCCCACCCCCTGCCATGCGGCCGGCACCGGGGCAAATGCGGCATGTTGGTCAACGCCTGACCATCAGGGCCGGCAGGCGCGCACGCTGGCCGGATCGGGCCGTACCCCGGGGCGGAACACAGCGGCATAGCCTTCGGCCAGATCGGTCACGCCCACCAGTTCATAGCCCACGGCCCGCACCTCGCACAGCAACAGGGGCTTGGGCATGCCATGGGCTTCCGACGGCCGGTCCAGATCGACGATGACAATCCGCCCGCCCGGCTTCAGGCTGGCCCGCAACCGGTCGAGCAGCAGATAGGGCTGCTCGATCTCGTGATACATGTGCACCATCAGGGCCACATCGACACTGGCCGTCGGCAGGCGCGCGCTGGTCTGCCGCCCCTGCACATAGCGCACATTGTGCAGGCCCGCCGCCCGCACCCGCTGGCGCACACCATCCAGCGCCTTCAACGACAGATCCTGGGCATAGACCCGGCCCCTGGGCCCCACCACCGGCGCAACGCGCAGCACATAATAACCGCCGCCGGTGCCGATATCGGCCACAGCCATGCCGGCGCGGATGCCGGCAATGCGGATCACATCGGTGGCTTCGCCCAGGCGGTCACGCGCCGCCTCTTCGCCAAAGGCCTGGGATTGGATCGGCGCCACCGGCCGCGCGGGCCGGGGCAGGGGGCCGGCCGCGCCCAGCAGGGCCAGCAGGGGCAAGGCAGGAACGATGCGGTGCACGATCAACCACATGGCAGGCCAGCATGGCCAAAAAATGTCAGTCGGCCGCAACCGACGCGGATTTTGGCGCCGCCCCCAGCACCGGCAGGGCGCGCCAGCGGTTCATCTGGCGCTGGAACTCGTTGAGCGCGCGGCCCGACAATTCGGACCCGCCGATGAAGCGCAGCGACACCGGGTTCACCGCCTTGCCGCGCAGCCACACCTCATAATGCAGGTGGGGCCCCGTCGACATGCCCGACGATCCGACATTGCCGATCACCTGGCCCTGCCGCACGCTCTGCCCCGGCTTCACCGCAATGCGCGACATATGGGCATAGGCGGTGGCCAGTTCCTTGTTGTGGCGGATCATCACATACCGGCCATGGCCGCCGTGCCAGCCGGCAAAGCTGACTGTGCCGCCCCCGGCCGCCATGATCGGTTCGCCGCTGGCGGCGCCGAAATCCACACCCTTGTGCATCCGCGAAAAGCCCAGCACCGGGTGCAGGCGCATGCCAAACCCGCTCGACATGCGGGCGCCGTCCACCGGCGTCTTCATCAGGCCCTTCTTCACGCCTTCGCCGCTGCCCAGATAATATTCGCCCTTGAACAGGCCGATTTCCACCGGGGTCTTGCCCTTGCGCATGATGGCGCCAAACAACAGCTTGCCGTGGCGCACCTCGCCGGTTTCGGCGCGATCCTGTTCGATGATGATGTCATACCGGTCGCCCTTGCCCAGCCCGCGCTGGAAATCGACGACATGGCGCATCTGGCGCACGAACTCGCTGGCCTGCGTCGCCGGAATGCCGGCACTGCGCAGCGCCCGGTTCAGGCTGCCTCCCACCGGCCCCGACAGCCGCAGCGGCGTGGAATCCACCTTGATCGGAATGCGCCGGATGGTCAGCGCGCCGCCCACCCGGCTGATTTCCACCTTCAGGTCAAAGGCCGCGCGCAGGTTCAGGCTTTCCAGCGGGCGCGGCACCGTCTTGGTCTCGCGCCGGCCCAGCACCAGCTCGGCACGCACGCCGCCGCCCGGCCGGGCATTGCCCAGCAGGCGGGTGACCTCGGCGACATCGGCCGCGCTCACGCCGGCATTGCGCAAGGCGCCGGCCAACCCGCGCGATCCGATGGTGACGCTGCGCTCCACGCGCGGCCGCTCCGGCGCTTCGGCCAGCGGGCGCAGCTGGCGGGCATTCACCCGCGGCACGGCCCCGGTGCGCGCGCCCAGCGCCAGCGGTGCGATGGCAAGGCTGCGCGCCTCGTCCTGCTGGGCCGGGGTCAGGGCCGGCGGCAGGCTGGGCAGGATCGGCTGCACCTGCAGCCCGGCCGCCACGGCGCCCGCCACCAGGGCGGCGCAGGCACCGGCCTTCAGCCACCAGCGGCGGGTGAAGATCGCCGTGCCCAGATCAAGATCAATGTCGCCAAGGGCGGCCCCGCGCCGCAGCGCGGCCAGATCGTCGGCCAGGCGCTGGCGTTCGCCGGCCAGCGCCCGTGCCAGCTGATCGGCGGCGCGGCGAACCGGGCGGTGCGGACCCGGCAACGCAACGCTGCCACCGATGGCCGGTTGAAATCCGGGTTGGTACAAGTGCGACCCCCTGCCAACACCCCGTCTGCTGCTCCCTTTGGCAGCCGCGCCATGGTTTGCCCACCCCGAGTCGCCGTGTCAATTCCGCAACAAGCTGTGGACAAGTCTGGCCCGGCCAGCCGGTCTGCCGCTGCGACCACTTGCGCGGCGAATCGGCTCGTGTCAGCTTCCTTGCCATGATCGTGCGCGTCGGGCTTTCGTGACACAGCGGCGGATCATGCCGCCCATCGGCCGGCTGGCCGCCAGCGCCGGCATTCCGGCCCCCATCCGCGCCTGTTGCCCGCACCGCTGCCTGCATTGCCACAGCCCCTTGCCGCCCGGCCCTGGCCGGGCCACCTTGCCGGCGTGAACCTGCGACCGGCCTCCCCCAGCCCTGCCGCCAAGGTGACGGCCGTTCTGGGCCCCACCAACACCGGCAAGACCCATCTCGCGGTGGAGCGGCTGTGCGGCCATGCCAGCGGCATCATGGGGTTCCCGCTGCGCCTTTTGGCCCGCGAGATCTATGATCGGGTGGTGGCGGCCAAGGGCGCGCACCAGGTGGCCCTGATCACCGGTGAGGAAAAGATCGTGCCGCCGCAGGCGCGCTGGTTCCTGTGCACGGTGGAATCCATGCCGCTGGATCGCGAGGTGGCCTTTGTCGGCATCGATGAAGGCCAGCTGGGCGCCGATCCCGAACGGGGCCATGTCTTCACCGATCGCCTGCTCAGGGCGCGCGGTTATGCCGAAACCATGATCCTGGGGTCGGAAACGCTCAAGCCCCTGATCCGCAAGCTGTTGCCCGAAGCCGAGATTGTCACTCGGCCGCGCTTTTCCACCCTGGCCTATGCCGGGCCCAAGAAATTGTCGCGCCTGCCGCGCCGCACCGCCATCGTCGCCTTCACCGCAGCCGAAGTCTATGCCATCGCCGAAATGCTGCGCCGGCAAAAGGGCGGCGCCGCCGTGGTGATGGGATCGCTGTCGCCCCGCACTCGCAACGCCCAGGTGGCGATGTATCAATCGGGCGAGGTGGATTATCTGGTCGCCACCGATGCCATCGGCATGGGCCTTAACATGGATATTGCCCATGTCGCCTTTGCCGGACTGGGCAAGTTCGACGGCAAGCGCCAGCGCCGGCTCACCCTGGCGGAAATGGCGCAGATCGCCGGCCGGGCTGGCCGCCACCAGCGCGATGGCACCTTCGGCACCGTGCAGCTGGGCGCGCAGGAGCAATGCAGCTTTGCCCCCGAAGAGATTGAAGGGCTGGAGGCGCACCGCTTCGAGCCGCTGACGCAGCTGGTCTGGCGCAACAGCGCGCTGGATTTTTCCAGCCTGTCGCGGCTGGTCGCAACCATGGACGCGCGGCCGCCCCGCGCCGAACTGGTGCGCGCCGATGATGCGCTGGATCTGGCGGTGCTGAAGCGCCTGTCGGGCGAACCCTGGGTGATGGAACGCGCCAGCCGCCGCCTCGCCGGCGAAAAGGGGCTGTTCCGCCTGTGGCAGGCCTGCAGCCTGCCCGATTACCGCAAGACCGGGGTGGAAGCGCACACGCGGCTGGTGGCCCGGGTGTTCCGCCATCTCACCGAAGGCGATGGCCGCCTGCCCGAAGCCTGGATCGCCGCCGAGATCGCCCATCTCGACCGTGTGACCGGTGATGTCGAGGCGCTGGCCGATCGCATCGCCGCCGTGCGCACCTGGACCTATGTCGCCCACCGGCCGGACTGGGTGGACAATGCCGCCACCTGGGCGGAACGCACCCGTGCCCTTGAAGACCGTTTGTCCGACGCGCTGCACGGCGCCTTGACCCAGCGCTTTGTCGATCGCCGCACCGCCGTCCTGCTCAAGGATCTGAAGGCGCGCGGCACCGATGCGCTGGTCGCGATCGAAGCCGATGGCGGCGTGGCCGTGGATGGCGAGGTGATCGGCCGGCTGGATGGCTTCCGCTTTGCCGCCGATGCCGCTGCCCGCGCCGGCGAACAGCGGCTGCTGCTGGCGGCGGCCGAACGCCATCTGGTGCGCGAACTGGCCCACC
Organism: uncultured Sandarakinorhabdus sp.; assembly: GCA_964488775.1. Lineage (GTDB taxonomy): Bacteria > Pseudomonadota > Alphaproteobacteria > Sphingomonadales > Sphingomonadaceae > Sandarakinorhabdus. Next base: position 1,698 of record CAZAWH010000093.1, on the reverse strand, counting down.
GCGCCCGCCAGCTGGCCGACAGCCCGGCCACGGATTTCGCCCTCGCTGCCGGCAGCAAGGGCGGCCAGCATCTGCTGTGGCGCGGTGCCCGCGTCGCCAGCCTGCGCAAGGGCCGCGACGCGCTGACCCCGCGGGTGGAGCTTGACCGGGCGGTGACCAGCCTGGGCCCCGATGACCGCCGCCGCGTGCAGCAGCGGCTCGATGGCTTTGTGGCCGATGCCATCGCCCGCATCCTTGGCCCGCTCAGCCGCCTGGCGCAGGCGCAGGCCAGCGTGTCGCCGCCGGCGCGCGGCCTGATCGTGCAGCTGGTGGCGGCGCTGGGCGTGCTGGATCGCGCGCCGCTTGCCGAACAGCTGGCCGGGCTGAACCGCGAGGATCGCCAGGCCCTGTCCCGCCATGGCGTGCGCCTGGGGCCCCAGCATGTGTTCGTGCCCCAGCTGCTGCGCCCGGAACCGACCCGCTGGCGGCTGGCGCTGTGGGCCGTGGCGCAGGATCAGGCCCAGCTGCCGCCGCTGCCGCCGCCGGGCCGGGTGAGCATTGCCAGCGACGGGCTGTCGCCCGACTTTCTGGCCGTGGCCGGTTTCTGGCGGGTGGGCCCGCAGGCGGTGCGGATCGACATGGTCGATCGCCTGGCGCGCCACATCCACGAACGCCGTGATGGCCGCACCCCATTCGCACCCGATCCCAACTGGGCCGCCAGCCTGGGCCTGTCGGCCGATGGCCTTGCCCGCCTGCTGCGCGCCCTGGGCTATCGCCCGCGGCTGGTGGATGGTGCGCCGCATTTTGCCTGGGCCGGCCGGCATCACGCCAGCCGCCGCCCCGCCGCCGAAGCCGTTCCCGATGCCGGGGGGAACGCCACTTCGCCCTTTGCCATCCTGGCTGCGATGAAAGGCAGGTAGAATTTGGTTTACGGTGCAGGCCTGAGGCTCGACAAATATCTGTGGTTCGCGCGGTTGGCGCCATCACGATCCCAAGCCCAAAGCCTGTGCGAAAGCCGACGATTGCGCATTGATGGCCGGGTGGTGGACCGCGCCTCCGCCCTGGTTCGCGCCGGCAGCGTGCTCAGCTGGCCGCGCGGAGATGAGATCATCGTGGTGCGGGTGGAAGGCCTGCCCGATCGCCGCGGCCCCTATGTGGAGGCGCGCAATTTCTACACCGATCTGACGCCGGTGCGCAGCGGAACCGGCGCTGCGGCACATGACCCCTTGCCAGAGGGCTTGGCCCTCGCCTAAGGCGCGCTGGCGAAACAGGGGTTTCCATCACCAGAACGGCGCCCTGCGCCGCCGCGAGGGGAGTTTTATGGCCTACGTTGTCACCGAAGCCTGCATCAAGTGCAAATATATGGACTGCGTTGAAGTCTGCCCGGTCGATTGCTTCTACGAAGGCGAGACCATGGTGGTCATCAACCCGAACGAGTGCATTGATTGCGGCGTGTGCGAGCCGGAATGCCCGGCCGAAGCCATCCTGCCCGACACCGAGGGCGGCCTGGAAAAGTGGATGGAGCTGAACGCCACCTATTCGGCGCAGTGGCCCAACATCACCATGAAGGGCGAAACCCCTGATGATGCCGATTCGCACAAGGGCGAAGAGGGCAAGTTCGACAAATATTTCACTGCCAATCCGGGCAAGGGTTCCTGAACCCCGGCCCGTTTGGAGTGACTCTGGCCGGAAATGGCCACATGTGATGCGATTTCGGCC
>CAZAWH010000092.1:8141-11588 GCA_964488775.1 uncultured Sandarakinorhabdus sp. | reverse complement strand
CCGGTGAACAGGTTGGAATAGACGATGTCGGACGAGGCCGACTCCGTGATCATCTGCTTGTAGCCTTCGACGGCGCGGGCTTCTTCCGTCGCGATGAAGGCGCTGCCGATATAGCCGAAATCGGCCCCCATCGCCTGGGCGGCCAGCACGGCATCCCCGGTGGCGATCGAGCCGGACAGCGCCAGCGGGCCATCAAACCATTCGCGGATTTCCTGGATCAGCGCGAACGGGCTGGTGGTGCCGGCATGGCCGCCGGCCCCGGCCGCCACGGCGATCAGGCCGTCGGCGCCCTTTTCCACCGCTTTGCGCGCAAACTTGTCGTTGATGATGTCGTGCATCACGATCCCGCCATAGCTGTGGATCGCCTGGTTCACATCCTCGCGCGCGCCCAGCGAGGTGATGATCATCGGCACCTTGTACTTCACGCACAGTTCCAGATCGGCCATCAGCCGGTCGTTGGAGCGGTGGACGATCAGGTTCACCGCATAGGGCGCATCATTCGGGCCCAGCTCGCGGTTCAAGCGCTGCAGCCATTCCTCGAACTGTTCGATCGGGCGGGCGTTCAGGCTGGGGAAGCTGCCGATCACCCCGGCCTTGCACTGGGCAATCACCAGTTCCGGCACCGAAATGATGAACAGCGGCGAACCGATGACCGGAATCGACAGGCGGCCGGCCCAGGCAGCAGGAATGGACATGAACTTCTCCCCAGCAAGACGATGGAGACAGGCTTAGCCTTCGCTGCCCCAGATTGCCACCTCATCCTCGTCGCAGGCTGTGGCGCGGCCGCGGAACATGCCCGGTGTCGAGAAGACCCAGCCCGGCACGCCATCGCGCCCGATGAAGATGATGCCGCCGGTGCCGCCCAGCGCCTGCACATCGGCCAGCGCCCGGGCCGCCGCCGCATCAGGCGACAGGCCGGCCATCCGCACCAGCGCGCCCATTTCATGGCCCACCCCGGCGCGGATGAAGGCCTCGCCCGAACCGGTGCACGATGCTGCGATGCTGCGATCATCGGCAATGGTGCCGGCCCCGATCAACGGGCTGTCGCCAATCCGGCCCCAGCGCTTGCCGGTCAACCCGCCGGTGGAGGTGGCCGCCGCCAGATGGCCATGGGCATCGCGCGCCACCGAGCCCACCGTGCCATATTTCAGATCGGCATCGAACACGTCCTCACCGCGTGCCGCCGCTGCCTTCATCGCCTGCAACGCCTGCCAGCGGCTTTCCACCCGGAACCAGCCCGGCTCCACCTGCTCCAGCCCCTGTTCCAGCGCGAACACATCGGCGCCATCGCGGGCCAGCAGCACGTGGGACGAATTTTGCATCACGGCGCGGGCCAGCTGCACCGGATTGCGCGTGCGCGTCACCCCGGCCACGGCGCCGGCCTTGCGGCTGGCACCATCCATCACGGCGGCATCCAGCTCGGTGCGGCCTTCCGCGGTGAACACGGCGCCGCGCCCGGCGTTGAACAGCGGATGATCCTCCAGCACGCTCACCGCGGCGACCACGGCATCCACCGCGCTGCCACCGGCGGCCAGCACCGCCTTGCCGGCGGCCAGCGCCCCGGCCAGGCCGGCGCGGCAATCGGCTTCGGGGCCGGGCAGGCTATCGGGGGTCAATTGCCCGCAGCCGCCGTGGACAACAAGCGACCAGGCGGGTGGGTTCATGATGCTGTCCGTTGCAGGATGGTAGCAGCGGGCAGATTTGAACTGCCGACCTCCGGGTTATGAATCCGGCGCTCTCACCGACTGAGCTACGCTGCCACAGAACTTGAAGGCGTTCGCGGAGGCGCTGCTATAGTGGCGGCCCAAACCCTGGTCAACCGCCTTTGCAGCGCCGCTGCCGGGCCGGGCTCAAAAACTATAGACCAGGGTGGCGCGGGTCACCGTGTCGGTGTTTTCGCGGCCTGGCGGCGGATTGCCTTCATTGTTCACCTGCAGGCTCAACCGCGCCGACAGCCGGCCATTCAGCCGCGCCGAAAACTGGGTGAGGGACAAGAGCGAGCTGTTCACATTGTCGGCATAATAGGTTGCGGTTTCGGTGAGGGTCAGGCCCGGGGTGATCTGCCATTTGCCGTTCACCGCAGCACGCGCCGCAATCACATTTTCCGACACGCCATTGGTGAACAGCGTCTGCCTGAGCGCCGGGCCGCCGTCCAGCGCGATGGTCAGCCGCTTGCCATCCACCAGCCGATAGCCCAGGCCCAGCGCCTCGGTGTAACGGCTGCTGAACCCGGTGAACCGGTCCCGCTCATAATTCAGGGCCAGCACGGCAAAGCCGCGCGGGCTGAACTTCCAGTTGCCTTCATAGCCGGCAAAGTAACGCTCGCGCGAGGTGATGCCCTGGTCTTCCTGATAATCCACCTGGCCGCGCAGCCCGTGCTTCCAGCGCCGGGTTTCCTTGGTCAGGTTGATGCCGATGGCGAGGCCGCGGTTTTCGGTGTTGCCGCTGGAAATGAAACCGCCCAGCTCGCCATTGCCGGTCCAGCCCTGGAACACGCCCTGGGCGGCCAGCCGCTCTTCCCGCGCCCGGTCGGCGGCGCTGCGGATGGCGGCAACCCGGGCATCGATTTCCGCCACGCTGGCCGGGTTGGTCTTGCGGGCAATGTCGGCCACCACCTTCAACTGATCGGGATTGCCGGCGGCGGCATCGATCATCGCGGCCACCGGCGGCGGGATGGGTTCGGCCCCGGCCGGGGCGGCCAGGCACAGGAGAGGCAGCAACAGGCGGCGAACGGTCAGGCGCATCCCCTGTACTGGCCAAAGCCCGGGCCCAAGGTCAACCGCCTGCATTCCTATTCTTGGGGACTGGCACCGCAGCAAATTCCGGGGCAAAGGGAGGGGCATGAGCCTGTCTGCCGATATCACGCCCATCCCGCTTTCGCTTGTTGATACCGATCTGGCCGCCGCGGCGGCCGGCTTTGGCGATGCCTTTGCCCGCACCGGATTTGCCGTCGTGTCGGACCATGGCATTGATCAGGCGCTGATCGACCGCGCCATGGCCGCCACCAAGGCTTTCTTTGCCCTGCCGGACGCCGTGAAGCGTGCCTATGTCGTGCCCGGCGGCGGCGGCCAGCGCGGCCTCACCCCGTTCGGGATCGAGGCGGCCAAGGGCCAGGGCATCGTCATCAACACCATCTTCTGCGGCCAGCGCGGCGAAGGAATCGCCAGCGGCTGGATGGACGGCGCGACGCTCGGCGGCGGCACCTTCGGTGCGATCGACCAGGACCGCACGGTCGTGGATCCGCCCGCGCCGCAGGATGCGGAACTCGCCCGCCTCGGCAGCGAGATCAACGGCACCTACATCCCCTACGGCCGTGAAGGCAAGGAGGGCGCCGCGCGTCAGCAGGTGCAGGACGCCAACTCGTCGAGCCTGTCGTCGGGCAGTTTCGCCAACCGCGCCGCGAGCAAGGCCGGCGCGAACTACCGCAACGACCATTGGGACCTGTGC
>CAZAWH010000092.1:0-8131 GCA_964488775.1 uncultured Sandarakinorhabdus sp. | reverse complement strand
CGGCGGCGGCCAGCGCGGCCTCACCCCGTTCGGGATCGAGGCGGCCAAGGGCCACGCCAAGGCCGATCTCAAGGAATTCTGGCATGTTGGCCGCGATCTGCCGGCTGGCCACAAATTTGCCGATGTGATGCCGCCCAATCTGTGGCCGCAGGAAATCCCCGATTTCGAGGGCGCGGTCGGCGCGCTCTATGCGGCGCTGGATGACGCAGGCAACCGCATGCTGCGCGCCATCGCGGTGCATCTGGGCCTGGCGCCGGAGTTCTTCGTCGATCCGGTGCGCGACGGCAATTCGGTGCTGCGCCTGCTGCATTATCCGCCGGTGCCGCCCGAAACAGCGGGCGCCATCCGCGCCGGCGCGCACGAGGATATAAACGTCATCACCCTGTTGCTGGGGGCCGAGGAAGCCGGGCTGCAACTGCTCGACAAGGCGGGCGAATGGCGCTTCATCGATGCGCCGCCGGGCAGCCTGGTGTGCAATGTCGGCGACATGCTGCAACGCCTGACCGGGCACCGCCTGCCATCGACCACCCACCGCGTCGTCAATCCGGCGCCGGAACGCATGGGCGTGGCGCGCTATTCCACGCCCTTCTTCCTGCATTTCCGCCCGGATTATCTGATCACCGCGCTGCCCGGTGGGCCCAGGCAAGAGCCGCCGATCACCGCCAATGATTATTTGCTGGAACGGCTGCGCGACATCAAACTGCTGTAACAGGGCTGGGGCAGGGGAACAGACATGATGATGATGCGCGCGATGCTGCTGGCGGCGGCGCTGGCCACACCGGCGGTGGCGGCCCCGGTGCTCGACACCCCGGTGAAGGACAGTTGGTGGGCCGATGGCCGCGCCGCGCTGGAGGCACGGCTGAAGGTCGTCAACCGGCCCAGGCGGGCGAAGAACGTCATCCTGATGGTTGGCGACGGCATGGGCATTGCCACCATCACCGCCGCCCGCATCTTTGATGGCCAGCGCCCGATCGACGGCCGCACGCCGGGGCCGGGGGAAGAGAACAGCCTGGCCTGGGACCGCATGGCCCACACCGCGCTGGTGAAAACCTACAACAGCAACGCCCAGGTGCCCGACAGCGCCGGCACCGCCAGCGCCTTCAACACCGGCGTCAAGACCCGCATCGGCGTGATCAACTTCGCCGCCGATCAGGGCCCCGAAGCCTGCAAGACGCCGGAAAAACTGCCGCGCACCTTTGCGGAGATCGCCCGCGCCCAGGGCATGGGGCTGGGCATCGTCACCACCACCCGCATCACCCATGCCACCCCGGCCGCCGTCTATGGCCATGTGCCGTCCCGCGATTGGGAGGGGGCAGACCGGGCCTATCCGGCGGCGGCGCGCGCCTCGGGCTGCCCCGATCTGGCGGCGCAGCTGGTGGCATTCAAGGGCGGCTTTGACGTCGCGCTGGGCGGCGGCGGTGCGCGCTTCCTGCCGGCTGGCAAGGGCGGCACCCGCGATGATGGCCGCAACCTGATCGAGGAATGGAGCAAGGCGACGAACGGCCGTTTTGTCAGCGACGCCAAAGGCCTGCGCGCGCTCGCCAGCCGCGACACGGCCCCGGTGCTCGGCCTGTTCAACGCCGATCACATCAGCTTCGAACATGACCGCAAGGATGATGCGGAACCCGGTCTGCCGGAAATGGCGCGCTTTGCGCTGGCCAAGCTGGAAGCCGGCAAGGCCGAACGCGGCGGCAAGGGCTATTATCTGATGATCGAAGGCGGCCGCATCGATCACGGCCATCACGGCAGCAACCCCTATCGCGCGCTGAAGGAAGCGCAGATGTTCAGCGCCACCGTGGCCGAAGTGCTCAAGACCGTGAACCTTGACGAAACGCTGGTGCTGGTCACCGCCGATCACAGCCATGTCTTGACGATTGCCGGCTATCCCGAGCGCGGCAACGACATCCTGGGCTATATCAAGCCGCCGAAATCCGGCGGGGAGGGCGATGGCAACCTGAGCCCGGAAGGCTATGCGCTCGATGACCGGGGCCAGCCGATGACGACGCTGAGCTATGCCAACGGGCCGTTTGTCAGCCGTGGGCTGTCGCGCACGCTGCCGCCCAATGATCCCAATTATCTCGCCATCAAGACCTATGGCACCAGCAGCGAAAGCCATGGCGGCGAAGATGTGGCGCTGTTTGCCGAGGGGCCGCGCGCCGATCTGGTGCGCGGCGTGATGGAGCAGAATCTGATCTTCCACATCATGGCCGAAGCGCTCGGCTGGCGCTGAACCCGGCTCAGCCGCCGATGAACCAGCCGGCCACCGCGCCGGCGGTGCCGCCAATCAGCAGCCCGGCAACCCAGACGATCCTGCCGTTCTGCAAATGTTGAAACCAGTTCGGCATTGCGACCGTATCTTCATATTTGTTGCTCGGCGTTGATATGCAACAGCCGTGCCAACGGCCTGATCGGCGTCAAGTGGCTCAGATCGTTGATTCACCAATCGGTAATCGTCAATCGAATGTAAGACCCACCGACAGATCGGCATAGCTGGCCCCCACAAAGCACAGGCCATCGGGCGGGGCATTGATGCCCAGCGCGGCGCGATCCCGGGCCGCCAGCGCCCCGGCCAGATCATCGGCGCTCCACACGTTCTGGCCTACCAGCTTCAGGCAGCCGACCATCGATCGCACCTGGTGGTGCAGGAAGGATCGCGCCGCCGCCCGCACCAGCACCTCGTCGCCGACGCGCCGCACCTCCAGCCGGTCCAGCGTGCGCAGCGGCGAATTGGCCTGGCACAGGGCGGAGCGGAAGGTGGTGAAATCATGCCGCCCGACCAGATGCTGCGCCGCCGCGTGCATGGCATCGGCATCCAGCGCCGCCGGCACCCGCCACGCCAGCCCGGCCGCCATCGTCAACGGCGCACGCCGGTTGACGATGCGATAGACATAGCGCCGCTGCACGCAATCAAAGCGGGCGTGCCAGTCCGGCGCCTCGGCGCAGTCGACGATCGCCACCGGCAACGGCTTCAACCGGGCGTTCAGCGCCTCCATCAGGCGGAAGGGCGTGAACGGCCGCACCACGTCCACATGCGCCGGCATGGCGCTGCCGTGCACCCCGGCATCGGTGCGCCCGGCCGCCACCACTTCGGCCCGTTCGCCGCAAATGCTGAAAATCGCATCCTCGATGGCCTGCTGCACCGACGGGCCATGCGCCTGCCGCTGCCAGCCCTGGAACGGCCGGCCATCATATTCCACCGTCAACCGAAAGCGCATCAGGCCACTGCCGTGCCCGCCGGCACCCGCCAGCCGTTCAGCAACGCGTTGGCCGGCATCGCCGGCTTGCCCGCCCGCTGCACCACCAGTGGCCGCAGGGCGCCGTCGGCGGTGCCGATCAGCAACCGGTCATCCAGCGTCACCCCCGGCGCGGCCGCCGCCGGCTCCACCGCGGCGGCCAGGATCTTCACCCGTTCGCCGCCAATCGTCAGCCACGCCCCCGGCGCCGGGTTGAACGCCCGCACCATGCGTTCCAGCGCCACCGCCGGCAGGGCGCAATCCAGATGGCTTTCCGCCTTGTCGATGCGGGCGGCGATCGTCACCCCGTCCGCCGGTTGCGGCACGCCTGCACGCGGGTTGGCCAGCACCTCCACCAGCAGGTCGGCACCGATCACGGCCAGCTCGGCAAACAGATCGCCGCTGGTCTTGCCCGCCACCGGCGTTTCTTGGCAAGCCAGCATCGGCCCGGTGTCCAGCCCTGCTTCCATCTGCATGATGGTCACGCCGGTCACGGCATCGCCGGCCAGGATGGCGCGTTGGATCGGCGCCGCCCCGCGCCAGCGCGGCAGGATCGAACCATGGATGTTGAGGCAACCGAGCCGCGGGCCCGCCAGCACCGCCGGTGGCAGGATCAGACCATAGGCCGCCACTGTCGCCACATCGACGCCGGCGGCCAGGTCAAGAAATTCCGCCACCGCCGCCGGATCGCGGAACGTGCGCGGCGTCAACACGGGGATGCCCAGCGCCTCGGCCCGGGCGTGCACCGGGCTCATCTGCAACTGCTTGCCGCGCCCGGCCGGTTTGGGTGCGCGCGTGTAAACCGCCACGATCTCGTGCCCGGCTGCCACCAGCGCGTCCAGCGCCGGCACCGCAAACAACGGCGTGCCCATGTGGATGATCCGCATGGCGACGCCTGTTATCGGGTTGGCCCCGCAAAGGGAAGGGCGGTCAGCGGCTCATCACCATGGTCACGGCGCGGCGGTTCTGCGCCATGGCGGCATCATCGCTGCCATCCACGGCCGGGCGTTCCTTGCCATAGGAAATGGTGCTGATGCGGGCCACGTCGACGCCCTGGGCGGCGAGGAAATTCTTGGCCGAATTGGCGCGGCGGTCACCCAGCGCCAGGTTGTATTCGCGGGTGCCGCGCTCGTCGCAATGGCCTTCCAGCGTGACGCGCACCGTCGGGTTGGCCTTCAGCCAGCTGGCCTGGCGCAGCAGCGCGTCGCGCGCGGTCGCATCCAGTTCATAGCTGTCATAGGCAAACAGCACCGTGTCGCCGCCGGCCTGGGCGCGCAGATCCTCCTGGCTGCCTGGCACGATGCTGGGCGTGACCGGGGCTGCCGTCTCGGTGACCGGGATCGGCGCGCTTTCCACCGGAGCCTGGGGCTGGGCAGTTTCCGGCGGCTTTTCCAGCGCCACCGGCTTCTTGCCGCCGCAGGCCGCCAACGTCAGCGCCAGACCGGCAATAAGGGTAAAACGGGGCAGGGCGGACGTCATCTCGGCTCTCCTGTCGGGGTGGGGGGAATGATAGAAAATTGCGCTCATGGCAGCAACGGCGACCACGCGGGATCGGATGCATCCAGCGGTGTGGCGATGCGTCGCTCGTTCAGGCCGGAAATATCCACCGACCACAGCGCCGACCGGCCGGCCCGATCCGAACGCGCAAACAGGATCACCCGGCCGTTGGGGGACCAGGTCGGGCTTTCATCCTGATAGCCGTTGGTCAACAGCCGCTCGCCGCCGCCATCGGGCCGCATCACGCCAACGCCAAACCGGCCGCCGCCAATGCGGGTGAAGGCGATATAGTCGCCGCGCGGGCTCCAGATCGGACTGGCCGACCGGCCTTCGCCAAAGCTGATGCGATGCTGGTTGGTGCCATCGGCGTTCATCACATAAATCTGCTGGCTGCCGCCACGATCGCTTTCAAACACGATCTGGCTGCCGTCCGGGCTGTAACTGGGCGCCGTGTCGATGCCGGCCCCGGTGGTCAGCCGCGTCGTCTGCCGGGTCGCCAGATTGAACCGGTAGATGTCGGCATTCCCGCCCACCGACATGGAAAACACCAGATTCTGCCCATCCGGCGAAAAGCGCGGCGCAAAGGTCATGGTGGCGAACTGGCCCACCGCCTCCTGCCGGCCGCTGCCCAGCGTGTAGAGCCACACACGCGGGCGGTTGTTCTCGAAACTCATGTAGGTGATGGTCTGCTGCCCCGGCGCAAAGCGCGGGGTGAGCACCAGATTTTGGCCCGAGGTGAGAAACCGGTGCCCGGCGCCATCCTGATCCATGATCGCCAGCCGCTTGATCCGCTTCGTGCGCGGCCCGGTCTCGCTCACATAGACGATCCGGCTGTCGAAATAGCCGCTCTCTCCCGTCAGCCGGGAATAGACGAGATCGGCGCATTTGTGCGCCGCCCGCCGCCACCCGGCCGCCGTCGTCACAAAGCCCTGGCGCGCAATCTCGCTGCCTGCAAACACATCATAGGCATAACAGGCCAGCGTGATGCCGCCATCGGGATTGGCCGTCACCGTGCCCGTTACCAGGGCCTGCGCGGCAATGGTGCGCCAGGCCGGGAAATCCGGCTTCACCACATCATCCAGCCCCACCGCCGTGGTATAGGCCGCAGGATCGATCGGCTTGAACAGGCCCGAACTCTTCAGATCATTGGCAATCACCTGCGCCGCCCGTTCGCCCAGCGCGGTGGTGGTGCCGGCTTCGGTGTTGCCGCCATTGCCCGGCGCAAAGGCCGGCACCGCAATCGGCATCGGCTGCATCAGACCGGCGTTGATATCCACCCGCAAGGGCGTCTGCGCCAGCGCGGTGGTCGCAAGCGACAACGCTGGTGCAAGGGCAAGCATGAACGGAATCAGGCGCATGGCGGCAGCTTATCACCACACTGGACTGAACGGGAGATAAATGGCGGCGATTGACGGAGCGGCCGCAGCGGCGGTCACACATAGCCCAGGGCGCACAGGCTGCTGTGGCCAGAGCGGGTGATGATCAGGTGATCGATCAGCTGGATCCCGGCCGCACGCAGCGCTTCATTGACCTTGCGGGTGAAGCGTATGTCCTCCAGCGACGGCGTGGCATGGTTGCTGGGGTGGTTGTGGGCCAGGATCACATAGGATGCGCCAATATCGATCGCGGCGCGTAGCACTTGCCGCGGCAGCACCAGTATCTCGGTCGCCGAACCGCCGGCAATGCAGGCCTCGCCGATCAAGTGACGCCGATTGTTGAGGAAATAGGCCCACAACTGCTCGTCCTGCCGATGTGCCAGCTGCAAGCGCAGATAATCCAGCACCGCCTTTTGGTCGGTCAGCAAGGGCCGGTTCTCCAGCGCCGGCCGAAGCGCAAGGGTCAACATGTCCCGCGCCAGCGCCAGGGCCGCGATGGTCGCTTCGTCCGCGCCCCAGCGGCGCAACCGCTCGGGCGGCTGCTGGGTGGCGGCGGCCAGGCTGCCGGCCCGCGCCAGCACCAGCGTCGCCTGCTGCCCGGCCCTTTCGCCGGCGCCATGATTGCGGAGCAGCTGTGCCAGCAACTCGCATTCATGCTCGCGAGTGGACGATGGATCCGTGGACGGTGGGTTCGTGGACGGTGGATTCAGGACGAACGGCAGCGGCCGGGTTGATTGCTCGGACGGGTCGGGCGTAGCCTGCGCCGGATCGGCGCGGTGCCAGGCGCCCCAGGCCAGGCTGCCCAGCAGGGGATAGGCCCAGATAATGGTCAACAGCCCATAAAGCTCGCGCGACAGCTGTCCGGTGAACAGCTGGAACAGATGCACGCTCACCGTCAGCAACTGGCAGGCGATCGCGACGGTCAACCAACGGCGGAAATCGGCAATGGCCAACGCCGCCAATCCGAACAGCAACAGCATGTCAACACCGGCAATCACCGCCTGCGCCCGCGCATAGCTGCCAGTTTGCAACAATGGCGACACAATGGCTGCGCCGAATATCAGGGCGGCGGCGCGCTGCTCGACTTTTCCGCCTCGGGAAAAACTGATGGTGAGCGCGCTGAGCAGTGCCGTCAAGAATGCAACTTGCACGATACTCACACGCTCACCATCGACGAATTGATCCTCGCTAACCTACAAGCGCAAGATCAAGTTTGCCCGTTGCCAGGCTTTTGTCAACAAAGCCACCGAAATTCACCGCCGGAACACGGGCCTGGCCAGACGCATCCACCAGTGCCTTGTGGGCTTCGATCATCTGCCGCCGCGCCGCGCTCAGCGTTTCCAGCGACGCGATGATCTTCTCGATGGCCGGCTGGCCAACGCTGGCGGAAAGCCGGGCCTCGCTCCGCGCCACGGGCATATAGCCGATCAGGCTGGCCGCGCGGGCAATCGCCTGATCAATGGCCTCTTCCGTGGCGAACAGATGTTCGGCAACATTGCGTGCAATCTGCATTCGTTCCAAGTGCATTGCGGTCACTCCACTGTCTGGGCCGTAGAACGTCCGATGTCCCCCCAACCGCCATGGCTCATATCCCTGCACCCGCACGAGTCATCATGGACGATTTTAGTCCATGAATTATGCATGCATGATGTTTTGGTCAGCAACCATTTCGCCATTCTTCATCAGCACTACAAACCGAAGATTGCCATCGGATGGAGATTCAAACGACACCATCCGCTGACGATTTGAATGTATCTTATTTGTTCCTTGCAGGCATGCGATCTTCATGCCGTTAATGCGCCAATAATCTTGGTTTATGTCCATTCTGGATGCGTTCAGGGTTGGCTGCCGCTGCAGCCCATGGCCGCCCCACGGCCATTGACGCCCGACCCGGGCCCGGCCACCCTGATCCCAACAAGAAAGAACATCCGGGGGGAAATCCATGCGCCATTGCGCCCCGTTGCTGACTGGTCTGCTGGCCAGCCTCATCGCATCACCGGCCGTGGCGGCAGCGCTGTTGATCCA
>CAZAWH010000091.1:0-11632 GCA_964488775.1 uncultured Sandarakinorhabdus sp. | reverse complement strand
CCATCGGGGCGCAGCGCCACGATATCGGTGAAGGTGCCGCCGCGATCGATCCAGAATTGCCATCCCGCCATCGCGCTTTGGTGGCGGGGCGGGCCGGGCCGGTCAAGCGCGAAGCGTGCGGGCTGGCGCTTGCCCTTTGCAGTGATCCGGCCTAGCCTTGGCATTGTGCGAACGTTCACATCGAGGGGCGGGGAGGACGAAGCGATGCGCGGACGCCGGGGCATGACGTCAGCGGCGGCGCTGGCCTTGCTGGCGGGATGTGGCGGCAGCGGCGGCGGGGCGGTGGTGGTGAACCCGGTGCCGGTGGCGGCCGCTGCGCCCGCGCCTGCGCCCGCACCGGCGCCCGCACCAGCGCCCGCACCGGCCCCCACCAGCGAGCGCCTGATCTTTGCCGATGAATTCAACGCCGGCACGCTGGATCGCAGCCGCTGGAATGTCGAAGGGCCGGCCTTCTGGGTGAATGGCGAGGTGCAGGCCTATGTCGACAGCCCGGAAACCATCAGCTTTGCCGCGCCCGCCGGGGCCGATGGCGGGGCGCTGGTGCTGAAGCCGGTGCGGCGGGCCGGTTATGTGACACCGACCGGCCGGCGCACCGATTTCGTGTCGGGCCGGATCAACACGGCCGACAAGGTGGACGTGACCTATGGCCGGGTGGAAGCGCGCATCCGCCTGCCCGGAGCCACCGGCGTGTGGCCGGCGTTTTGGCTGCTGGGCTATGGCAGCTGGCCTGACAGCGGCGAAATCGACATCATGGAGAATGTGGGGGAGAAGGCCTGGACCAACGCCGCCATCCATGGCCCCGGCTATTCCGGCGACACGCCGTTGTATCAGCGGTTCAATTTTCCGGCCGGGGAGGATGTGACCGGCTGGCATGTCTATGCCGTCGAGCGCACGCCGGACGCGCTGATCTTCCGGGTGGATGGGCGCGACTATTATCGCGTCGATCGCACGATGATCGAACGATATGGCCCGTGGCGATTTGACCGGAAACAATATCTGATCCTGAATTTCGCCCTGGGCGGCGTGTATCCGAACAAGGTGAACGGCGTGACGTCGCCGCAGTTCGGCCTGCCACAGGTCACGGTTGACCAGATCAACCGCGGCGAGGTGGCGATGCAGGTGGATTGGGTGCGGGTGTGGGCGCGCGATTGATGATTTTCTGACCAATTTGGCACCGGCCCGGCATTGACGCCCGGCGCTGCGCCGGCTTAAGTGCGTCCAACATTACTTGTTTGTAATGCGAGGTGCGCATGCGTTGCTGGTGGCCGGTGCTGGCCCTGATGTGGCCGATGGCGGCGGGCGCGCAGGACCGGCCGGCCGCCGCAGACGACCCACCGCCGCTGGTGGTGCCGGCCGATGCGCCGGTGCCGGTGTGGGTGAACGGGCTGGCGGTGCAGCTGGCGGTTTCCACCGGCACGGTGGACCATGTCACGTTGAATGATGATGCCGTGCGCCGCATCGGGCTGGCGGCGGTGCCGCAGGATTACAAGGCCGATCTGAACATCGGGGGCCGTGCGGTGTTGCAGGGCCGGCATGGCGGTGGCTGGCTGGCCCATGGCGGCCGCTTGCGGCGGCTGCAGCTCTATTGGTTTCCTGGCGAGCAGCGGTTGCCGCTGGCCGGCACCATCGGGCCCTTTGCCCTGCCGCATTGGCGGGTGCGGGTGGAATGGCCGTTGCCGGTGGCGCCGGCGGCGGGCGCGGTGGCCGAGGCGCTGGATCTGCCGCTGGTGGGCGGGATCGATCGCGCCGCCTATGGCGTGATGCGCGATGGCCCGGTGGTGATGGCCGTCGGGGTGGATGTGCGGGTGCGCCGGGCGCTGCCGCTGGTGACGGCGGCAACCGGCGCCGATCTGGCCGCGCACCTGGGCGGCCGGCTGGTGGGCGAGGTGTGGAACGAGGAGATATTGTTGGGCGTGCGCCGGCCGGTGCGGCGGCTGCAGCTGGACCGGCCGCTGCGGCTGGGGCCGATCCGCATCGATGCGGTGGCGGTGCGCCAGGGCGGGCCGCGCGATGGCACCGCCAGCCTGGAAAAGGGCCAGATCGCCCCGCTGGATGCCGAGGAAGACCCCGAGGTGATGCAGGTGCGCGGCCGCATCCTGAAACAGCGGGCGGTGGCGCGATACATCATGTTGACCCGCACACAGGTGGAAACCGCCGGCTGTGCCAGCCTGACCGTCGACAAGCTGGACCTGCGGTTCCGGCTGGAGTGCCGGCCGCCGGGTCCCGGTGTGGCCCCGGTTGCGGTGGCAAGCGCGGCGGTGGCGGCCGTGCCGGTGGCGGTGCCGGCCGACCCGTTGGTGGATCAGATCATCCCGCCGGCCGCCGAAACCCGCATCAACGTGGGCGCGCCATTGTCGCTGGCGGTGGACGGCCAGCCGCAGCGCCTGCTGCTTGGCGATGCCGGCAGCACCGGCTTGTTGCTGGACAATCGGGCACCGCCACCGATGTCGCCGCAGGAATTGCGGCGGCTGCGCGATGAACTGGCTGAACGCTCCCGCAATCTGGTTGCCGCGCTTGGCGGTGAGGAGGCACCACCGCCGGACCTGGTGCTGGCCCAGAATCCCGAGTTTGTTGCCCAGATGCACCGCAAGCCGGAATCGGCGGAAGTGGGCCTGAAACTGGGTGAGCAGGCCGTCCGCATCATGGCGGATTGGCGCGAGCCCAACCGCCGGTTGGGCAATGATGGTGTTTTCGGGCTGGCGGCATTGCCGGTGCCGCGGCTGCGGGTGATGTGGGGCGATGGCCCGGCGGCTGATGGTGAACTTGATCTGGCCCTCACCATTGGCGGCCGGTCGCACGATCAGTCGGTGATGGGCGTGGCGACGCTGCCGGGGATCGATGCGCTGTTCGTGGGCATTGATCCGGGCAACCGGCTGGATCGGCCGCTGGTGTCGACGGCGCTGGGGCAGGATCTGGTGCGGCTGCACGGCGGCACCTATGCCGAGCCGCTGGTGCGCTGGCGAGATGCCGGCGGCGAGCGGCGGGTGGCGCGGCCGTTGCAGCTGGCTACGCCGCTGCTGCTGGGCCCACTGTCCATCACCCGGGTGCTGGTGGACCAGGCACCGGGCGTGGGCTGGTATCTGCGGCAGCTGGAATGGCCCGCCACCCAGCCCTGGCCGGATTGGCCCCGCATTGCCGGGCTGGAGCGGGAGCTGCGCCTGCCGGTGGCGATGCTGGCGGCGGCCGGCTGCCGGGGCCTGGCCATTGACAAGCCGGCGCGGGCGTGGCGGCTGTTGTGCGCGCCTAACCCGCCGCCAGCGCCTTCAGATCGGCCAGCAGATCCAGCGCCTCGCGCGGGGTGATGTTGTCGGGATCGATCTGGGCCAGCCGGTCGCGCAGATCATCGCTGGTGGTGGCGGCGGCCGGTGCAGCGAACAGGGGCAGGCTGTCCACCCCGGCGGCGATGCCGCCGGTCTGCTCACGCCGGGCCTCCAGCCGGGCGAGTATGGCGCGGGCGCGGGTGAGGACGGGCGCGGGGATGCCGGCGAGGCGGGCGACGGCGAGGCCATAGCTCTTGTCGGCAGCGCCGGGGGCGACCTGGTGCAGGAAGACCAGATCGCCCTTCCATTCGCGCACCTTGACGGTGACGCTGGCCAGGCTGGTGAGCTTGGCCGTCAACGGCACGAGTTCGTGATAATGGGTGGCGAACAGGCAGCGGCAGGCCAGATCATCGTGCACCGCCTCCAGCACGGCCCAGGCGATGGCGAGGCCATCATAGGTGGAGGTGCCGCGCCCGACCTCATCGAGGATGACGAGGCTGCGGTTGGTGGCGCCGCTGAGGATGGCGGCGGTTTCGACCATTTCGACCATGAAGGTGGAGCGGCCCTCGGCCAGATCATCGGCGGCCCCGACCCGGCTGTAGAGCCGGTCAACCACGCCGATATGGGCCGATGCGGCGGGAACGAAGCTGCCGGCCTGGGCCAGCACCGCAATGAGGGCGTTCTGGCGCAGGAAGGTGGATTTGCCGGCCATGTTGGGGCCGGTGACCAGCCAGACGCGGGCATCGGCCGACAGATCGCAATCATTGGGGGTGAAGCGGGCGCCGCCCTTGTTGACGGCCAGTTCGACGACCGGGTGGCGGCCGGCCTCGATATGGAAGGCGCAGGTGGCGTCCACCCGGGGCCGGCACCAGTTTTCGGAGGCCGCCAATTCGGCGAGTGCGGCCGCGACATCGATGCGGGCCAGCGCAGCGGCGGTTTCGGAGATGGGGTTGGCTTGCGCGAGGACAGCAGCGCGCAGCTCTTCGAGATGGGCGGCTTCGGCGGCGAGCGCGTGATCGGCGGCCGAGAGGATGCGGGTGGCAAGGCTGGCCAGTTCCGGCGAGCTGAACCTGACCGCGCCGGCCATGGTCTGGCGGTGGATGAAGCCGCTGTCGGGCCGGAGCAGGGGATCGGCGCGGCCGGCCGGCACCTCGATATGATAGCCCAGCACATTGTTGTGGCGGATCTTCAGCGCCGCGATGCCGGTTTCGGCCTTGAGGCGGGTTTCCAGGGCGACGATGGCGCTGCGGCCGTCGCGGGCGGTGTCGCGCAGATCATCAAGCGCGGCATCAAAGCCGGGGCGGATGGCGCCAGGCAGCTCGATCGGCGGTTCATCGACGAGGGTGCGGGCCAGTTGTTCGACAAGGGCGCCGATCTGGCCGGTGCCGACCTGGGCCAACAGGCTGGCGAGCAGGGCCGGCGGTTCGGCGCGGGATGGCAATTGGCGCTTGAGGGCGAGTGCACCGGTGAGGCCGGCGGCCAGCTGGCCGAGATCGCGCGGGGACCAGCGGCCGATGCTGATCCGCGCGAGGGCGCGTGCCATGTCGGGCAGGGCGGCCAATGCATCGCGGGTGGCGGTGCGGGTGAGGGGATCGGCGATGAACCAGCCGACGAGGTCAAGCCGGGCGGTGATGGCGGCGACATCGGTCAAGGGGGCGGCCAGATCGCCGGCAAGGGCGCGGGCGCCGGCGGCGGTGACGGTGCGATCGATGGCGGCTTCCAGGCTGTGGCGGCTGTGGCTGCGCTGCAATTCCAGGCTGGCGCGGGTGGCGGCATCGATGGCCATGGTGGTGCCGGGCCGTTCCTGGCGCGGCGGCAGGATCAGCGGGGCGGCAGCGCGGGCCGTTTCGGCAACATAGGCCAGAAGGGCGCCGGCCGCCGCCAGCTCGGCGCGGGTGAACTGGCCCCAGCCATCCAGCGTGGCGACGCCGAAGCGGGATTTGAGCGCGGTTTCGGCGCGGGCAGCGGCGAAATCGGCGACAGGGCGGGGGGTGAAAGGAAGGTCAGACCCTTCGGGCACCAGGGTTTCGGCGGGGGCGAGGCGGGCGCGGGTGGCCTTGATTTCCGCCATCGTGCCAGCGGTGGTGTGGAAGGCGCCGGTGGACAGATCGAGCCAGGCCAGGGCGGCGGTTGGGGTGGCGGCCCCTCCACCGTGCTGCGCACGGTCCCCCTCCCCAGGCGGAGCCTGGGGAGGAACGAGCGCGGCCAGCCAGTTGGCGCGGCGGGGTTCGAGGAGGCCGGCTTCGGTGACGGTGCCCGGCGTGACGATGCGGGTGATGGCGCGGGCGACGACGGACTTGCTGCCGCGCTTTTTCGCTTCGGCCGGGTCTTCCACCTGTTCGGCGATGGCGACGCGGTGGCCGGCGCGGATCAGGCGGGCCAGATAGGCCTCGTGGCTGTGCGCCGGCACGCCGCACATCGGGATGGGCGCGCCGGCATGCTCGCCGCGCCTGGTCAGCGCGATGTCGAGCGCGGTGGCGGCGACGCCGGCATCATCGAAGAACAGCTCGTAAAAATCGCCCATGCGGAAAAACAGCAGGGCATCGGGCACCTCGGCCTTCAGGGCCAGATATTGCGCGATCATGGGGGAGGCGGCGGTCACCAGCGCGGGATAGCGCGCCGGACGATTGCCGGAAAGAGGCAGCAAGCCACTTGCCCCAATGCTGCCACAATAATATCCAGTTGCGACGAATTGAGGGCGACGGTCGATGAGCAGCACCACGGATCAGGATTTTGGCGACCGCGAGGCGCTGGTTTATCACCGCACGGGCAAGGCCGGGAAGATCGACATTGTCGCGTCCAAGCCGATGGCGACGCAGCGCGACCTGAGCCTGGCCTATTCCCCCGGTGTTGCCGCCCCGGTGCGGGCCATCGCGGCTGATCCCGACAGCGCCTATGATTACACGATCAAGGGCAATCTGGTCGCCGTCATCTCCAACGGCACCGCGATCCTGGGCCTGGGCAATCTGGGCGCGCTGGCATCCAAGCCGGTGATGGAAGGCAAGGCGGTGCTGTTCAAGCGCTTTGCCGACATTGATTCCATCGATCTGGAAGTGGCCACCGAAGACGTCGACAAGTTCATTGCCTGCGTGGAGCTGCTGGAGCCGTCGTTCGGCGGCATCAACCTTGAGGATATCAAGGCGCCGGAATGCTTCATCATCGAAACCACGCTGAAGGAACGGATGAACATTCCGGTCTTTCACGATGACCAGCACGGCACCGCCATCGTGGCGGCGGCCGGCATGATCAACGCCATGCATCTGACGGGGCGCAAGCCCGAGGATGTGAAGCTGGTGGTGAACGGCGCCGGGGCGGCGGCGATTGCCTGCACCGAGCTGATCAAGCTGTATGGCGTCAAGCATGTCATCATGTGTGACACCAGCGGCGTCATCTACAAGGGCCGCGAAAAGGGCATGAACCAGTGGAAATCGGCCCATGCCGCCGAGACCGCCGCGCGCAGCCTGGAAGAGGCGATGGTGGGCGCCGATGTGTTCATGGGCCTGTCCCAGAAAGGCGCGGTGACGCCGGAGATGGTGGCGAGCATGGCCGCCAACCCGATCATCTTTGCCATGGCCAACCCCGATCCGGAAATCACGCCGGAAGAGGTGCACAAGGTGCGCCAGGACGCGATCGTGGCCACCGGGCGCAGCGATTATCCCAACCAGGTCAACAATGTCCTGTGCTTCCCCTATCTGTTCCGCGGCGCGCTGGATGTGCGGGCCACCGCCATCAACGAGGAGATGAAGCTGGCGGCGGCCAATGCCATCGCCAGCCTGGCGCGCATGCCGGTGCCCGATGAGGTGGCGGCGGCCTATGGCGGCAAGGCGCGTGTGTTTGGCCCGGAATATATCATCCCGGCGCCCTTTGATCCGCGCCTGATCGAACATATCCCGACCGCGGTGGCCAAGGCCGCCATGGCATCGGGCGTGGCGAAAAAGCCGTTCTTTGATGAGGAGGCCTATCGCCAGGAGCTGCGCAGCCGCCTCAACCCCACCACATCCATCCTGCAGGGCGCCATCGAAAGCGCCCGCCAGCGCCCGCGCCGCGCGGTGTTTGCCGAGGCCGAGCAGGAGGTGGTGCTGCGCGCGGCGGTGAACTGGAAGAATTCGGGTTATGGCACGCCGGTGCTGGTTGGCCGCGAGGAGCCGGTGCGCGAAGGCCTGGCCCGGCTGGGCGTGACCGATATCGACAGTTTCGAGATCCACAACAGCGCAATCTCGCCGCTGGTGCCGCGCATGGTGGACCATCTTTATGCCCGGGTGCAGCGGCGCGGCATGTTGCTGCGCGATGTGCAGCGCATGGTGAACCACGAACGCAACGTGTTTGGCGCGTTGCTGGTGGCGCTGGGCGAGGCCGACCTGATGCTGACCGGCGTCACCCGCAATTTCGCCACCACCTACCGCCAGGTGCGCCAGGTCATCGATCCGGCGCCGGGCCACCGGCCGTTCGGCATCCACATGCTGGTGGGCAAGCAGCAAACGATCTTCATCGCCGACACCACGGTGACCGAACGGCCCAAGGCCGAGACGCTGGCCAGCATCGCCATCGAAACCGCCGCCGTGGCCCGCCGGCTGGGCCAGGAACCGCGCGTGGCCTTCCTGTCCTATTCCAACTTCGGCAATCCGCGCGGCGAGTTTGTCGACAATGTGCGCGATGCGGTGAAGCTGCTGGATCAGCGCCAGGTCGGTTTTGAATATGAAGGCGAAATGTCGGCCGATGTGGCGCTGAATCCGGCGATGCGGGCGCAATATCCGTTCAGCCGCCTGTCGGGCCCGGCCAATGTGCTGATCATGCCCGGCCTGCACAGCGCCAACATCGCCGCCAAGCTGATCAAGGAAGTGGCCAATCTGCGCGTGGTTGGCCCGATGCTGGTGAACATGAGCCAGCCGGTGCAGATCGTGCCGATGAACAGCAGCGCCAACGACATCGTGACCCTGGGTGTGCTCGCCTCCACGGGCGTGGTGTGTTGAAACCGCCGGTCCTGCTCATTCACGGCATGTGGTCCACCCCGGCCACGTTTGACCGGGTGCGCGCCGCGTTGGAGGCGGCGGGCCACGAAACCCATGCGCCCTGCCTGTTGTTCCACGACCGGCCGGTCAGCCTGCCGCCGGCGCCGGGCCTGCGCCAGTTGCCGCTGCGCGCCTATGTTGACCAGCTGGAGGCCGAAGCGATGAAGCTGACGGCGGCCGGATCGGGGCCGCCGATCATCCTGGGCCATTCGATGGGCAGCCTGCTGGCGCAAATGCTGGCCAGCCGCATCGATCATGCCGGCCTGGTGCTGCTGTCCCCGGCGGCGGCGGCCAACAGCCAGAGTTTCAGCCTTGATCCGGCCCGGACGCTGAAGAATGTCATCCTGAAATGGGGCTGGTGGGACGAGCCGACCCTGTGTGACGAGGCCGGCGCGCGCTGGGGCATCTTCAACGGCGTGCCCGAGGATGTGGCCAAGGCCGAAATCGCCGCGCTGGTGTGGGATTCGGGCCATGTGCTGGCCGAAATGGCGCTGCCGCCGTTGTTCGGCAACACGACGCGGGTGGATTATGCCCGGCTGACCCGGCCGGCACTGGTGGTGGTGGGCACGGACGATCGCATCACCCCGCCCGGCATCGCCCGGGCGACCGCGCGCAACCTGGCTGGCGGCAATGGCGGCGCGGTGGATTATCACGAACTGCCGGGCGCCCCGCACTGGCTGTTCTGGGGCGATCTGGAACAACAGGTCGCGGCCATGGTGGCGGAGTGGTTGGCGGGCCTGAATTGATCGCGGCGCTGAAGGCGCAGGCGCTGGGCCTGGGCTTTGCCGATGTCGGCATCTGCGCGGCCGATGCCGTGCCGGAAGCCGGCAAGCGGCTGCGCGCCTGGCTGGATGATGGCTGCCATGGCGACATGATCTGGATGGAGGGCCGCAGCCGTGAGCGGGCCAGCCCCCGGGGCCTGTGGCCCGAGGTGAAGAGCGTGATCATGCTGGGGACAAGCTATGCCCCGGCGCTGGATCCGCTGCGGCTGGCCGGCGTGGGCGATACCGGCGTGATTTCGGTTTATGCCTGGAACCGGGATTATCATGATCTGATCAAGAAGCGGTTGAAGGCGCTGGCGCGCTGGCTGGTGGCGCAGCAGCCGGAGGCCGGGGTGAAGGTGTTTGTCGACACCGCGCCGGTGATGGAAAAGCCGCTGGCGGCCGCCGCCGGGCTGGGCTGGCAGGGCAAGCACACCAACCTTGTGTCCCGCCAGCATGGTTCGTGGCTGTTTCTGGGCGCGATCTATACCACGCTGGAATTAGAGGCTGATGCACCGCATGTGGACCGGTGTGGCAGTTGCATCCGCTGCCAGACGGCGTGCCCGACTGCGGCGTTTCCGGCGCCCTATCGCCTCGATGCGCGGCGCTGCCTCGCCTATCTGACCATCGAGCACGCCGGGCCGATCCCGGAGGAATTCCGGGTGCCCATGGCCAACCGCATCTATGGCTGTGATGATTGCCTGTCGGTGTGCCCGTGGAACCGCTTTGCGCACGCCACCGAGGAGCCGGCCTTCCTGCCGCGCGCCGAATTGACCGCGCCAAAACTGGCCGAACTGCTCAGCCTGGATGACGCGGCGTTCCGGGCGCTGTTTTCCGGCAGCGCGATCAAGCGGATCGGGGTGAAGCGGTTCCTGCGCAACTGCCTTTATGCCGCCGGCAACAGCGGGGATGCCGCCCTGATACCATATGTGGCCGCGCATCTGGGGCATCAGGATTCGGTGGTAGCCGAGGCGGCAGCCTGGGCGATGCAGAAACTGGAGGCGGCATGACGATCCCGACAGGCGCGGCACGGCTGGCGGCGCTGCAACTGGGCAGCCGGGCGACGACGGCGGAGACGCTGGACGTCCTGATGGGCTGGCGCGGGCAACTGGCCGAAGCGCGGCCCGACCTGCTGGTGCTGCCCGAGGCGCTGTTTGGCGGCTACCCCAAGGGCCAGGATTTCGGTGTGCGCCTGGGCTATCGCACGCCGGCCGGGCGCGATGCGTTCAAGCGTTATTGGGAACAGGCCATCGAACTGGACGGGCCGGAGGTGGCGGCGCTGGCCGGGCTGGCGGGTGACTTGCAGGCGACCATCGTCACCGGGGCCATCGTGCGCGAAGGCGCCACCCTGCACTGCGAGGCGCTGCACTTCACCCCCGATGGCCAGTTCGCCGGCCATCGCCGCAAGCTGATGCCCACCGCGGCCGAACGGCTGGTGTGGGGCCAGGGCGGGCCGCAGGACGTGCAGGTGTTTGACAGCCCGATCGGCCGGATCGGGCCGGTGATCTGCTGGGAAAACTACATGCCGCTGCTGCGCGCCGCGCTGTATGGGCAGGGCATCAGCCTGTGGGCGGCGCCGACGGTGGACGAACGGCCGCAATGGGAAATCAGCATGCGCCACATCGCCGTGGAAAGCCGCTGTTTCCTGGTATCGGCCTGCCAATGGCAGGGGCCGGCGACCACGGCGCTGGGCGACGATATCTCCCTGCGCGACCGGGCCGAGGATGCGCCGATGATTGGCGGTGGCAGCCTGATCGTCTCCCCCTTGGGTGAGGTGCTGGCCGGGCCGCTCAGGGGCGGGGAGGGGCTGATCACGGCGGCGGTGGATCTGGCCGATGTGGTGCGCGCCCGCTTCGATTTCGATGCCGCCGGCCATTATGCCCGGCCCGACATCTTCCGGCTGGACGTTGTGCGCCCGCCGCGCTGAAACTGGCGAATGAAGGAGACGCATGTGACCGATTCCCTGTTCATCGGCCTGTCTGATCAGGATGCGCCGCAGGTGCTGACATTGAAGCGGGCCAACCGCCATGGCCTGATCGCCGGGGCCACCGGCACCGGCAAGACGGTGACGCTGCAGGGGCTGGCCGAGGGCTTTGCCCGCGCCGGGGTGCCGGTGTTCCTGGCCGATGTGAAGGGCGACATTGCCGGCATGGCCCGGGCCGGCAGCGAGGCTGCGGCCTGGACCGGCAAGCGCGCGCTTGAACTGAAGATCGCGGATTATGACTGGGAAGCGATGCCGGTCGTGTTCTGGGATCTGTTCGGCGAGCAGGGCCACCCCATCCGCACCACCATTTCGGAAATGGGCCCGCTGCTGCTCAGCCGGCTGATGGGCCTGAATGACACGCAGGAAGGGGTGATGACCATCGCCTTCCGCTATGCCGATGATCACGACATGCTGCTGCTGGATCTGGAGGATCTGCAGGCGATGCTGGCCTGGTGCGCCGACAATGCCGGCGAATTGTCAGCCAAATATGGCAATGTGACCAAGGCCAGCGTCGGCACCATCCAGCGCCAGTTGCTCCAGCTCGACAGCCAGGGGGCCGCGCAGTTCTTTGGCGAACCGGCGCTGGAGATCGACGATTTCCTCAAGGTCGACGAGCAG
>CAZAWH010000090.1:0-11803 GCA_964488775.1 uncultured Sandarakinorhabdus sp. | reverse complement strand
TCCAGATGTTGGCCAGCGGGGCGCCATCATGGGCGCAGGCGCTTTGCGCGCACTCATTCTCGTGGTGCGGGAAGGTCAGATCGATGCCGCCACCATGGATATCGATGGTTTGCCCCAGGCTTTCGGCGATCATTGCCGAGCATTCGATATGCCAGCCCGGCCGGCCACGGCCCCAGGGGGAAGGCCAGCCGGCCTGATCCCTGGTCGATGGTTTCCACAGCACGAAATCGGCCGGGTTCTTCTTGTAGGGCGCCACTTCCACCCGGGCACCGGCGATCATCTCCTCCAGCGGGCGGCGCGACAGGCTGCCATAACCGGCATGGCTGGACACATCGAACAGCACATGGCCTTCAGCGGCATAGGCATGGCCCTTGGCGATCAGCAGGCCGATCATCTCCACCATCGCCGGGATGCTGGTGGTCGCATGCGGGTGCAGATCCGGCCGTTCCACCCCAAGGGCGGCACCATCCTCCAGATAGATGGCCTCATAGCGCTGGGTGATCACATCGATGGTCACGCCTTCGATGCGGGCCTTTTCCATGATGCGGTCATCAATGTCGGTGATGTTGCGGGCATAGATGACCTTGTCGGGGCCATAGACATGGCGCAGCAGCCGCTGCAGCACGTCGAAGACCACGGCTGGGCGGAAATTGCCGATATGGGCACGGCCATAGACGGTGGGGCCGCAGACATACATGGTCACCCGATCAGGATTGATCGGTTGCAGCACGTCCTTGGCGCGCGTCGCGGTGTTGTAGAGCCGGATCGTCATATCGCGGTGGAAGGCGACTTTTTTTCCTGTTCGTCAAGCAGCCTGTCGAGCGCGCCGCGCTCCTTGCCGCCATAACCCTTGTCGTCGGCCGGCGCTTCGTCGCCGCCAAAGCCGGGCACATCCTCGTGCGGATCGATCAGTTGCTGCTGCTGTTTCCAGGCTTCGCCCACCCAGCCGACCATGGCGCTGGCCACCAGCGCCAGCGTGGGTGTGGTGCGCGCCTTGGCCAGCCAGTCGGGCCGGCCGCCATCGCCCGGCACGATCCGCAAGCCCAGCGTGATGAGCAGGAAGATCAGGCTGGCCCCCAGGAACCCCTTCACCAGGCCAAAGCCCAGGCCGAGGATGCGATCGAGCACCCCAATGGTGCTGCCCTTGGCCGAGCTGGACAGGAAACTGCCGATCAGCTTCACCCCGAGCAGCGCCAGCAGGAACGGGCCCAGCACGGCGGCAAAGGCGCCGATCAGGTCGCTGCCGCTGGCCTCGGCAAAGATCGCCTTGGCCGGCGTGTAGAACAGGCGCACCGCCACGAAGCCGGCGAACCAGCCGGCAAGGCTGGCCACTTCGGCGATGAAGCCGCGCATCAGGCCAAAGCCGGCGGCGGCACCGACGATGATGACGACAATCCAGTCGAAACCGGCGAGGGAGGCGATGAAATCCATGACCCTGCCCGCCTACTCCGAACCGGGGTGTGTTGCCAATCCAAAACAGCTTATGACAACAGCATCATTCCGGCCGGCCCAGCGAATCGACCACGGCGTTGAGGGTGCGGAAACTTGCCACCCGCATCGCCCCGCCGCCGCCGATGCCATCGGGCACGAAGGCGCGACCAAAGCCCAGCTTGGCGGCTTCCTTGAGGCGCAGGGAAGCAAGGCCGGCACTGCGCAATTCGCCCGACAGCGCCACTTCGCCAAAGGCCACGCAATCCCCCGGCAGCGGCCGGTCGGTGAGGGCGGAGACCAGCGCGCAGGCCACGGCCAGATCGGCCGCGGGATCGACGATGCGCAGGCCGCCGGCGACGTTCAGATAGACTTCATGCCCGCCAAAGCCGAGGCCGCAGCGCGCTTCCAGTACGGCGAGCAACATGGCCAGCCGGCCCGAATCCCAGCCCACCACCGCCCGGCGCGGCGTCGCCCCCGATGGCACGCGCACCACCAGCGCCTGGATCTCGCAGAGCACCGGGCGCGTGCCTTCCAGCGCCGGGAACACCACTGCGCCGGTGACGCTGGCCCCTTCGGCCCGGTTGGTCAGGAACAGGCTGGACGGGTTGGCCACCTCCTCCAGCCCGTCGGCGCCCATGGCGAACACGCCGATCTCGTCAGTCCCGCCAAAGCGGTTCTTGACCGCGCGCAGGATGCGATACTGGTGGCTGCGCTCCCCTTCGAAATAGAGCACGGTATCGACCATATGCTCGAGCACGCGTGGCCCGGCGAGCTGGCCATCCTTGGTGACATGGCCAACGATCACCAGCGCACAGCCTGACAGCTTGGCGAAGCGGATCAATTCCTGGGCCGAGGCGCGCACCTGTGACACCGTCCCGGGCGCGCCTTCCAGCGTGTCGCTGTGCATGGTCTGGATGGAATCGATCACCAGCAGCGCCGGGGCCGCCGGCTGGCTGCCCAGCGTGGTCAGGATATCGCGCACATTGGTTTCGGCGGCCAGTGCCACATCGGCCTTGGCCAGGCCCAGCCGCCGGGCGCGCAGCCGCACCTGGTCGGCCGCCTCCTCGCCCGAGACATAGGCGACGCGGTTGCCGGCGCGGACCATCTTGCCGGCGGCCTGCAACAACAGGGTGGATTTGCCGATGCCGGGATCGCCGCCGATCAGGGTGACGCTGCCCGCCACCAGCCCGCCGCCCAGCGCGCGGTCCAGTTCGGTGATGCCGGTGGACAGGCGCTGCGGCAGGGCGACATCATCGGCCAGGCTTTCCATGGCGATGCGGCGGCCGCCCGATTGCAGCGACTGCTTGGCGGCAAAGGGCGTGAACACCGGCGCCGCCTCTTCGGCCAGCGTGTTCCATTCCTTGCAATCCGCACATTGCCCGGCCCAGCGCGGCGCCACCGCCCCGCACGCCTGGCACACATAGCGCGTCTTGCCCTTTGCCATCATCGCCTTCCAAGGAACATTTATGGAACATTAGGCCGTGGCAACGCCACTTGCAAGCGGTGCGCCCGTCGTGCCACATGCCCGCCATGCGCACCCTCCTGCTCTCCGCCCTCCTCCTCGCCAGCCCGGCCCTGGCCCAGCCCGCTGGCATGAAGGCCGCCCACGCGAAGATCGCCGCCGATTATGAGACGACCATTGCCGAGGTGATCGAGCTGACCGAGATCCCGGCCCCGCCGTTCCGCGAGACGGCGCGTGGGGCCCGCATGGCCGAAAAGTTCAAGGCACTGGGCCTGGCCGATGTCCATGTCGATGCGGTGGGCAATGTGATCGGCACCAGGCCGGGCAAGAACCGCGCCGCCAAGGCGCTGATGGTTGCCGCGCATCTGGACACCGTGTTCCCGCCCGATGTGCCGATCAAGGTCCGCCGCGAAGGTGACACGCTGCACGCGCCGGGCATCGGCGACACCACGGTCACGCTGGCGGCGCTGCTGGCCTTTGTCCGCGCCATGGACGCCGCCAAATTCACGCCCGATCGCGACATCATCTTTGTCGCCAACGTCGGCGAGGAAGGCCAGGGCGATCTGCGCGGCGTGCGGCACATCTTTTCGGCCAGCCCGCTGAAAGCCCGCGTCGGCGATTTCATCAGCTTTGATGGCAGCAACGTCGCCCGCATCGTCAATGGCGGAGTCGGTTCCCGCCGCTATCGCGTCGCCTTCAAGGGCCCGGGCGGCCACAGCTATGGCGCGTTCGGCATCGTCAACCCGATGGCGGCGATGGCGGGTGCGGTGCAGGCGCTCTACCGGATCGTGCCGCCCAGCGATGTGAAGACCACCTTTGCCGCTTCCACCATTGCCGGCGGCACGTCGGTCAACTCCATCCCCAATCTGATCCTGGCCGAATTCGACATGCGCTCGGCCTCCACCGCCAATCTGAAGGCACTGGAAAGCCAGTTCCTGAAGATCATCGAGGACAGCGTCGCCGCCGAAAATGCCGCCCGCGACACGCGCTTTGGCAAGATCAGCGCGGTGCCGGAACTGATCGGCGACCGGCCGGCCGGCACCACGCCGGAAAGCGACCCGCTGGTGCAGACCGCCGCCCGCATCCTCACGGCCGGCGGCTATGACGCGCAGTTGATGCCAAGCTCCACCGACAGCAATATACCGATCAGCCTGGGCATCCCGGCCATCACCCTGGGTGCCGGCGGCGGCGGTTTCCGCGCCCATGCGCTGGACGAATATGTGAATGTGGAACGCACCAGCTTCGTGAAGGGGCTGACAACCGCCTTTGACATTGTGGTGGGCGCATCGGCCATCAAGCGGTAACTGGCTGGCGAGACCCGACGTCAAAGCCTGCAATTTGCGAATCGACTCGCTTGTTTAAAAAAATGGGCGCATAGGCGCCGCCATGTGTTCAGCCATCTCCAATACCGGTGAGTCGCTTGAACAGCCCTTCACCATGGCTGATCCAGGGCTTTCACTGGCGGTCGATGAGCTCACCGGGTTCCTTACCCGACAAAGCCTTGCAAGGCTGATGAAATCCGAAAGGTTCCGCCAGGCCCACCCGGACTTGGCCTTGATCAAGGTGGAACTGTCGCGGTTTGAGTTGATGGGCATTGGCGAAGGCCCGGAGCGCGCCGATCTTGTGGTCCTGCGCATGGGCCGGCGGCTGGTCCGCCTGTTCGGCAATGCGCTTGCCTTTGCCCGGATGGGCGAGGGCCGATTTGGCATGTTGCTGGTGCCAACCC
Source organism: uncultured Sandarakinorhabdus sp. (assembly GCA_964488775.1). Lineage (GTDB taxonomy): Bacteria > Pseudomonadota > Alphaproteobacteria > Sphingomonadales > Sphingomonadaceae > Sandarakinorhabdus. The sequence continues at coordinate 7,184 of CAZAWH010000090.1, read as the reverse complement.
CCGATCTGGCCAGCGATATCAGGCGGCTGCTGGAATTCTTGCAGCGCCCCATGGCGATCGAGGGCGAAATCATCGTGGTGCATCCGCACATCGGCGTCGCATTGCTCGAGGATGTGGACAAATCTGGAACCAAGCTGATCCAGGCAGCCAGCGCCGCCCTGCACCATGCGAACAAGACCAACCAGCCGATCATATTCTTCGAACCAAACATGCTGATCGAAGCCAGCAAGAACCATCAGCTGGAAAATGATCTGCGCCTCGCGCTGGCGTTGAAATCGACTGACATTTACGACGCGGTGAACAACGCCGAATTTGCCCTGATGTATCAGCCGATCATCAACCAGGTATCGGGTTCGGTGCATGGTTTCGAGGCGCTCGTCCGGTGGAACCACCCGCGGCTTGGGATGATCAATCCGGCCGATTTCATCAGCATGGCCGAACAGATCGGCGTCATGCCCCTGCTGGGCAGCTGGATCATTCGCAAGGCGATGGTTGATGCCATGACCTGGCCGGCCAACCGGGACGGCACGCCGCCGCGGGTGAGCATCAACCTGAGCGCCCGACAATTTGATGATCCGGCGATGCTGCTGGCCGTGATCAATTCAGCGATCAGCCATGCCGGCATCCACCCAAGCCGGATCAGCTTTGAAATGACCGAGAGCAATTATCTGGCGCCATCGGTCAAACCGCATCTGGAAGCGCTGCGCGCCATTGGCTGTACCCTGGCCATGGACGATTTCGGCACCGGTTATTCCGCCCTCGCCATCCTTGTTGAGCTGCCGCTGGATTATTTGAAGATTGACCGCTCTCTCGTGGTTGATCTTGATTCCGCCGATACGCGCATCGCCCGCCGAGCCCGCCGGCTGATGAGCAGCGTGATCGGCCTTGCAGAAGGCCTTGGCTTGCATCCCATCATTGAAGGCGTGGAAACCAGGGAACAGTTGTTGACCGTGTGTGCGCTGGGCGCGGAACTGATCCAGGGCAATATCCATCATCGGGCCATGCCCGCCAGTGACGTGAGAAACTTCATGCAGACCATGAAATCTGCCGGCCATGCCGGTGAGTGAGCTTCATCGCCTCATCTATCTCAGCCGCAGCACACTTGCTGCCGAAACCCGGGCCGCCGAGCTGCAGGCCATTCTCAACCGATCCCGCAAGGCCAATCATCTCGCCGGCATCACGGGCATCCTGCTCTCGTCCCGCGGCTACTTCTGCCAGGTCATCGAAGGCATGCTGCAGCCTTTGGAACTGCTGTTTGAAACCATCCAGCTGGACGCACGCCACACCGATGTGACGGTGCTGGAATTTGCAGCTGTGCAGCAGCGCCTGTTCGCGGATTGGCACATGGCGCACCTCAACATTGATGATCAGGCCAGCCGCGACGAGCAGGTGGAAATGGTGCTGGCCCAATTGCACCTTGCCGCAACCGGCCGCAGCATGGTGCGGGTGTTTGCCGATCTGATAACCCAGCGCGAAGCCTTCCGCCACTGAACCCACCCGGCGGGCGCAACCCGGCCGGCCGCAGCGCCGAATTCCCGCGCACTTGCCGGGGCCTTTCACCCCGCTACACTGGGGCCGGAAGGAGAGCGCGTGCAGACCAAGGAGCTTCGCCTTGCGCTCGTCTGTTATGGCGGGGTCAGCCTGGCGGTCTACATGCACGGCCTCACCAAGGAGGTGTGGAAGCTGGCCCGCGCCTCGATGCGCCGCCACACGCCCGCTGGCCTGCCCCCGGCGCGGGACAGCGAGATCGTCTATCAGGCCCTGCTCGATGCCATACCCCGCCTCGATCTTCGGGTGATGTGCGATATTGTTGCCGGCGCCTCGGCCGGCGGCATCAACGGCGTGCTGCTGGCCCGGGCGCTGGTGGAAGGCCATGATCTGGATGCCATCCGCAGCCTGTGGCTGGACGGTGCCGACAGCGATGCCCTGCTCGATGCCGCCGCGGCGTCGCGGCCGCTGTCCAAGCTGTGGGCGATCCCGCTGGTGTGGTGGGTGCGCCGCCGCGGCCTGGAGGATGAGGACAAGGCCGAAGTGGCCGCCCATGGCGAAGTGAAGCGCAAGCTGTCGCGCTTCATGCGCAGCCGCTGGTTCAAGCCGCCCTTTTCCGGCCTGGCCTTTTCCGGTCTGCTGGCCGATGCCTTTGCCGCCATGGCAAAGGGCGAACGCACGCCGCCGCTGGTGCCGCGCCTGCACCCGTTCGATCTGTTCGTCACCGTCACCGATTATCACGGCACGCCCAAGGCGCTGCGGCTGAACAGCCCGCCCCAGGTGATCGAGCCGGAACATCGGCTGGTGATCGGCTTTGGCTGCCCTGGCGACGGCGATGAACGGCATCTGGGCGATGATCCCTCGCTGGTGCTGGCGGCGCGGGCCACCGCCAGCTTTCCCGGTGCCTTCCCGCCGGCCCGGGCCAGCGAGGTGGACGCGCTATATCGCCGGCGCGGGCCCGGCTGGCCGGGCCGGGATGCGTTCCTGGCCCGCATCCTGCCTGGCCGCAGCGCGCCCGAAACGGTTGATCTGATCGACGGCGCCGTGCTGGACAACCGGCCCTTTGGCCCGGCGCTGGCGGCACTGGGCCGCCGCCCGGCGCACCGCGAGGTGGACCGGCGGCTGGTCTATCTCGATCCCAAGCCCGGCATGCATGCCGGAGAGCATGTGCCCGGAGCGGAGCCGGGCTTTTTCGCCACCATCCTGCGCAGCCTGGCCGATATTCCGCGCCAGCAGCCGATCCGCGACAGTGTGGCGGCGATCGAGGCGCTGTCGGGCCGGGCGCGCCGCTTGCGCCACATCGTCATCGGCATGATCCCCCAGGTCGATGCCGCCATCGATGCCGCCATCGGGTTCCGCCTGCTGCTGCTGTCGCCCACGCTGGAACGGCTGGCCGATTGGCGCAGCCGCATGAACAGCGCCGCCGCCACCCAGGCCGGCTTTGCCTTTGGCGCCTATGGCCGGCTGAAGTTCGGCCTGGTGGTCGAACGGCTGGCCAGCGAGATGGCCCGCATCGGCGGCCATGATCAGGCCACCCTGCGCGCCGCGCTGTGGCGGCAGCTGGGCGCCGCCAATGTGCCCGAATCCGCCCTGGGCAAGGGCGGTGCCGGCAGCGATTTCGTGCTGATCCTGCGCCGCTTTGATCTGGATTTCCGCATCCGCCGCCTCCGCTTCATGATCCGCCGCATCAACGCCGCCATGGCCGGCGCGGATGAAGCGACGGCCGCCGCGCTTGGCCGCATCAAGGCCGGGCTGCACGCCATCCTCGCCCCGCATCTGACGGCCTGGAGCCGCGTGGCCGCCGATCCCGCCATCATGGCCGCCTGTGCCAGCCCCGATCTGGCCGCAGCGTTAGCGGCGGTGGAGACCGGGCTGGGCCTGAAGGCGCTGGACAGCCGCAGCGATGCGGCGCTCGTCGCCCTGCTGGCCGAAAAACTGCCGCGCCGGCTGCGCCGCGATGTGCTGTCGGCCTATCTCGGCTTTCCCTTCTTCGACATCGCCATCCTGCCGCTGATCGCCGATGGCGGGCTCGATGAGCTGGACGAGATCAAGGTCGACCGCATCAGCCCGGATGATTGTTCCGCCCTTGGCGCCGCCGGTGGGCAGCGGTTGAAGGGCGCGCTGTTCAATGCCTTCGGTGCCTTCTTCAGCCGCGCCTATCGCGAGCATGACTATCTGTGGGGCCGGCTGCACGGGGCGGAGCGGATGATCGACCTGGTCATCTCCAGCCTGCCCGAACCCATGCGCCCTGGCCCGGAGGATCTGGCCGGCATCCGCGAACAGGCGTTCCGCGCCATCATCGCCGCCGAACGGCCGCATCTGGCCGAAATCGACGATCTGTTCGCCGCGCTGGAGGCGGCGCTCACTCCGCCGGCTGGGCCTTCCGGGGCTTCGACGCTAGGGGGCGATACTGGCGCAGATAATGGATGATGATCATCATGCCGATCATGCTGGGAATGGCCCAGATCATCGGGTTGAAGGCATGGGCCGGCACCAGTTCGATAAGGCCGACCGACAGGAAGGCGGTGTAGGCGGCGATGCCGGTGGCGACCATCGCCTTGAAATGTTCGGGGATATAGGCGCGCGGGCTGGACAGCTGGCGCAGGATGTAGCGGAAATAGGTGGTGGTGGTGCCAAAGCCCAGCAGGGAGACCATCACCATCAGCACCGGTTCCATCACCGGCCCGTTGCGACCCAGCAGATAAAGGCCATGGGCGAGACAGACGCCCGCCGCCAGCATCGTCACCCCCTGCAGCGCCAGCATCGACCAGTGGCGGTTGTGCGCATGGTTGCGCCGGTTGGCGACCATCACCAGGCCATAGCGCGTCATCGAGATGGCCAGCAGGCCGAGATAGACCATCATGGTGCCGAACATGCCGCGATAGAGCACCGCGTCGGTCAATTGCGGGTGCATCGCCAGCGGCCAGACGAGGGACAGGCCGCCCATGCCCAGCGCCTGGGCCGCCGCCGTATAGATGGCTGCCGAAAACACAAAACCCCACCAGCGGTGCGCCGGCCCGCCCTTGCGCGTCAACACCGCCCCCCAGAAGGAGGTCAACGCCACCACGCCAGCGCCGATGTGGATGGCCAGAAACAGGTTGAACAGCCAGGGCATGAGATCGGGTCTGGGCCTCGCGGATGCTGTGCCCCCTTGGCCACAACGCAGGCGTGAGGGCAAGTGGGCTGTGGAGCTTTGGCACAGGTTGCCGGCGCGGGCGGCGGGCGCTGTAGGTTACAAAGGTTACAAATTGCGCTTCATGCGCGCGCGCGGCGCACGCAGGTCCAGCACGCCGGGATCGGGCACCACCAGCGCCAGTGGCGGTGGCAGACGGTCCAGCGCTTCAAATTCGTGGGACATCGGGCCTTCCGGCAGCCAGTCGCGCCGGTCCGGCTGGGCATCGATCAGGGCGCGCAACTCGGTGACCTGGCGGGCCATGGCGGCCTGATGGCTGCGGCGCTCCTCGCCCCGTTCGAGCAGGCGCACCAGCAGGCGGGCATCACAGGGCCGCCGCCGGACCACCTCGGTCACGCCGTTGCGCTCGATCACCTCCTCTTCGCCCTGCAGGGCCCGTTCAATGGCGAGATGCTCGATCTGGCGGAAGGCCTCGGCCAGCGCCAGATCCCAGGCGGCGCGAAAATCGCCGGCATTGGGATGGCGGCGCAGACGATAGGCCGCCATCCGGCTCATGCCGACGCGCCGGCAGGCCATGGTGACGCTGCCGGTGTCGGCCAGCACCTCGAGGAAATATTGCTGCCGCGCCGCCGTCCAGCCATCGTGGCGGACGGGTTCGGCGGACAGGGCGGAGGAGGTGGGGAGATGGTCGCTCATGGGCGGGAGTGTAACCCATTGGCGGGGTTGTAGGACAGAAGGGGAGCAGAGGACGAAGCGCCTCCGGCGGGCAGGGTCGCGGACCCTGCACCCGTTTGGTTTTGGGCGGCGCTGTGATCATCAAGCGCACCGTCGCCCCGCGCTTGCAGGACGGGAGCGCACTGAAACAAACGGGTCCAGGGTTCGGCGACCCTGGCCGCCGGAGGCTCTGCTTGCCTCCGTGCCCTGCGCGGCTGCATGATCCCGGCATGACCGCCCTTGCCCTTGGCCTGCGCTATTTCATCGGCGTGTTTGCGTTGGGGTTCCTGCTCGGCACGGTGCGCACGTTGTGGCTGGCGCCGGCGGTGGGGGATGTGGCGGCGGTGGCCATCGAGTTGCCGCTGATGCTGGGGTTCAGCGGGTGGTGGTGCCGGCGGGTGCTGGTGGGGCGGGTGGTGGCGGTGGGCGGCCGGGCCGTCATGGGCGGCACGGCGTTCCTGTGGCTGATGCTGGCCGAATTGGGCCTGTCGCTGGCGTTTGGCGGCACGTTGGTGACGCATCTGGCAGCGTTGGTGGCGCCGGCGGGTTTGCTGGGGCTTGGCGGGCAAGTGCTGTTTGCCGCCCTGCCCCTCATCCCAAAGGCCAATTAGGGGCCAATGCTGCCTTGCAACATCGCGGGGGCCATGCTAGCCGCGCCGTGAATTTCAGGTTGGGCACCCGGTGAACGTCGTTCGCCGCGCTCTTTTGTCATATCCGATTCAAAGCGGGGCATAGCCTTGGACGCACAGATTTCCTCAAGCGTGGCCACCGGCCTTTCCGGCCGTTATGCCCGTGCGCTCTTCGATCTGGCCATCGAGGGCAAGGCTTTGGCCGCAGTCGAATCCAGCCTGAACGCGCTCGGTGAGGCGCTGGCCGAATCGGCGGACCTGAAGGCGCTGATCAGCAGCCCGCTGGTGGGCCGCGGCGCTTCCGGTGCTGCCATCAAGGGTGTGGCCGCCGGCCTGAATGTCGATGGCCTGACGCAGAATTTCCTCGGCGTGCTGGCTGCCAACCGCCGCCTGGCCCTGCTGCCGGCGGTGATCCGCGATTTTGCCGCACTGAACGCCGCCCGCAAGGGTGAGGTGACCGCCAATGTGACGGCCGCACACAAGCTGTCGGCGGCGCAGCGACAAGCGCTGGCTGCCAAGCTGAAGGCCGGCATCGGCCGCGACGTGGCGCTGAATGTGACGGTTGATCCGGCGATCCTGGGCGGCCTGGTGGTGCGCGTCGGCAGCCGCATGATCGATTCCTCTTTGAAGACCCGGCTCGAAAATCTCGGCCAGGCGCTGAAAGCTTAAGAAGGGCTGATTGTCATGGATATCAATGCCGCCGAAATCTCGCGGATCATCAAGGACCAGATCGCCAATTTCGGCACCGAGGCGCAGGTTTCGGAAGTCGGCCAGGTGCTGAGCGTTGGTGACGGCATCGCCCGCGTGCATGGTCTGGACAATGTGCAGGCCGGTGAAATGGTGGAGTTTCCGGGCGGCATCCAGGGCATGGCCCTGAACCTGGAAACCGACAACGTGGGTATCGTGATCTTCGGGTCTGACAGCCAGATCAAGGAAGGCGACACCGTCAAGCGCACCGGCACCATCGTCGACGTGCCGGTGGGCAAGGGCCTCCTGGGCCGCGTGGTTGACGGCCTGGGCAACCCGATCGACGGCAAGGGCCCGATCGTGGCGGCCGAGCGTCGCCGCGTCGAGGTGAAGGCCCCGGGCATCATTCCGCGCAAATCGGTGCACGAACCGATGCAGACCGGCCTGAAGGCGCTGGACGCGCTGGTGCCGGTTGGCCGTGGCCAGCGCGAGCTGATCATCGGTGACCGCCAGACCGGCAAGACCGCCGTCGC
>CAZAWH010000089.1:0-11914 GCA_964488775.1 uncultured Sandarakinorhabdus sp. | reverse complement strand
ATTATATCCTCGATCTCACCGCCGAAAAAAGCTTCATCCGCTGGGCCGTCGCGCAAGGCCTCACCGTCTTCGTCGTCAGCTGGAAAAATGCCGACGAAAGCCTCGCCGACGCCAGCATCGATACCTATGTCGAAGAAGGCATGTTCACCGCCATCGATCTGGTCCGCCAGATCTGTGACGTGCCCTCCGTCCACACCATCGGCTATTGCGTCGCCGGCACCACATTGGCCGCCGCCCTCGCCGTGCTCGCCGCCCGCGGCCAGGCCGATAAGGTCGCCACCGCCACCTTCTTCACCGCCCAGGTCGATTTCAGCGACGCCGGCGAACTCAAACTCTTCGTCGACGACGCCAGCCTCGACACCATCGAGAAACTCACCGAAGGCAAGGCCGTGCTTGACGGCCGCTACATGGCCACCAGCTTCAACCTGCTGCGCTCCAACGATCTGATCTGGAACTACGTCGTCAACAACTACATGCTCGGCAAGGATTATTTCCCCTTCGACCTGCTCTACTGGAACTCGGATGCCACCAACGTCCCCGCCGGCTGGCACCGCGACTATCTCGACCGCATGTACCGCCAGAACCTGCTGGCCCAGCCCAATGGCATGACCGTCGCCGGCACCCCCGTCGATCTCGGCCGCGTCACCACCCCCAGCTACATCCAGGCCGGCCGCGACGACCATATCGCCCCCGCCCGCAGCGCCTTCAAACTCACCCACGCCCTCTCCGGCGAAACCCGCTTCGTCCTCGCCGGCAGCGGACATATCGCCGGCGTCGTCAACCCACCCGCCGCCAACAAATATCAATACTGGACCAACCCCACCAAAGCCGACACCCTCGAAACCTTCCTCGCCGGCGCCACCGAAACCAAAGGCAGCTGGTGGCCCGACTGGCTCGCTTGGCTGGGGCCGCGTTCCGGCCCCCAAGTGCCAGCCCGCGTGCCAGGGCAGGGCGGCTACCCAGCGCTCGAGGACGCACCGGGGGCCTATGTGAAGGAACGGATTTGAAGGTGAACTAGGCCGTGAACCCATAAACATGTTCAGCGGACGGTCTTCGGCCCATCCGGCAAAGACTTGAGATAGTCGGCTATCGCTTGGGCCGCAGCCGTTGCGGCGTCGGCATCCACAACAGGCAGTCCCATGTGCTCGGACGCAATGCCCGTGAGGTAGACGGCAGCTTCATCCTTCGAGCCGCCACGAGAGATCATGCTGACGGCGTGGAGCAGGTATCGATCGTATTCGTCCGCGCACCCCTCATCGGGCGAACTACCGTTATGCGCCAGTCCGATAGGATCCCAGAGGCTCCACCCGATCTCACGTAGGCGGGAGAGTTGTATCTTTGGGTAAAGTGCCATGCTCCAAGCATAGCCGAAAAATGCAGTGCTCAGCCATCTGCACTTTCCATTTTGGCCGTTTGCTGATTCAGCGTCGGCATGAGCCGATACGACCTGACCGACTTCGAATGGCGCGTGATCGAGCCACTGCTCCCCAACAAGCCCAGAGGCGTGCCGCGTGTCGATGATCGACGCGTGTTGAATGGCATCTTCTGGGTTCTCCGGTCTGGCGCCCCCTGGCGCGATCTACCCGAACGCTACGGTCCACGAACCACCTGCTACAACCGCTTCGTGTGATGGCGGAAAGCGGGCGTAAGGAACCGAATGGTGGATGCCATCACCGCCGCACATGATGGCGACATCCAGATGATCGACAGCACTTCCATCCAGGCGCACCAACAGGCTGCGACGGCAAAAAGGGGGATCGAGATCATTGTCTGGGTCGCTCCCGAGGCGGGCTCACGACCAAAATCCACGCGGTCGTCGACGGGTAAGGCCTCCCGATCCGCCTGAGCCTGACCGCCGGGCAAAGCCACGACGGCCAAGCTGCCGACGACATGCTCGACCACGTCGGCGCGGGAACAATCGTGCTGGCGGACAAGGCCTACGACGCTGACCGCATCCGGTCATCTATCCGTGAAAGGGGTGCGTTCGCGAACATCCCACCCAAGGCCAACCGCAGATCAAAACCGTACTTCAGCACGTGGCTCTACCGCGAGCGAAACCTGATCGAGCGCTTTTTCTCCAAGCTCAAACACTTCCGCCGGGTCGCAACGCGCTATGACAAACTGGCCGAAAACTTCATGACCATGGTCCAACTCGCATCAATACGGCTGTGGCTCCGCGTTTATGAGTCTACGGCCTAATGAGATTGTTCTGCGCATTGCAATTGCGGGCCACCTTAATTGTGGCGACCATTTCCGCACACTTACCGATGTAAGGACAAATTCAATAGAGCGGGTGCAGGGTCTGCGACCCTGCCCGGCGGAGGCCGCCTTGCTTGTATTCAACGTCGAAGCGGTTCGGCAACGCTGTCCTACACTGGCAAAGCATGGCATGATCCTGACTGGGATGGCGCTGCGCGGCGGAAGAAAGGGTGAAAATTCAACGCGGATTCCGGGAGAATCCGTCAAAAGTGTCAAAACTGGAGCCGATCAACCGGCCATGGGGTGGCGCTCGGGGCGGCACTCCGAACCGGCGGAGCGCGGTTGCGATTGATCCTGGTGCGGGTCGGTGCAGCGGCGCAGGGAGCACCCGCTTCACCCCCCCGGCATGTGTCACTCGCGCTGCATTTGGCGCCGCCCCACCAAACGGGTGCAGGGTCCGCGACCCTGCCCGCCGGAGGCAATCACTGTTCTTCGCCAACCAGGCCGCAACCGCCGTCCCGTCTCCGCTCGGCGCGGGGTCACAGCGGCCGGGCCATCCGGAGAAAGCCCCCGCTTTTCAACGCCCAATCCGTCCGCAGCCATCAACGCCGTCCACCGCGCATTTGGTCTTTGGCGGCAGGGCAGGGGGCATATTCCGGCTTGTTTGGGCGGCGGGGTTGGCGCACAAGGCCGGCGCGTGCCGTGGGGGTGGGAAAGAGCATGATTGGTGTGGTGATTGTGGCCTTTCAGTCCGCCGGGGTGATTGGCGCCTGTGTGCGCAGCCTGTTGGCGAGTGAGGGCGCGGCGCTGCGGGTGATTGTGGTGGACAATGCCAGCAGTGATGACAGTGCCGCTGTGGTGGCGCGGGAGGCGGCGGCGGCCGGGGTGGGGTTTGCCGAGGTGGCGGCCGATGCTGTGGCGGGTCTGGCCTTTGGGGCGATTGCGCCGGTCACGCTGGTGCGTTCGCCGCACAATCTGGGCTATGCCGGCGGCTGCAATGTCGGGCTGGATCTGCTGCGCCGCCATGCCGAATTTGATCTGTTCTGGGTGCTCAACCCCGATTGCGAGGTGATGCCGGGCACGGCGGCGGCCTTTGCCCGCGCCGCGGCCCTGCCGGGTGAATTTGGCCTGATGGGCGGGCGCATCCGCTATCAGGAACCGCCGCATGTGTTGCAGAGCGATGGCGGCCGGGTGCGGCCGTGGACGGGGGTTGCGGTCAATGTCAACGCCGGGTGCCAGCCCGATGCCATTGCCATGCCCGATCCGGCCAGCCTCGATTATATCTGCGGCGCCTCCATGGTCGCCTCCCGCGCCTTCATGGAGCAGGTGGGCCTGATGGAGGATGATTATTTCCTTTATTACGAAGAGGTGGATTGGGCCGCCCGGCGTGGGCGCTTGCCGTTCCGCCTGGCGGCCGATGCCATTGTGCTGCACCATGCCGGCACCAGCATCGGCAGCGGCACGCTCAACCGCGCGCCCAGCCCGTTTTCGCAATATTTCAACTATCGCAACCGTTTGCGCTTTGTGATGCGCTTCCGCCCGCTGGCGACCCCGGTGGCCTGGGCCTGGTCGATGGCGTCCATTGCCAAGATGGCGATGAAGGATGGCCTGGCCCCGGCGCTGGCCGCGCTGCGCGGGCTGAACCAGTTGCCGCCGCCGGCGGCGGTGCGGGCCCGCCTGTCGCCGGCCGCCGCCGCCCTGGCCTTCAGGCGCTGATCGCAAAGCCCTTCTGCAGCCGGCGCAGCATGCGGCGGGCCTGCAGTTCGGCGCGCAGGCCCAGCATGGTGCCGCGATATTCCCGGCCGATGCTGTGGTCTTGCGCTTCGCCGGCCAGGGTGCCGGTGCAGGCCGCGCCGATCACCTCGGCATAGGCCTGCGCCCCCACCAGCACGGCGCGGCCGAACACGGCGTGCAGATCATCGCCGCGCACCAGCGTCGCCGCCCGCCGGCTGTAGATGACGCCGCCATCCACCTTGGCGGTGCATTCGTGCACGGTGGCGCCCACCATGTCGGGCCGCCCCTCCACGATCGGCCAGAAGGCGCACTGCACGCCGCGATACCAGGGGCTGAGCCCGGTGTGCATGTTGAGCGCGACCGTGCCGGCCAGATCGAGCACGGCATCGGGGATGATCCCGGTGCCATAGACGGCGATGATATCGGGCGCCAGTTCGGCCACCCGCTGCTGCAGCCGCCCGGCCTTGGGCCGGCCCACCCGTTCCACCAGATCGGGCCGGGCAAAGCCTTCGGCTCCGGGGCCCAGCACACGGATCAGGCTGCGCTGGCGCTGGGCGGCATCGCCGATCAGGCGCAGGAACAGGGTGCGGGCGGTCTTGTCGACAAACTGCGCCAGGGATTTGCGCAGCACGGTGCGCCAGGTGCGGCGCGGCGGCGGATCGCACAGCAGGATGGCCGCCACATCGTGGGCGGCGCAGATCGTGTTGGCAACATGATGATGTTCGGGCGCGTCGCCGGTGATGATGACGATGCGCACGTCTCAGATCCCCAGCGCGTGGCGCACCGTGCGCAGCACCGGCAGCACGGTCAGCTTCTTGCGCAGTTCCGCCGGGTTCTGGTTCTGCAGGCTGGTGCGGTACCACACATCGGGGGCGGGGCGGCGGTGGTTCGACCGGGCGTGCACCAGGAAGATCGCCTCGTGACCGCTGGCCCGCAGCGTTTCCAGCAGCGCCGGGGTCAGATCGGCCTCGTTGCCATAGGGCACCGAGAAGGACCGCACCCGGCTGCCCGACAGCCGTTCCAGCTCGGCACGGGCGGCCACCACCTCGTCCTGCATTTCCGCCGGGGTGAGGGCGCGGCAATGCACATGGGTCATGGTGTGGTTGCCCACTTCCATGCCCAGGCCCGGCATTTCGGCCAGATCGGCCGGATCAAGCAGGCCGGCGCGGTTGGCCAGATCGGGCTCACCTAGCGCGCTGACCAGCCGGGCCTTGATCTCCCGCCGGGCGCCGGGGCCCAGCTTGACCATGTCGGTCCAGATCAGGCTGGCGAGATCGGCGCGCGCCGGCATGCCGATCGCATCGCACAGCGCCGCGGTGCCGATGCGGTTGTTGGCCCAGGTCAGCATGGAATCCAGCGACACCGCCGCCGGGCCCAGCAGGCCGGGATTGATGAAATAGACCGACGGGATGCCGCGCGGCGCCAGGATCTGCCGCCCCACCTCCAGCACCGATTTGAAGGCATCATCAAAGGTCAGCAGCAACGGCCGCTTGGGCAACCGGCCCGACAACAGACAATCCAGATCGATGAGATCGAAATTCTGCGCCAGCCATTTGACCTGGGCATCAAAGGTTTCCAGCTGGCAGCTGAGGTTCAGCCCGCGTTCGAACGGGCTTTCCTCGCCGATATTGTGGTGAAGCGTGCAAACAACCGGCGTCATCCGCCCATACCCCCGCCCGAGACTGCACCGCAAATGGCTGATGCCAATTCAGACCCTGCCTCTATGCGGCAGCCCTTGGCCCGTCAATCGTCTGGCGGATCATGGGGTTGCCAGCGGCTGACGCTGGCTGCGGTTGAAAAACTCCTCCTTGGCCACCACGCGGCCGGCGGCATCGCGGTGGAAGATCACCTCGTGCATCTCGCTGCCATCAGGGGCGATGCGGCGAAACCGGTCCGGCGCGATCGGCTTGAGGGTGGACAGATGGCCCGCCGGCTCCGGATCGGGAAGGGACAAGGTCACCAGGCCGCCATTCCACGGCAGGATCACGGTTTCATTGTCCCAGGTGCCGGTGGTGTAGCGGCCGACATAATCCTCCAGCGGCAGGGTGACCGGGGCCGGGCCCTTGAAGCTGTGGCTGCGCCGGGCGTCGAGCAGCTTGTGCACCTGCACCGTGTCGGCCCACACCTCGTGATTGTCGGTGGTCATCACCGCCACGGCATTCTCGCTGTCGGGCCGGATCAGCATGGTGGTGTGATAACCGGGGCAGCTGCCGTCGTGGCCGATATAATGGCCTTCGTCGGCGTCCTCGTTGAAAAAGCCCAGGCCCCAGCTGCCGCCACCCGCCTTGTCGATGAACTGGATGCGGTGCATCTCCCGCAGCGTGCTGGGTTTCAGCACGCCCGGTTTGGTGGGCGCCGTGTCCTGCGCCAACAGGCCGATCTGCCACAGGCCAAAGCGCACCAGATCCTCGGCCGTGCTGGTGAAGCCGGCGGCTGGGGTGATCGCCCTGGCATCAAACGGGTTCAGCACGGTCCGCGTGCCGGCGCGGTTGAGCGGACTCCAGCCCACCGCCATGCGCGTTCCGATCAGGGCATAGGGATGGTTTGGCCGTGTGTCATTGAGGCCCAGCGGCTGCAATATGCCGCTGGTCACCAACCCGGCATAATCGCGCCCGGCCACGGCGGCCGCCGCCTCACCGGCCAGGGTCACGCCGATATTGCTGTACTGATAAACGCGCCCCGCCGGATAAAGCGCCTGATGCTTGCCCATCTCGGCCCGCAGATGCTCGGGCGTCGGGAAGGGGAAGTTGGGCGCGGTCCAGTTGCCGGTGTCACTGTCGCGCTGCACCCCGGCCGAATGGGTGAGCAGGCCGCGCAGGGTGATGGGGATGGAATCCCGACCGTCGGGCTGGTGCGCCGCCCAGGGCAGATAGGTGGTGACCGGCTCATCCAGGCGCAGCCGGCCCGCCTCCCACTGCTGCATCACGGCCACTGCGGTGAACAGCTTGGAGATGGAGCAGATTGAGTAAATGGTATCGCCGCGCGCCGGCACTTTCCTCGCCGCGTCAACATGGCCATAGCCCTTTGACCAGACCAGCCGATCCTTGTGGCCAATGGCGATGCTGTACGCCGGCCAGCGGCCATAGACCTGCGCCGCATCGGCCCAGGCATCGACCAGGCGGATGGCTTCGGCGGTGGCGGGATCGGGCGCCGGTTGCGCGTTGGCGGCGGTGGACAGCAGCGCGAGGGCAAGCGCGAGCCGCCTCATTCCGCCGCTTCCAGCACCGGGGCCACCGCGCTGGCGCGGCGCAATTCCAGCTCATTGTCCACCGGGCCATCCAGCAGTTCGGCCCGATCATATTTGTAATTGGCTGTCACCATCCACGGCGCCCGGTTGCCGGATCGGGGCAGGGCATCGGCACCGCGCTGGACATAGCCTGAGGCCAGATCCATGGCGAGCCGTTCCGGCACCACGTCGGCCGCCGGCGTGGGGGTGGCAATGTCCACGCCCCTGGCATCCATATGCTTGATCAGCCGGCAGACATAATCGGCAATCAGATCAGACCGCAGGGTCCAGCTGGCGTTGATATAGCCAAAGCTCTGGAACAGGTTGGGAATGAAGCTGTACATCATCCCCTTGTAGGCGAGACTGTCGGCGGTGCGCCGCGCCACCCCGTCCACCCGCAGCCGCATCCCGCCCAGCGCCTCCAGCTTCAGGCCGGTGGCCGTCACGATGATGTCGGCCGCCAGCAATTCGCCGGATTTCAGGCGGATGCCACCGGCCTCGAACCGCGCGATCTGGTCGGTCACGATGCTGGCGCTGCCGGCCTTGATGGCGGTGAACAGATCGGCATCGGGCACCAGGCACAGCCGCTGGTCCCACGGGTTGTAGCCGGGGGTGAAATGGGTTTCGAGGTCGTAATCGGCCGGCAACAGCTTGGCCAGCCGCTTCAGCAGCGTCTCGCGCACCCGCGACGGGTTCTCCCGCGTCTGCCGGTAGAACCATTGCCCGAAGGTGACATTCTTCCACCGCACCAGATCATAGGCCATCTGCGCCGGCAGCACCGCCTTCAGCACATTCGCAATCGCGTCGGACGAGGGGCGCGACACCATCCAGGTCGGCGTGCGCTGCAACATCGTCACATGCGCGGCCTGCTTCGCCATTTCGGGCACCAGCGTGACGGCGGTGGCGCCCGAACCGATGATCACCACGCGTTTGCCGGCATAGTTCAGATCTTCGGGCCAGAATTGCGGATGGATGATCTGGCCGGTGAAATCGCCTTCGCCGTCCCAGCGCGGGCGATGGCCTTCGCCATAGTTGTAATATCCCGAACACATGTAGAGGAAGCGGGCGGTGACGCTGGCCGGCCCGGCGGGCGTGGTGGCGGTCACCGTCCAGCGCGCGGTCTCGCTGTCCCACGCCGCATCGGTCACCTTGTGGTTGAAGCGGATGTGATCGGTGATGCCATGCTCGTCGGCGGTTTCGCGGATATAGGCGCGGATCGACGGGCCGTCGGCAATCGCCTTGGCCGCCTTCCACGGCTTGAAGCGATAGCCGAGGGTGTACATGTCAGAGTCAGAGCGGATGCCGGGATAGCGGAACAGATCCCAGGTGCCGCCAATGGCGCCGCGGCCTTCCCAGATCGCCCAGCGCTTGCCCGGGCATTGCGCCTGCAATTGCACGGCCGCGCCAATGCCCGACAGCCCGGCCCCAACGATCAGCACATCAAAATCAACGTCTGCCATGGCAAACTCCCCGCTTTACGCGAACGTAAAGCCGGGCTGCCGACGCCGCAATGGGGCAAAACAGCGAGGGTTCAGCGGCGCGGCGCGCCGAGCGCCATTGATGTTACCGGCGCGGGGCGCCGGGAAGGGGCGGCAGCGGGCGCGGCCGATCCTTGCGCGGCATCTGCGCCTGATAGGCCACCAGGCAATGTTCCCCGCAATAGGGGAAGCCCGGCTGGGCCGGCTTGCCACAGAAATGGAAATCCGGCTCGCCCGGGTGGCCGATCGGCCATTTGCACACCTTGTCGTTGAGATCGAGCAAGGTGGTGCGGGTCTGCTTGCCGCCCTTCACCGGCTTCGCGGCCGGCTTGGCGATGGCAGGGGCCGGGGCGGGCTGCACGGCCGGCGCCGGGGCTTCGGCCCGGGGCGGCGGTGGCGGCGGCGGATCGGCGGGCTTGGCCACGGCCGGGGCCGGCGTTGCCCGCGGCGCGGCCTCTTCGGCGGCGGCCTTCACCGGCGACGGCCGGCTTTCCAGCCCCAGCCGGTGCGCCTTGCCGATCACGGCGTTGCGGGTCACGCCTTCGCCCAGCATCTCGGCGATCTGGGTCGCGGTCATCCCGCTTTCCCAGCCGTGCTTCAGCTTGGCGATACGCTCTTCGGTCCAGGCCATGGATTATCTTTGCCTCACAAAAGCCGCCAGCCTCTTGGCAGGCAGCACGTTCAACCGTAAGCCCCTAACCATGATGCACGCGGATAACAAGCTGCCCCCGTTTCGCGAACCGGGCGTGCCGGTGATTGCCGGCATCAACAGCGAAGGGTTGAAGACCCTCTATCTGAAAGAGGTGCGCCGTTTTTTCAAGGTGCAGCTGCAAACCATCTGGGCCCCGGCGATGACCACGCTGCTGTTCCTGGTGATCTTTGCCGTGGCACTGGGCCGCAACAACACGCTGATCCTGGGCGTGCCCTATGCCGATTTCCTTGGCCCCGGCCTGATCGTGATGGGAATGATCCAGAACAGCTTTGCCAACACCTCCTCCTCCATCCTCGTCGCCAAGGTGCAGGGTTCGATCATCGATGTGATGATGCCGCCCCTGTCGGCCGGGGAATTGATGCTGGCCTGGGTGGGCGGCGCGCTCACCCGCGCCTGGCTGGTCGGCTTTGCGGTGTGGACGGCCATGGCGCTGGCACCCGGCGTTGATGTGCCGATCCGCGATCCGCTGCTGGTGGTCTATTTCGGCACCATGGGTTCGCTGCTGCTGGCGCTGCTCGGCATCCTCACCGGCATCTGGTCTGACAAGTTCGATCATGCCGCGGCGGTCACCAACTTCGTCATCCAGCCGCTCACCCTGTTGTCGGGCACCTTCTACGTCATCGATCGGGTCAGCCCGCTGATGGCCACGCTCAGCCACGCCAACCCGTTCTTCTATGTCATCGATGGCTTCCGGTCCGGCTTCATCGGCAACAGCGACGGGCTGTTGCTGCAGGGCGCGCTGGTGCTGGCGCTGGTCAACGCCGCGCTGTGGGTCGTGTGTTACAAAGTGGTGAAATCAGGCTGGAAATTGCGCGCCTGATCGGGCCGACGTGCGGCAACGACGTATTTGCAGCCGCCGCCGCATCGGATTAAGCGCGACCCGTGATGTGGCGCGGGGGATTTCGCCCGCGCCGTCGTAGACTTGGGCAGACATGATCATGATCACCACTCACACCCTTGGCCGTCTGGCCGGTCTCAGCGCGGCTGCCCTGCTGTTGTTTGCCTGCAGCGGCGGCGAGGACAAGGCTGGCCCCGGCGGCGGCATGAAGCGCCCGCCGCAGTTGGTCGCCGCGCAGGCCGCGACGATGGAAGAATTCGCCCCCACGCTGATCGCGCTGGGCACCGTCACCCCCAGCCAGAGCGTGGCCGTGCGCCCGCGCGCCGATGGCGAGATCATCGGCATCGCCTTCAAGGAAGGCGACAATGTCCGCGCCGGCCAGGTGCTGTTCCGCCTGGATCCGCGCCAGGCCCGTGCCGCCGTCGCCCAGGCCGAGGCCGAGGTGAAGGGCGCCGTCGCCGCCGAACGCCGCGCCCGCCTCGATTATGAACGGGCCGAAGCGCTGGTCGGCAAGGGCTTTGTCTCCACCGCCGCCCGCGATCTTGCCCGCGCCAACGCCTATTCGGCGCGCAGCAACATCGAAACCACCCAGGCCATTCTCGATTCCGCCCGGGTGCAGCTGTCGTTCCTCACCGTCACCGCGCCGATTTCCGGCCGCACCGGCGAACTCGGCTTCCGCCTTGGGGCCAATGTCCGTCAGGGCGATGCCACAGCGCTGGTCACCATCAACCAGCTGTCGCCCATCCATGTCCGCTTCCTGGTGCCGGCCGCCAATGTGCAGCAGGCGCGCAGCCTGCTGGCCAGCGGCGGCGGCAAGGTGGTGGCCCGCGATCCGCAAAGCGGCAGCGAAATTGCCAGCGGCCGCCTCGTCTTCCTCGACAACAATGTCGATCCCGGCAACGGCGGGGTCGCCGCCCGCGCCGAATTCCGCAACGAAGGCGACGTGCTGTGGCCGGGTGCCATCGTCAACATCGAATTCCCGCTGGGCGCGCCGCGCCCGCACATCGCCCTGCCGGAAGGTGCGGTGCAAACCGGCCGCGATGCTCCGTTCGTCTGGGCGGTGTCCGCCGGCAAGCCGGGCGCCGCCCCGGCTGGCGGCCGCGGTCCCGGTGGCAAGGTGCAGATGCGCGATGTCGTGGTGGCCGGCCGCATGGGCGGCAAGGTCTATATCGCCAGCGGCATCCAGCCCGGTGAACAGGTTGTCGTCGATGCGCTCGCTCGGTTGAAGGATGGCGACGCGGTGCGCCTGAAGGGCGCGGGCAAGCCGCAGATGGCCGCCAAGCCGGCGCCGCCCGCCGCCACGGTGGGGAGCGCCGGCTGATGGGCCTTGTCCGCCTCTGTGTCGAACGGCCGATCGCCACCATCCTGCTCACGCTGGCGGTGGTGTTCGGCGGCTTCTTCGGCTATCGCCAGCTCGCCGTTTCGGCGCTGCCCGAGGTGGACCTGCCCACCATCCAGATCGAGGCCAGCCTGCCCGGCGCCAACCCCGGCACCATGGCGGCATCGGTTGCCACCCCCATCGAACGCCAGCTTTCCACCATTTCCGGCATCGAGCAGGTGATTTCCACCAGCAACACCGGCAGCACCCAGATCACCGTGCAGTTCGCACTGGATCGCGACATTGATTCCGCCGCGCTCGATGTCCAGTCGGTGCTGTCCGCCGTCACCCGCCGGCTGCCGCCGGAAATGCCCAGCCCGCCCAGTTTCCGCAAGATCAACCCGGCCGA
>CAZAWH010000088.1:0-12019 GCA_964488775.1 uncultured Sandarakinorhabdus sp. | reverse complement strand
CCATGTCGTGCTGCACCGCGCCTTTGATCCGGCGCGCTTCATCGCCGATGTGAAGCAGTATCGCGTCACCACCAGCTTTGCCGTGCCGGCGATGCTGCTGTTCATCGCCCAGCAGCCGGATTTTGCCGAGGCTGACCTGTCGTCCATCCGCGTGATCATGTGTGGCGGTGCGCCGGTGCCGGAACCCTTGCTTCGCCTCTATGCCGCGCGCGGCATTCCGTTGAACCAGGGCTATGGCCTCACCGAAACCGCGCCATCGGGCAGCTATCTTGGCCCTGAATTCGCGTTGGCCAAGCTGGGTTCGGCGGGCAAGCCGATGTTCTTTGTCGATCTGAAGATCGTGGCCGAGGATGGCCGCACGCCGCTGGGGCCGAACGAGCGCGGCGAGGTGCTGATGCGCGGGCCCAACATCATGCGCGGATATTGGAACAAGCCCGAAGCCACGGCGGCCGCCATCGATGCCGAAGGCTGGTTCCACAGCGGCGACATCGGTTATCTGGATGACGACGGCTTCCTCTATATCTGCGACCGGCTGAAGGACATGATCATCAGCGGCGGCGAGAATATCTACCCGGCCGAGGTGGAGGCCGTGCTCTATGACCACCCCGCCATTGCCGAGGTGGCGATCTTTGGCGAACCGTCGGAAAAATGGGGCGAAAGCGTCACCGCCGTCGCCGCGCTGAAGCCGGGTGCCAGCCTCGATCTGGAAGGCCTGCGCGCCTGGGCGACGGAACGCCTGGCCCGGTACAAGCTGCCGACCCGGCTGGAAATCGTCACCGCGCTGCCGCGCAACCCGGCCGGCAAGGTGCTGAAGTTCGAGCTGCGCGACCGGTTCCGCCGTTAACGCGGCGGGCTGACCGCCGCCGGCAGATCGCGGCCCCAGCGGGCAAAGGCGGCCTTCACATCCGGCCGGGCCTTGAGGCCGCGCATCGCCGCCTTGGTGGCGCGATCGGGCGCGTTGGGGCGATCGGCGATCAGGAAGGGCTGCAGTTCGAACAGCGTGTCATCGCGGCTGTCCTCGGCCTCCAGCCGCTTGATCAGCAGGGCGGCGGCGGCATCCAGACGGCCCAGGCAGGCCAGGGCGGCCTGCACGGCGCGGTTGTTGCCATCGGCGCTCCAGCCGGCGGGCAGGGCGCTGGCCGCCGCCGTGGCATCGGCGGTGCGGCCGGCGCGGGCCAGGGCACAGATCCGGATGCCGGCCAGCGCCTGAATGCCGAACGGGTTGAGGCCTTTGGCATCGATGGCGCCCACCCGGCGCAACGCCTCGTCATGGCGGCCGGCCTCTTCCGCCATGTCGGCGGCGATGATGCGGAAGGCGGTGGTGTTGGGGTGGGTTTCGGCGGGCAGGGCGGCGACGGCGTCCAGCGTGGCCAACGCCTCGTCGAAGCGGCCGGCATCGGCGAGCAGATTGGCCTTGAGGCTGAGCGTCCACAGTTCGCGTTCGCCCAGCCGGGCCAGCGCCGCGGGCGTTGTGTCCACGCCGGCCATGCGGGCCAGCGCCTCCGGCTCCTTGCTGGCGATGTTGAGCGCTTCGGCCACGCCGGCGCGGGCGACCAGGGAGTCCGGGTTGGCCGCCAGCCGCCGTTCCGCCGCCGCGATGAAGGCGGCATCGGCCACATCGGCGCCGGGGCCCAGCCGCGCTTCCAGCGCGGGCCACAGGCTCTGGAACCGCCGGTCGATGGCGAGGCGCACCAGGCTGACCGGGTTGATCAGCGCGGCGACATGGGGCTGGGCCTCGTCCAGCCGGCCGCGCCGGGCCAGGCCGGCAATCACCGCGAGGCGCAGGGCATCGCCATCGCCGACAGTTTGATCGGCGGGGGCATAGCCGGCGGTGACGAGGGTGAGGGCCAGATCGAACTTGCGGTCATCATCGCTGGTGGCCGAGAGCACCTCGGCGACCAGATCGGCGGGCAGTTCGGCCAGCCATTTCGGTTCGGTGACCGCGATGAGCTGCAGCGTCTGGCCGGCGGCGGGCACATCGCCGGTGATGGCGCGCAGCACGAACAGCTGGCGCAGCAGCAGCGGCGTCGGTGTCATCGCGGCATCGGCGGCGAATTCGATGGCGGTGCGGGCTTCGGCAAATTTGCCCTGGCGGGCAAGGGCATAGCTGCGCAGCCCTTCGACCTGGCCCTTGTCGGCCGGCAGATCGGATTCGGATAGGAGGCCGTTCAAAATGGCGAGCGCATCGTCGGGCTTGCCGGCGTCGAGCAGTTCGGCGGCGCGGGCCATGCGCTCTTCGCGGGGCGGGGCAGACGCGGGGCCGGTGGGCGCCGCCGCCATCAGCAGGGCCGCGAGGGGAGCCAGCAAAAAGGCCGGTTTGAAACGGTGCGTCATGGCCTCACAGTAACCGCGATGCAGCATTTGGGGAGAGGGGCATGACGGCACAGGTGGAATATTTCTTCGATTGTTCCAGCCCCTGGACCTATCTGGGGTTCGAGGCGTTGTGCGCGGCGGCGCGCGCGGATAGGTTTGGCATCGTGTGGAGGCCGTTTCTGGTGGGCGGCGTGTTCAACACGGTGAACCCCAGCGTCTATGAAATGCGGTCCAAGCCGGTGGTGCCCAAGGCGCGTTATTTCACCAAGGATCTGCACGACTGGATCCGGCGATCGGGCCTGGCGATCAAGTGGACGCCCAGCATCTTTCCGATCAACAGCGCGCGGGCGATGCGGCTGTGCCTGGTGGCGGCTGATGCGCAGGTGTGCGAACCGGTTGCCCGCCGCATCTTCCAGCTTTACTGGGGCGAGGATCGCGACATTGCCCAGGCCGATGTGCTGGCCGAAGCAGCAGCGGCTGGCGGGTTGGGCGCGGACGCACTGGAAAAGGCCGATTCGCCGGAGCTGAAGGCGAGGCTGCGCGCCAACACCGATGAACTGATCGCCCGCGGCGGCTTTGGCAGCCCGACCTTCTATGTTGGCGGCGACGACATGTATTTTGGGCAGGACCGGATCCTGCTGGTGCGCGAGGCGGTGGCGCGGCTGGTTTGACGCACCCGCTCTGATCCGGGTTGGCTTGACTCTGGCAACCACGCGGCGGCAATTAGAACAAAGATAGAACATTTGCTGCCTGCGAGTCGTCCGATTGCCCGTTCCCGCCGCCCTTGCGCCGATCTTGCCCCGCCCGCCGGCTGCCGCGCCGGCTGGCCGGCTGGCGCTCGATTGCGGCCGGCTGGATGCGGCGCTGGGCGGTGGGCTGCTGCTGGCCGGTTGTCACGAGATTTATGGCCAGGGGGCCACGGCCCTGGCCCTGATGCTGGTGCTGGCCTTGCCGCGGCCCGGCCCGATCCTGTGGATCAGCGACGGGCATGGTGGCGGGCGGGGCGAGGATGGCCGGCTTTATGGCGCGGGCATATCCGAACTGGGCGGCGATCCGGCGCGGCTGTGGCTGGTGGCGGCCGGCGGCGTGGTGCCGATGCTGCGCGCGGCAAGCGAGGCGCAGACCTGCCCGGCGCTGGCGGCCGTGGTGCTGGAAAGCCATGGCGAGGCGCGCGCCATCGACCTGACGGTGACACGCCGGTTGCAGCTGGCCGCGGCGGCGCATGGCGTGTTCACCCTGATGTTGCGCGGTGGGCCGCCCCGGCCATCCGCCGCGTTGACCCGTTGGCAGGCCCAGGCAGCGCCCACGCGCCGGCTGGCGGCCGATGCCCCCGGCCCGCCGCGTCTGGCGATCACCCTCGCACGCCAGCGTGGCGGGCCGGCCGATATCACCTGTGTGCTGGAGTGGAACCGTGACCGACGCCGCTTTGTCGCGGCCGGCCAGAGCGCCGGCCAGCTTGTCCCCATCGGGGCTGCCCCCATCGGGCTCGCTTATGCCCGGCGCCGCGCCGCGCCGCCGCATATTGGCGCTGGCGCTGCCGCTGCTGCCGGCCGAACGGCTGAGCGCGGCAGCGTCGCGGCCTGATGCCGACAGGCCGCTGCTGCTGGTGGCCAGCGACCGCGGCCGCCAGATCATCCGCGCTGCCAATGCCGCCGCGCTGGCCCAGGGCCTCACCCCCGGCCTGGCGCTGGCCGATGCCCGTGCCGCCGTGCCCGATGTGGCGGTGGCCCCGTTTGACCCCGATGGCGATGCCGCCTGCCTGGATTGGCTGGCGCGCGGCGCCACCCGCTGGTCGCCGCTGGTCCGCCCCTGCCCGCCGCACGGGTTGTTGATCGATATCAGCGGCTGCGCCCATCTGTTTGGCGGGGAGGCGAGCCTGGTGGCCGACGCGGTGACGCGGCTGGCGCGGTTGGGTTTCAGCGCGCAGCCGGCGCTGGCCGCCACGCCCGCCGCAGCCATGGCCCTGGCGCGTTTTGGCGGCGAGCGGGTTGATGATCTGCCGCTGGCCGCCCTCTCGGACCTGGAAAGCGTGCAGATTGCATTGCGCCGCGCCGGCCTGCGCCGCGTGGGCGAGGTGGCGCGGCTGCCCCGTTCCGCCATCGCGTCGCGCTTTGGCGAAGCGCTGTTGGCCGCGCTTGACCAGTTGCTGGAGGCGGCACCCGCGCCGCTGGACCCGTTGCTGCCGGCCGCCCCCGTGGTGGCGCAGCGGCGCTTTGCCCAGCCGGTGGCCAGCCATGATGCGGTCCGCGCCGCGCTGCAGAAATTGCTGCTGGCGCTGCAGGTCAAGCTGACGGCGCTGGGCAAGGGCGGCCGGCGCTTTGCCCTGGCGCTGTATCGCGCCGATGGCCATGTGGCTGAAGTGGCGGTGGAAACGGCGGCGCCGCAGCGCGATGTGGCGGTGCTGCTGCGCCTGTTCGACGAACGCATCGCGGCGTTGAATGATCCGCTTGATCCCGGCTTTGGCTATGATCTGATGCGCCTGGCCGTGCCCGACACCGCGCCCTTGGCCGAGGCGCAGCTGGGCCTGGATGGCGGCGCGCTGGCCGAAACCCAGCTGACCGCGCTGGTGGACCGGCTGAGTGCCCGGCTGGGCCGTGGCCGCTTGAAGCGGCTGGCCCGGGCCGACAGCCATATTCCCGAACAGGCAAGTTTCGCGCTGCCGCTGGACGGGGGCGAGGATGGAGGCGGGGGTGGAGGCGGGGAAGCATGGCCGCTGCCGGAGGTTGGCGAACCCCCGCTGCGCCCCATCCGCCTGTTTGACCCGCCCCAGCCGATCGAGGTGCTGGCCGAAGTGCCGGATGGCCCGCCGCGCCGGTTCCGCTGGCGCGCCCGTGTGCATGATGTGACGGCGCACGAAGGCCCCGAACGCATCGCGGCCGAATGGTGGCGGCGCAAGGATGGCGCCGGGCTGACCCGCGATTACTGGCGGGTGGAGGATGGCGAGGGCCGCCGATACTGGCTGTTCCGCCACGGCCTGTATGAGCGGGAGACCGCGGCGCCGCGCTGGTATATCCACGGCCTGTTCGCATGACGCCAGAAGGCTTTGCCGAACTGGGCGCGGCGACGCATTTTTCCTTTCTGGACGTCGCGTCGAGCCCGGCGGCGATGGTGGAAGCGGCGGTTGCGCTGGGCCATGCCGGCATCGGCATTGCCGATCGCAACACGGTGGCCGGCGTGGTGCGCGCCCATGTGGCAGTGCGCGAACTGGCCGATGCCGCGCGCGAGGCGGGCCGCGAACCGCCGCCGTTCAAGCTGGCGGTGGGCGCGCGGCTGGTGTTTGCCGATCGCAGTCCGGATGTGATCGCCTATCCCGCCACCCGGGCCGGCTGGGGCCGGCTGACCCGGCTGCTCACCATCGGCAACCGGCGGGCCGAGAAGGGCGACTGCATCCTCCATCTTGATGATCTGATCGATCATGCCGATGGCCTGTTGCTGATCATGCTGCCGCCCGGCGCTGGCCAGCGCAGCCGGCTGGCCGAGCTGGCGCGCGCCTGCCCTGAGCGGCTGTGGCAGGGCGCGATGATGTGGGGACGCGGCACTGACCGGCGGCGGCTGGCGGCGCTGGCCGGGGTGGCGACAAGCCTGGGCGTGCCGATCCTGGCGCTGAACGCCCCGTTGTATGCGACGCCGGCGCAGCGGCCCTTGCACGATGTGCTCCGCTGCATCCGCGACGGCGTCACCCTGGCGGAGGCGGGCACCCGGCTCAATGCCAATGCCGAGCGGCATCTGAAATCGGCGGCTGCGATGGCGCGCCTGTTCCGCGATGTTCCACAAGCGCTGCTGGAACCGGCGCGGCTGCTGGCGCGGGTGGATTTCAGCCTCGATCAGCTGCGGTATGATTATCCCGACGAGCCGGTGCCGCCGGGTTATTCCCCGCAAGGCTGGCTGGAAACGCTGACGCTGACCAAGGCGCGGGAACGCTGGCCCGAGGGCGTGCCGCCGAAGCTGATGGCGCTCTTGAACGAGGAGTTCCGCATCATCGCCCAGGCCGGATACGCCCCCTATTTCCTGACGGTGCACGACATTGTCGCCTTCGCGCAAAGCCGGGGCATATTGTGCCAGGGCCGCGGCAGCGCCGCCAACAGCGCCGTCTGTTATGTGCTGGGCATCACCGCGGTTGATCCGGCCAGGCACAATCTCCTCTTTTCCCGCTTCATTTCCGAAGAGCGCAAGGAGCCGCCCGATATCGATGTCGATTTCGAGCATGAGCGGCGCGAGGAGGTGATGCAGTGGATTTACGAGCGTTATGGCCGGGAACGCGCCGGCATCGCCGCCACCGTGATCCATTACCGCCCGCGCAGTGCCGTGCGCGAGGTGGGCAAGGTGCTGGGCATGAGCGAGGATCTGACCAGCCGCCTGTCGAGCACCGTCTGGGGCAGTTATGCCAGCCAGATGGAGAAGGAGCGTTTTGCCGAAAGCGGGCTGGACCCCGACAGCCCGGAGATTGCCCGGCTGGGCAAATTGGTCGGCGAGATCATGGGAAGCCCTCGCCATCTTTCGCAGCATGTCGGCGGCTTTGTCCTCACCCAGACGCGGCTGGACGAACTGGTGCCGATCCACAACGCCGCCATGGCCGACCGCACCTTCATCGAATGGGACAAGGACGATATCGACGCGCTGGGCCTGATGAAGGTGGATGTGCTGGCGCTGGGCATGCTGAGCTGCATCCGCCGCGCGTTTGAATTCATCGAGACGCACATCGGCCGGCAATACACGCTCGACAATGTGCCCGGCGACAATGTGCCGGGCGGGGCGCCGGACGTTTACCGCATGCTGCAACGGGGAGACAGTATCGGCGTGTTCCAGGTCGAAAGCCGGGCGCAGATGAACATGCTGCCGCGCCTTCGTCCCGCCGAATTTTATGATCTGGTCATCCAGGTCGCCATCGTGCGGCCTGGGCCGATCCAGGGCGACATGGTGCACCCCTATCTCAGGCGCCGGCAGGGGCGCGAGGCGGTGAGCTTTCCCAGCCCGAAGCCGCCGCATGATCCGGATGAGCTTCGCCATGTGCTGGGCAAGACGCTGGGCGTGCCGTTGTTCCAGGAACAGGCGATGAAGCTGGCGATCACGGCCGCCAATTTTTCCGGGGCCGAGGCTAACCGCCTGCGCCGCGCCATGGCCACCTTTCGTCACAATGGCGGGATGGAATATTTCGAGGCCAAGCTGGTCGATGGCATGGTGGCGCGCGGTTACGAGGAAGACTTCGCGCGGCGTTGTTTCAACCAGATCAAGGGCTTTGGCAGTTACGGCTTTCCCGAAAGCCATGCGATCGCCTTTGCCCGGCTGGTGTGGGTTTCGGCCTATCTGAAATGCCGATACCCGGCGGTGTTTGCCGCCGCCTTGCTGAATGCCCAGCCGATGGGATTTTATGCGCCGGCCCAGATCGTCCGCGATGCGCGGGAGCATGGCGTGACGGTGTTGCCGGTGGACGTGAATTTCAGCGGGTGGGATTGTTCGCTGGAAGACCTCTCACCCGTCAACCCTTCCCGCAAACGCAAACCCGCTCATGCCGAGCTTGTCGAGGCACGCACCACAGCCGGTCCGTGCCTCGACAAGCTCGGCATGAACGGTTTGGGGGTGGGAGGCAAAGATACTGGCCGCCACGATTCCAACCTCGCCCTGCGCCTTGGCCTGCGCCAGATCACCGGCTTTCGCGAAGACTGGGCCGAGGCCATTGCCGCCGCCCGGCCGTTTCGCAGCCTGGAGGATCTGGCCCGTGCCGGCCTGCCCGCCCGCGCGCTGAAGCTGCTGGCCGATGCCGATGCCTGTGCCTCGCTGGGGATGGGGCGGCGCGAGGCCGGCTGGCAAGCGCTGCGCACCCCCACCGACAGCCTGCCGCTGTTTGCCGCCGCGGCGGCCAGCGATCTGGGCGACGAGGACCCGCATGACCTGCCATTGATGGCGCCGGGCGAGGAGGTTGCCGCCGATTATCAGGTGCTGCGCCTGTCGCTGCGCGCGCATCCGCTGGCGCTGCTCAGAGGCTATTTCCCCGGCGTGCTCACCGCCGCGCAGTTTGCCGCCGCCCGCAACGGCCGGCGCGTGGCCGTGGCCGGCGTCGTGCTGGTGCGGCAGCGGCCGGGCGGCGGCAACGCCATCTTCATCACGCTGGAGGATGAGACCGGCGTGGTGAATGTGGTCGTGTGGGCGCGGCTGTTCGAAACCTATCGCCGCGCCATCATGGCCAGCCGGCTGATGCAGGTGGAGGGCGAGGTGCAAAGGAGCCCCGAAGGCGTCATGCACCTGATGGCGACGCGCATCACCGACATGTCGGGCGTGCTCGACCGCCTGTCAGACGCGCATGACGGCACCCCGGCGCTGGCGCGGGCCAGCGAGGATCTGGTGCACGGGCCCGCCGGGCGCAAGCCGCCGCCGCCCAAGGCACCGTCGCGCGGCCGCCACCCCCGCGATGTGCGCGTGATCCCGCGCAGCCGGGATTTTCATTGATGGCCTGCGCGCAACCCGCCAAGCTGCGCCGCATGACCATGGACCAGCTCTTCACCACGGCCGCCCGCATCGGCGAACAATTGAAGGCCCGCCGCGAAACCGTGGCCGTGGCGGAATCCGCGGCCGGCGGCCTGATCTCGGCAGCGCTGCTCAGCGTGCCAGGCGCTTCGGCCTATTATCTCGGCGGCGCGGTGGTTTACACCCCGCGCGCCCGCCACCGCCTGCTCGGCCTGCGCCGCGAAGACGTGCGCGGATATATGTCCGCCACCGAGCCCTTCGCACTCCTGATGGCCGAAACCATCCGCAAGCAGCACAGCGTCACCTGGGGCATCGGCGAAACCGGCGCGGCCGGCCCAAACGGCAACCCCTATGGCCACGCCGCCGGGCACGACGTGGTGGCGGTGAGCGGGCCCAGCCAAGTGGCGCGCACCATTGCGACGGGATCAAGCGATCGACAGGCGAACATGGTGGCGTTTGCGGTGGCGGCGCTGGCGTTGCTGGGGGAGCAGTTGGGGTAGAAGAAGAGGGCCTCCGGCGGGCAGGGTCGCAGACCCTGCACCCGGTTGTTTTCGGGTGCGCGGGTTGCGGGCGAGTCCGCTTGCCCCCGGTTGCCGGCGGATCAATCATCGCCCTTCAGCATGTCATTGCAGACCCTGATTTTGACGCCAACGGCAGTTGGTGCAATTCTGGCGACTCACATAAGTCGAATTCGCAACCAGTGTTGGATACAGAAAGCCGATGAAAATAATTGAGCTGGATGCAAGTCGATGGTCGACGGCGCACGATTTCCATGATGCCCTTCTTGCCGGTTTGGGGGCTCCAGATTGGCATGGTGTGAGCGTCGACGCATTTATTGACTCGATAATCTACGGCAACATCAATTCAATTGAGCCCCCCTACAAGATCGCGGTTACGGGACTCGACAAAGCCACCAATGCGGCTTTTGATACACTGGCCGTTACATTCGCTTACCTCGCGAAGGCGGGGGCTGACGCCTATTTCCAGGGAAATCACGCCTGGCTTGAGGTCAGGCATATCCGTGAACCGGACCTGTGTATCTTTTGAAAGGCCTGTTTTGCCAGAATAGAGCCAAATGGCAGATCAACCGCAATACGCCCCAGATCAGCGGTTGAGCGCTGTCCGAAAACAAACGGATGCAGGGTCCGCGACCCTGCCCGCCGGAGGCCTGTTCTTCTCTCTTCTCAATCCCCCAGCGTCACGCTCCCATCCGGCCCCGGCAGCATGAAGGGGTTGTAGGCCACCTCCCACGGATGGCCATCGGGATCGCAGAAATAGCCGGAGTAGCCGCCCCAGAAGGCGTCGTGGGCGGGTTTTTGCAAGGTTCCGCCGTTGGCGACGGCGCGGGCGAGGAGTTCGTCGACTTCGGCTTTGCTGCTCACGTTGTGGGCGAGGGTGAAGCCGCCGAAGCCGGGGCCTCTATCCGTCATGCCGCAATCTTCGGCGAGTTTGTCGAACGGGTAGATGGCGAAGGCCATGCCGCCGCACTGGAACATGGCGATGGCGTCGAACCTTCGGGCCTTGCGCGGCCAGCCCATGGCTTCCCAGAAGGCGACGGCGCGGGGGAGATCGTCGGTTCCGAGGGTGACGATGCTGATGCGTTGGTCCATGATGGGCTCCTGTTGATGGGGATGAGAGTGGCATGACGGCGGGAGCAATGAAACGCATCGTGTTGGCGCGGCACATCGTGGGGGCGCCAACGCCGGATGATTTCCGGCTGGAGGAACTGCCGATCCCGGACCTGGCCGAAGGGCAGATCTTGATCGCCAACCGCTTCATCAGCTGTGATCCGGGCACGCGCTCGCGCCTGTCGCCCGGCGCCTCCTATGCGCCGCCGTTGCAGCCGGGGCAGTTGGTGGATGGCTTTGCGGTGGGGGAGGTGGTGGAGAGCCGCCACCCGCGTTTCGCCGCCGGTGAGTTGGTGATGGGCACGGGTTGGGCGACGCACATGGTGTCGAACGGGCGCGGCTATCTGGCCAAGGTGCCGGATCTGGGCGTGCCGTTGAGCCTGTGGAACGGGATTTTGGGCGTGCCGGGGATGACGGCCTGGTTTGGCCTGAAGCGGGTGGCGCAGCTGCAGGCCGGGGAGCGGGTGCTGGTGACCAGTGCGGCCGGGCCGGTGGGGGCCACCGCAGGCCAGCTGGCGAAGCTGTGGGGCGCGTCTGCCGTGGTGGGCATTGCCGGCGGTGCGGAGAAGTGCCGCTGGCTGGTGGAGGACTGCGGGTTCGATGCCGCGCTGGATTACAAGGCGGCGGATTTCGAGGCGCAGTTTGCCGCGGCCAGTGCCGAGGGTTGGGATGTGCTGTTCGACAATGTTGGCAATGCCAGCGTGGACCGGGCGCTGCCGGTGATGCGCATGAAGGGGCGGATCGTGATTTCGGGGCAGGTGGCGGATTATAATCTGACCCCGCAAGCGGCGCCGGGCATCCACAACACGCGCGAGTTCATCGGCAAGCGGCTGCGCATGGAAGGCTTGGTGGTGTTTGATGACCTGCCGCAGTTTCCGGCGGCGCAGGAGGAGTTGGCCGGGCTGATCCGCGCCGGGCGGGTGACGTATCGCGAGGAGATTTTTGACGGGCTGGCCAGCCTGCCGGCGGCGTTTGCCGGCCTGTTCAGCGGGCAGAGTTTCGGCCGGCGGCTGATCCGGGTGTGAGCCCAGCGGTGATACGCCCACTGGCCATTGCGGCGGCAAGGGCGTAAGAAGGCCTGGCATTTCAATCGACGCCAAGGATCGTTCGACATGGGTTCGTTGAGCCTCACCCACTGGCTGCTGGTCATCCTGGTCATCATGCTGTTGTTCGGCCGGGGCCGGATTTCCGATCTGATGGGTGATTTCGCCAAGGGGATCAACAGCTTCAAGAAGGGCCTGAACGAAGGCGAGACGCCGCCGGCGCCGCCGCCGCAGGTGACCGCGGCACCGCCGGCCCCCGCCAATCCGGTGACCGAAGACACCAGGCGCTGATGCGGTTGCCCGGGGGGGCGCCCGGGCGGCCCCCGGCCCTGAGGGCATGCGATGTTTGGCATTGATTCTTCCGAACTGGCCGTGATCGCGCTGGTGGCCCTGTTGGTCATCGGCCCCAAGGATTTGCCCAAGGCGCTGCGCTGGGTGGGCCAATATGTGGGCAAGGCCCGGGCGATGAGCCGCCATTTGCGCACCGGATTCGACGCGATGATGCGCGAGGCCGAACTGGAAGAGATGCAGAAGATCTGGGCCGCCCAGAATGAGGCGATCATGAAGGCCAGC
>CAZAWH010000087.1:0-12461 GCA_964488775.1 uncultured Sandarakinorhabdus sp. | reverse complement strand
GCCTTCCAGACCGACACGCACGGCCGGGCGATGGAAAGCGAGGCGGCGCTGGCGCTGGATGCCGATGGCCGCATCCTCGCGCTGAAGGTGGAAACCTGGTCTGATCTGGGCGCCTATCAGGCGCAGTTCGGCCCGGCGATCCAGACCATGGCCGGCGGGCGCATCATGGGCGGCGTCTATCGCATCCCGGCCATCCAGAATCTGGTCCACGGCGTCGTCACCAACACCACGCCGGTCGATGCCTATCGCGGCGCCGGCCGCCCGGAATCGGCCTATATCATGGAACGGCTGATCGAAGCCGCCGCGCGCGAGATCGGCCTGGGGGTGGATGACATCCGCGCCAGGAACCTGCTGACGCCGGCCGAATTGCCGCACGCCAACGGCCTTGGCCTGACCTTTGACATCGGCAATTTCCCGGCCGTGCTGGAACGCGCCAAACAGGTGGCCGATTGGGCCGGCTTCCCCGCCCGCAAGGCCGAAGCCGCAGCCCGCGGCAAGCGGCTGGGCCGCGGCATGGCCTATTATGTCGAGATCGCCGGCGGTGGCGGCACCGAGGAACATGCCGATGTGAAGGTGGCCGCCGATGGCCGCATCGAGATGGCGGTCGGCACCCAATCCAACGGCCAGGGCCATGAAACCGCCTATGGCCAGGTGCTGGCCGCCCGGTTGGGCGTGCCGCTGGAACAGATCCGCATCGTGCAGGGCGACACGTCACGCATGGAGGTGGGCGGCGGCACCGGCGGCTCCCGATCGATGGCGTTCGGCGGCGGCGCCGTGCTGCAATGCGCGGACGACATGATCGCGCGCGGCACCGCGCTGGCTGCAGCCGATCTGGGCGGCGACGTCGATTATGCCGATGGCCTGTTCAAGGCGCGCGGCAGCAACGCGACCTTGAGCTGGGCGGAGCTGGCCAGCCGGCATCCGGGCGCGCTCGACGGCCGCAGCCGCTATACCACCAAGGAAAGCAAGCCCGCCCCCACCTTCCCCAACGGCTGCCACATCGCCGAGGTGGAGCTGGACCCCGACACCGGCGTCATCGCCGTCACCCGCTATGCCCTTGTCGATGATTTCGGCGTGCTGGTGAACCCGATGCTGGTCGAAGGCCAGATCCACGGCGGCATCGCGCAGGGCCTGGGACAGGCGGTGATCGAGAACATCGTCTATGACGAGGCCGGCCAGCTGTTGACCGGCAGCTTCATGGACTATGGCATCCCGCGCGCCGATCAGATGCCGCCGGCCGTCACCTTCGAAACGCTGAACACCCCGTCGCCCACCAACCCGCTGGGGGTGAAGGGCTGTGGCGAGGCCGGCACCATTGGCGCCATGCCATCGGTGATCAACGCCATCATCGATGCGCTGGACGGTTGCCAAGTGGAAATGCCGGCCACGCCGGAGAAATTGTGGCGGCTGGCCAACGCCGCCTGAGGGGAGGCGCGAAATCATCCTCCCCCTCTGGGGGAGGACCTGGTCTGCACCCCAAACAGAGGGAAGCCGCCGTGCCTGCCCGGCACGACGGCTTCCCGTTGGTTGCGCTTGCCATCCATTCCCCCCGGAGGATGGGTGGGAGACGGGGGGAACGCGAAAGCGCAACCAACCTCGGGCCGATCGTGCCGGGCGGATGATCAGCGAATGAAGCCGATCACCACCGCCCACAACACCATCAGGCTTGGCACGGTCATCACCTGGGCCCAGGCCGCACGGCCTGAAAGATAGCCGCTGGCGGTATCGATGCCCCACGCCCCCCGGCGCGGTACATCACCCGTCTTGCGGCCCGATTGCCGTTGCATCAGCCACGGCAGGCCAAAATAAGCCACCAACACCAAGCCGAACACGGCGAAGATCAAGCCAAGACCCGTGCCGGCCCGAAACACAATATACATCGCGGCAAGGTAGGCCGCGCCGGCGCCGACCAGCTGCGCTAACAGCTTGTTTGGAAGGTCGAATTCCAACTGTCTTACGTCTTGGACAGGTGGAGTGTCCAACGCACTTGACGGCAGATGTCCGGCTTCATCGCGAAATTCGAACTTCATGGAACCTCTCCTGGAATGACCGTTTCACGGGCCTTGCCATGCTGCCATGGCGGGCGGCGCGGCGGCCTTGATCCAGATCAATGGGCGATCAGGATCGGCACCGGCGCATCGGCCAACAGGCCGCGCGTCACCCCGCCAAACAACAATTGCCGCATGCGGCTGTGGCCATAGGCGCCCTGCACGATCCACGCTGCCTGCCGCTGGGCCGCCACGCTGCGGATCACCTGTTCCACGCTGGCGCCGCCGGCGTCGCGCTCCTCCACCTCGGCCGCGACGCCGTGGCGCGACAGGAAGGCAGCTGCGGCGCGCGCGGTGAACGGACTGTCCTTTTCCGCCACCGTCAGGATCGTCACAGTGGCCGCCAGCGCCAGCAGCGGCAGCGCGGCCCGCAGCGCGGTGGCCGCTTCCTGGCTGCCATCCCAGGCGATCAGCGCCGGGCCGGCGACATCCACGCCGGTCGCCTGCGGGCGCACCGCCAGCACCGGGGCCGGGGCCCGGATCGCCACATCGCCGGTGACGCCCATGTGCAGGGCGCCATTGCGGGCAAAGGGGCCGGCGCTCATCACCACCACGTCGGCCAGCCTGGCATGTTCCACCAGCCGGTCGGCGCTGTCACCGTCGGCCGATTGCCATTCCCAGCTCACGCCTTCGCGGCGCAGGCGGGCTTCCACCGCCACCCGCTCCTCGCGCCGCCGCGCCTCCACGGCATCGATCAGGGTGGTGACGGGAAACGCCCCCATCGCCGGATCACCCAGCGCATAGGCGGCATAGGGCATCACCGACAGGCAGACGAGATGCCCGCCGCAGGCCCGCGCCAGATCCAGCGCCGCCGCCAGCCGGGCCTCCTGGCCATCATCCCCTTCGACATGCAACAGAATCGTCTTCATCGCCCTCTTCCTTCACACCAGCAACTCGGCCGCTTCGGCCAGCGCGGCGGGATCCTGGATCACCACGCGCCGGCCGCCCGGCACGGCAATCACGCCGGCGGCTTTCAGCTGTGTGATCTGGCGGCTCACCGTTTCGATGGTCAGGCCCAGCAGGTCGGCCATCTCGCCCCGGCTCAACGGCAGTTCGATCTCGGCCACCCGGTCACCGTCGTGGCGGCCACAGCCATCGCCGCGCCGCGCGGTTTCGGCGATGAACCCGGCCACCCGGGCCAGCGCCGTCGCCCGGGCCATGCGCGACAGCGCGCCCCGCACCTGCCCCAGTTCCGCCAGCGCGCGGGTCAGCAATTGCCGCTCCATCACCGGATGGTCGGTCATGCTGCGTTCGATGGCGCCTTGTGGAAACAGGCACAGCGACACCGCCGTGAGGGCAACCACATCATGCGGCGCGGGCCCGGCCGCCAGGAACGGCGTGCCGACAAAATCCCCCGGCCACAACAGGCCCACGATCACCTCGTCACCGGCCGGGTTGATGCTGCTGATCTTCATCAGGCCGCGCTGGATATTGGCGCACAGCGGCGCCCGATCACCGGCGCGGATCAACACATCGCCGCGCGCCAGCGTGCGTTGCAGCCCCTGCGCCGCCAGCGGGGCCAGTGCTTCATCGCCCAGCACCCCGCACAGCGCACTGTCCCGCACCGTGCAATTGCGACAGCTTTTTGCGAACACCATGCCGCTTCTCCCGCTGGCCATTGTCGCCATCGGCGGCCAGCGCGGAATCGGGGCGGTTACCTAGGGGATATTACGCGGCAGACTTGGCCTTCAGCGCGATGATCAGGCCCAGCATGGCCAGCGCGACGCCGGCAACGGCCGTGCCAGTCCATTGAAACCCTTCGGCCACGGTGGAAATGCCCATCGCCACCACCGGCACCACCACGCCGTTCCACGCCGCCTGCCCCGGGCCCACCGTGCGGATCAGCGTGTAATACAGGCTGAACGCCACCGCCGACGCGGCAATGCCCAGATAGGCCAGCCCGGCGAGATAGACCGGATCGGTGGAAAATTGCGGCGGCCCTGCCATGGCCCAGGCGACAATCCCATCCAGCAACGCCCCCCAGGCCATCGCCCAGGCCAGGCCCGCCTCCAATGGCATTGCCCGGCCATAGCGCGTGGCCTGCAACACATTGGCCACGCTGGCCGACAGCACGCCGGCAAAGGCCAGCATCAGGCCCTGGGCCATGCCCGCCCCGCCCGGCCGGCCCAGATCGGGCGCAAACAGCAGCGCGACGCCAGCCAGGCCGATCACGCTGCCCAGAACAAAGCGCCCGGTGACGCGCTGGCCCAGAAACAGCGCCGAAAACAGGGTGTTGGTGACCAGCAGGAAGGCGAAGGTGAGGCTGACGAGGCCTGAGGTGACATAGAGTTCGGAGCGATAGACGAGGTTGAAGTTGAGCACGAACTGCGTCACCGCCACCAGCAGCGCAAAGCCATGCTGCCGCGCGGTCAGCCGCAGCGACTTGCCGGTGACCAGACACAGCAGCAGCATCACCGCCGCGCCCAGCGCAAAGCGCCAGGTGACGGACCAGCCCGGCGGTACATCGCCCAACTGGGTGCGGATCACGAACCAGGTGCTGCCCCAGATCGCGGTGCAGCCGATGAAGGCGCCCCAGGCGCGCGGTGTGAACCGGCCGGCCGGCGGCGCAGGGCCGGCCATCAGCCGGCCGCCAACGCGCGCGCCAGCTGTTCCACCGCCGCGGCCGGCGTGTCCCAGCTCACCACCAGGCGCGCCTCATTCGATCCGGCGTCGCCCCAATCATAAAACTGGAAGCCCTGCGCCCGCAGCCGGTCCGGCTCACCGGGGGCCAGTTGCACAAACACCTCATTGGCCTCCACCGGGTGCAGCAGGCGGCTGCCCGCGGCGGCCGCCAGCGCCTGTGCCCCGGCATTGGCCAGGCGGGCATTGCGCAACCACACATCGCCTTCCACCATCGCGATGATCTGGGCGGCGTTGAATCGGCCCTTGGAGGGCATCTGCCCGGCCCGCTTGCGCCGCCAGCGCAGCTGATCGGCCAGGGCCAGATCGAACAGCACGATCGCCTCGGCCGAAAGCCCGCCATTCTTGATGCAGCCAAAGCTGAGCGCATCGAGATCAGCCGTCATCGTCGCCGGCGCACAACCCAGATGGGCCACGGCATTGGCAAAGCGGGCGCCATCCATGTGCAGGCGCCAACCCTTAGCCCGGGCATGGCCAGCCAGCGCCGCCACCTCGGCCGGGGTATAGACGGTGCCACACTCGGTCGCCTGGGTGATGGTCAACGCCGCCAGCTGCACCTGGTGCACATCGCCGCGATGGCTGGCGAGCGCGGCATCCAGGCCGGCCGGGCTCAACTTGCCGTGGGCGCCGGGGCACAGCAGCAGCTTGGCCCCGCCGGTGAAGAATTCCGGTGCCCCGCATTCGTCCACCTGCACATGGGCTTCGGTGTGGCAGGCAATCGCGCCCCATGGCGGCACCAGCGTGGCCAGCGCCAGCGCATTGGCCGCCGTGCCCGTGCTCACCGGCAACACGGCGCAGGGCCGGGCGAACAGATCGGTGAACAATTCATCCAGACGGCGCGACCACGGGTCCCCATCATATCCGGCCGGCTGGGCCGGGGCGGCGGCGGCCACGGCGGCCAGCACCTCCGGACAGGGCGCGGCGGCATTGTCAGACATGAAGTTGAACAGGCTGGTCATGGCTTCCCGATAGGGATGCGGAGGGCGGGCGGTCAATGGCGCAACCGCCTGCCCAATGTCGCAGGCCGGCCCCCATGGCCCAACGAAAAACGGCGGCTCCCGAAGGAACCGCCGCCTTTCATCTGGCCCTTTGGCTTCGCGATCAGAAGGCGAAGTTCAGGGTGGCGCGAGCGCCATGGTCGTCGTTGCGCTTGCCGACCAGACCCGAGTAGCCGAGGCTGAAGCGGATCGCGTCGGAGAGGTTCACACCGGCATCGAGCTGCAGCGACAGGGCGCTGCGGTCGATCAGCACCGAACGGATGTTGCCGTTCTGGCCCACCGCCGGGATGCCGATCACGGTCAGCGCATCACGGTCACCCGTGGTGCCCTGCCACGAGGCGCTGGCGTTCAGGGCCACCTTGCCGTCGGCCACGTCGGCGCCGAAGCGCATACCGAGGTTGGTCACGGTCACATCGTTGCCCTGCTTGGCGGCCGACAGCGCAGCCACGCCACCGGTTTCGGTCAGAGCGCCGAAGTCCGCCTTCACATAGCTCAGGCGAGCGAACGGCTCGATGCGGGTGTTGGCTGCGCCGGCCAGATCCCAGGCCAGTTCGCCGAACACCTGATAGGTGGTGCCGTTGGTGCGGCCCTGCAGGCTCTGCTGGAAGCTCGGCAGCGTGATGGCGCGGGCGCCATTGCTGCGCGAACCCGCCACGGTGCCGCCGGCGTTCACCACCAGGCCGCCATCCTTGCGATAGCCGGCGTAGATGCTGCCACCCACGGTCTCCACGTTCGAGCTGCCGCCCAGGACGCGATATTCCACATCCGTGCTGGTGTAGTGGAACATGCCGCCCAGGGTCACGCCGCCGGTCGACCAGTCGATACCGGTCAGCACGCCGCGCTGTTCGGTGGTGAAGCTAGTCGCAGCACCGTTGGTCTGCGCCTTGCCCCACGAACCGGCGCCACGCAGCCAGAAGGTCAGCGCGTTTTCGCCGTCCGACTTGCTCACCTGCTGGCCACCCATCGAGGAGATGCCGTTGTTCAGACGGTCCAGGGCCGCTTCGCGGATGGTGCGGTTGCTGTCCAGAACCACCCGACGCTCGGTCGCGCGCTGTTCACCCGACATCTGCCGCAGGGTGAGCGGCAGGGCCGAACCACCGTTGGCATAAACGTTGAAGAACGCCTGCGGGTTGTAGCCGCCCGCCACCGCGCGGTCGAAGGCCTGGGCGGTTTCGAGCGCGTTGCCCGAGACGCCGCCGAAGCGGTTGCCCAGTACCACCAGGCTCTGCGGAGCCAGGCGGATGTTCGCGGCGGTCGTGGTGTATTCCACCACCGGCGCGAAGGCGATGCCGAACTGATCCAGGCCGGTCGCGCTGACGAAGGTGCCAGTGCGGCTGGCGCCGGTCGCCACGGTGAAGGTCTGGTTGAAGGTGGCGAAGGTACCCGGCACCACCGGCGCGACCGCCAGCGTGCCGCCCAGGGTCAGCGCCCCGCCCGCCACGATGCGATCATTGGCCGACGGCGTCACGTTCACCGTGTAGGTGCCGGCCAGGGAGGCCGCACCGGTCACAGTCAGCGTGGCGATATCGGTCGTGCCCGGGGCGCCCGGGTTCACCGAACCACCAGCCAGCACGTTCAGCGCGCCGACCGTGCCGTTGCCGGTCAGGGCCGCGGCCGAGTTCACCGTCACCGCAGACACCAGGCTGCCGGTCAGGTTCAGCGTGCCCGCAGCCACCGTGGTGGCACCAGTGTAGGTGCTGGCCGCGGTGAGGTTCAACGTGCCGGTACCGGTCTTGGTGAAGCCACCCGAGCCCGAAAGCACGCCCGACAGGGTGTAGGCGAACGCCTGGGTGTCAACCGTCGCCGCACCCGTCAGGCCAATGGCATTGGCAACCACGAGGCCCGGGTTGCCGGCCTGGAGAGTGCTGCCCGCCGCCATCGTGACGGCGCCACGACCCAGTGCCGAACCATTGCCCGTCCGGATGGTGCCAGCGCTGATGGTGGTCCCGCCGCTGTAGCTGTTCTGGTTGTTCAGAACCAGCAGGCCAGCACCGGTCTTGGTGATCGAGCCGGCGCCGGAGACGAAGCCATCAAGGATCAGGGTCAAGCCCGTGTTGGCATTGATGGTCGCTGCAGCAGTGGTGCTGACATTGTTGGCCAGCGTGACGTTCTGGGTGTTGGTGGTGGTGCCAGCGTTGACTGCGGTGTTGAGCGTGGTGCCGCCGGCCATGACCAGAGCCCCGGTGCCCAGCGCCGCATTGTTGGCAACGGTGATGGTGCCGGCGTTGAGCGCGGTGCCACCCGTGTAGGTGTTCGCGCCGGTGAGCACCAGTTCCCCACTGTTCTTGGTCAGCGAGGTGCCGCTGATGACGCCAGTCAGGGTCAACCTGGTACCGACATCAACCAGCAGCGAGCCACCACCCTCACCCAGCGTGATGTTGCGGGCCGAGGTGAAGCTGGCCGTGGTGCGCAGGGCCGCAGCGTTCAGCGTGACGCTGCCCGCGGCATTGCCCAGGTTCGCATCGCTGCTCACCTGAACGGTCGTGCCGGTCGCCACCGTGCCACCGGTGTAGGTGTTGGTGCCCGAGAGCACCAGCGCATCACCCATGGCGGCCGCGCTGTCGATCACGTTCAGCGGGCCAGTGCCCGAGATCGTGCCGCCCAGACCAAAGACCCGGCCGTTGACGTCGACCGTCATGCCGCCCGCCATCGCGATGGCGTTGGCCAGCGTCACACCAGCGTTGCCAGCCTGCAGGATGGTGCCAGCCGACGCCGAGAGCGCGCCGGTGCCCAGCGCCAGGCTGTTGCCGGCGCGCAGAGTGCCTGCGCCCAGCGACGTGCCGCCGCTGTAGCTGTTGGCGCCATTCAGCACCAACAGGCCATTGCCGGTCTTGGCGATGCTGCCCGCACCGGTGATCGTGCCATCAAGGATGATGGTGAGACCGGTACCGGTGTTGATGGTGCCCACACCGGCCGTGCTGATGGCATTGGCCAGCGCGATGTTCTGCGCCGCGCCGCCGGCAATGTTGGCCGTGGAGGTAAGGGTGGTGCCGCCAGCCATGGCCAGCGCGCCCGTGCCCAGTGACGCATTGTTGGTCACCGTGATAGTGCCAGCATTGAGCGCCGTGCCGCCGGTGTAACTGTTGGCCGCGTTCAGCACCAGGTTGCCGCTGCCGATCTTGCCAAGCGGGCCAGTGCCGCTGACCACGCCGTTCAGCGTGACCGTGTTGGCTGCAGTGTCGAGCGTGAACGCG
Organism: uncultured Sandarakinorhabdus sp.; assembly: GCA_964488775.1. Classification (GTDB taxonomy): domain Bacteria; phylum Pseudomonadota; class Alphaproteobacteria; order Sphingomonadales; family Sphingomonadaceae; genus Sandarakinorhabdus. The sequence continues at coordinate 3,581 of CAZAWH010000087.1, read as the reverse complement.
CCGCCCATCACGATGGCGTTGGCAAGCGTCAGGTTGGTGCCGGCGATCAGGCTGGTGCCTGCACCGGTCGTCAACGTGCCAGTGCCCAGCGCACCGCTGTTGGTCAGCGTCAGGCTGCCGGTGTTCAGGTTGAAGCCACCGGTGAACGTGTTGGCGCCGCCCAGGGTCAGGTTGCCCGACCCGATCTTGGTGATCGGCCCGCTGCCGGAAATCACACCGTTGAGCGTGTAACCAAAGGCCTGGGTATCGATGGTCAGCGGACCGCCCACCGCAATGGCATTCGCCAGCGTCACCCCGTTCACACCATTCTGCAACGTGGTGCCGGCCGACGTCGTCAACGTGCCCGTGCCAAGCGCCAGGTTGCTACCGGTGCGCAGCGTGCCAGCCGTCAGCGCGAGGCCACCGGTGAAGCTATTGCTGCCATTCAGCACCAGCAGGCCGTTGCCGGCCTTGGTGTAGCTGGTGCCCGAGATCGGGCCCGTCAGGATCAGCGTCAGGTCGGCGGCCGTGTTGAACGTGCCGGTGCCGATGATGGCGTTGCCCAGGATCACGTTCTGGGTGTTGCTGGCCGACGCAACGTTGACCGCGCTGGTCAGCGTGGTGCCGCCAGCCATGGTCAGCGTGCCGCTGCCCAGTGCGCTGTTGGTGGCCGCGGTGATGGTGCCGTCATTCAGCGCAGTGCCGCCGGTGTAGGTGTTGAGGCCGTTCAGCACCAGGTTGCCGCTGCCGGTCTTCACGACCGAGCCGGCGCCACCAATCACGCCGTTCAGCGTGAAGGTGAAGGCGTTGGTGTTGACCGTGCCCACGCCCAGCGTGGTGATGCCGTTGGCCACCGTCAGGCCGTCAACGCCCGCCACCAGGAAGGTGCCGTCCGACATGGTCAGGCCAGCCGTGCCCAGCGCGGTGTTGTTGCCCACCGTGATGGTGCCAGCGGTCAGGGCCGTGCCACCGGTGTAGGTGTTGGCACCGTTCAGCACCAGGTTGCCCGAACCGGTCTTGGTCATCAGGCCAGCGCCCGACACCACACCGTTCATGGTGAAAGTGTTGGCGCCGGTGGCGACCGTCACGTTGCCGATGCTGAAGTTGTTGGCGATCACCAGGTTGTCGGTGTTGTTCGCCAGCGTCGTGCCGTTGGCCATCGTCACCGTGTTGGTGCCAAAGGCGGTGTTGTTGCCCGCCGTCACCGTGCCAGCAGTCACGTTGGTGCCGCCGGTGTAGGTGTTGGCGCCGTTCAGCACCAGGTTGCCGCTGCCGGTCTTCACGATCGAGCCGGCGCCACCAATCACGCCGTTCAGCGTGAAGGTGAAGGCGTTGGTGTTGACCGTGCCCACGCCCAGCGTGGTGATGCCGTTGGCCACCGTCAGGCCGTCAACGCCCGCCACCAGGAAGGTGCCGTCCGACATGGTCAGGCCAGCCGTGCCCAGCGCGGTGTTGTTGCCCACCGTGATGGTGCCAGCGGTCAGGGCCGTGCCACCGGTGTAGGTGTTGGCACCGTTCAGCACCAGGTTGCCCGAACCGGTCTTGGTCATCAGGCCAGCGCCCGACACCACACCGTTCATGGTGAAAGTGTTGGCGCCGGTGGCGACCGTCACGTTGCCGATGCTGAAGTTGTTGGCGATCACCAGGTTGTCGGTGTTGTTCGCCAGCGTCGTGCCGTTGGCCATCGTCACCGTGTTGGTGCCAAAGGCGGTGTTGTTGCCCGCCGTCACCGTGCCAGCGTTGATGAAGCTGCCGCCGGTGTAGGTGTTGGCGCCGTTCAGCACCAGGTTGCCGCTGCCGATCTTGGCGATCGAACCCGCGCCACCGATCACGCCGTTCAGCGTGAAGGTGAAGCCCTGGGTGTCAACCGTGCCGGCACCCGCCGTGGTGATGGCGTTGGCCACCACCAGACCATCCACACCGGCCTGCAGGGTGGTGGCATCCGCCATCGCCAGCGTGCTGGTGCCCAGCGCGGTGTTGGTGCCGACCTGGATGGTGCCGACGTTCAGAGCCGTGCCGCCGGTGTAGGTGTTGGCGCCATTCAGCACCAGCGTGCCCGACTGGATCTTGGTCAGCGAGCCGCCGCCCGAGATCACGCCGTTCAGCGTGAAGCTGCCGGTGCCGCTTTCGACGATCAGGTTGGACGGGGTGTTGAGGATGACATTGTTCGCCAGCGCGAGCCCGTTGGTGCCAGCAGCCAGGGTCGTGGTCTGGCCGACGCCGAACACGTTCAGGATGCTGGTGCCCAGCGCGCTGTTGTTGCCGACCGTGATCCGGCCACCGAACAGCGAGGTGAAGCCGCTGATGGTGTTGACGCCGTTCAGAGTCAGGGTGGACGTCGATGCCTTGCTGACATTCTGCGCCCCGCTGATCACGCCGTTCAGCGTGATGTCGTTCGGGCCAGTGACCACCATGAAGCTGTTGAGGTTGATGTTGTTGGCCAACGTGCGCAGTGCGCCGCTGTTGTTGCCCAGGATCATGCCATTGGCACCCTGAACCGCCACATCCCCCGTGCCGAACGCCGTGTCGGTGCCAACGAACACCACCGAGCTGTTGACGGTGGTGCCACCGCTGTAGCTGTTGGCGCCGTTGAGGTTGACCCGGCCGCCATCAACGATGCTGAGCGCACCCGCACCCGAAATCACGCCATTCAGGGCAAGATCAGTGCCGGTGAAGCTTACCGAGCCATCAGCGAAGAAGACCGGACCGGTATCGCCCTGAAGGTCGAGGACGATCGTCCCCGCGCCCAGCACCACCGCATTGCCCAGCGTAAGCACCAAGCCATTGGACGGATCGTTGCGGCCGGCGAACACCGTGGTGCCACCGGTGGTGGTCAGCGTGCCGGTGCCGATCGAGGCGTTGTTGGTGAGGGTCAGCGAACCGGCGGTCAGGTTGGTGCCACCGGTGTAGGTGTTCACGCCCGACAGGATCAGGTTGCCGCTGTTCACCTTGGTGATGCTGCCGGCACCGTCGATCACGCCCGACAGTTCGAAGCTGTCAGTGTTGCTGTCGACAGTGAGACCGCCGTTCAGCGTGACGAGGTTGGCGACATTGAGGCCGTTGACCCCGGCCACGAGGCTGGTGGCATCCGACGCCGTCAGACGGCCGGTGCCCAGAGCCGTGTTGGTGCCCACCGTGATGGTGCCAGCGGTCAGGGCCGTGCCACCGGTGTAGGTGTTGGCACCGTTCAGCACCAGGTTGCCCGAACCGGTCTTGGTCATCAGGCCAGCGCCCGACACCACACCGTTCATGGTGAAAGTGTTGGCGCCGGTGGCGACCGTCACGTTGCCGATGCTGAAGTTGTTGGCGATCACCAGGTTGTCGGTGTTGTTCGCCAGCGTCGTGCCGTTGGCCATCGTCACCGTGTTGGTGCCAAAGGCGGTGTTGTTGCCCGCCGTCACCGTGCCAGCAGTCACGTTGGTGCCGCCGGTGTAGGTGTTGGCGCCGTTCAGCACCAGGTTGCCGCTGCCGGTCTTCACGATCGAGCCAGCGCCATCGATCACGCCGTTCAGCGTGAAGGTGAAGGCGTTGGTGTTGACCGTGCCGGCGCCCAGCGTGGTGATGCCGTTGGCCACCGTCAGGCCGTCAACGCCCGCCACCAG
>CAZAWH010000086.1:0-12521 GCA_964488775.1 uncultured Sandarakinorhabdus sp. | reverse complement strand
ACGGGCAGCGCCTTTGTGGAGGCCAATTTCAAGGAAACCGAGCTGAAGGACATGGCGGTGGGCCAGCGCGCGGTGGTGACGCTGGATGCCTTTCCCGATCGGCCGATTGCCGGCCGGGTGGAGAGCATCGGCGCCGGCACCGGGGCGGAATTTTCGGTGCTGCCGGCGCAGAATGCCACCGGCAACTGGGTGAAGGTGGTGCAGCGCGTGCCGGTGCGCGTGGCGCTGCAGCCGCGCCGGGATGTGCCGTTGATCGCCGGGCTTTCGGCCGAGGTGAAGGTGATCACGCGGTGAGCACCGCCGCCGCCCCGGCGCAGCCGGCCGGCCTGCCCGCATCACCGCTGGTGATCACGGCGGTGGTGATGCTGGGCAGCTTCATGACCATCCTTGATTCCACCATCGCCAATGTTGCCCTGCCGCACATGCAGCCCAGCCTGAACGCCGCGGCCGACAGCGTGACCTGGGTGCTCACCAGCTATATCGTCGCCACTGCGGTGGCCACGCCGCTCACCGGCTGGCTGGCGGCGCGGATTGGCCGGCGCACCCTGTTCCTGTGGTCGGTGGCGGGCTTCACCCTGTTTTCGGTGCTGTGCGGGCTGGCCGGCAGCCTGACCGAAATGGTGATCTGGCGCATGTTGCAGGGCGCGGCCGGGGCGTTTCTGGCGCCGCTGGGTCAGGCCTATGTGCTGGATGTGTGGCCGCCGGCCAAGCATGGCCCGGCCATGGCCTGGTGGGGTGTGGGCGTGATGGTGGGGCCGATCCTGGGCCCGGTGGTGGGCGGCTGGCTGACCGACAGTTTCGATTGGCGCTGGGTGTTCCTGATCAACCTGCCCTTTGGCCTCATCTGCTTTGCCTGGGCAACGGCGGTGTTGCCGGAACCCGCGCTGCCGCAGCGCCGCTTTGATCTGACCGGCTTTGCCATGCTGGCGCTGGGCATGGCGGCGCTGCAGCTGGCGCTGGATCGCGGCCAGCAACTGGACTGGCTGGAAAGCTGGGAGGTGCGCATCGAATTCGGTCTGGCCATCGCCGGCCTGTGGGCCTTTGGCGTGCACGCGCTGGCGACGCCGGGCGCGATCGTGGACCGGCAGTTGTTGACCAACCGCAACGCCATGACCGGCATGTTGTTCATCACCATGGTCGGCTTTCTGCTGGTGGCCACCACGGCGCTGCTGCCGACCATGGTGCAGACGATGTTCGGTTATCCGGTGGTAGCGGCGGGCGAGCTGATGATGCCGCGCGGCATCGGCATGATGATCGCCATGATGTCGGCCGGTCAGTTGTTGGGCCGCGGCGTCGACCCCCGCCTGATGCTGGGCGTGGGCTTTGCCCTGACCGGCGCGGCGCTGTGGGGGATGAGCCTGTTTTCCCCGCAGCAGGGCGCCTGGCCCTTTGTCTATACCGGGTTCGTGCAGGGCCTGGGGCTGGGGCTGGTGTTCGTGCCCTTGAACACGGTGGCCTTTGCCAGCCTGCCGATGGCGCTGCGCACCGATGCCTCGGCCATCTTCATGCTGCTGCGGAACATCGGCGGCTCGATCGGCATCAGCGTGGCCGTGGCCATGCTGGAGCGGCAATCCCAGGTGAGCCACGCCGATCTGGGCAGCGGCATCACCCCGTTCAGCCAGCCCTGGGCCGATCCGGCAACGCTTGGCGCGGCCGGGCTGGGCGGCGTGGTGGCGGCGCTGGACGGCGCGGTGAGCAAGCAGGCGGTGATGATCGCCTATATCGACGTGTTCCGCGCCATGGCGTTTCTGGCGCTGGGCATGTTGCTGCTGCTGCCGATCCTGCAACGACCGAAGCCGGCGCCGCCGGTGCATTTGCCGGAATAGACCTTCGTTGTAACGCTGGGCGCGATGATCCTCCCCCTTTGGGGGAGGTGCCGACCGCAGGGCGGCGGAGGGGGCCGGCAAACGCGGTCCTCGCGGCCCCCTCCGCCCTGCGGGCACCTCCCCCAGAAGGGGAGGATCAGGGCAGGTCAGAAGCTCGCCGGCGCGGGCGAGACGGTGCCGGTGGCCAGCTGGTCCACCTCCAGCCCACGTTCCACCACGCCGGCGGCGGTGAAGCGGAAGGCGCCATCGATGCCGGCAAAGCCATCGCGCGCCAGCAGGGCCGCCCTGGGGAACGGCTGCCCGAACGGCCAGCGCGGCGCCAGGCCATGGGCCAGCAAGACCGCATCATAGCCCAGCGAGGCCAGGCGCGACGGGTTGCCGCCATGCTTGGCGCGATAGCGGGCGGCCAGGCTGTTGAAACGGGCATCGGGGACGGTGGCATAAAGCGCGCCCTTCAGCGCCGGCACGCGGGCCAGGCCGGGCTCGTTGTTCCACAATTCGGTGCCCAGCACGACAATCTGGCCCGGGCCAGCACCAAAACGCGACAGCGGTTGCAGGAAGCGCGCGGCGGCAGCCCCCGAATCGGCGATCAGCAGCGCCTGGAACGGCACCGGCGCCAGCGCGCCAGCCACCCGCGCCACCGTGCCATCGGCGCGGATCATCGGCTTGCCGCTGGCCCGCACCCGGGCGTCATAATTGGTCACCTGGCGGGCGGCGGCGATCAGCTTTTCCGGCTCGCGGGCATAAGGCACCACGGCGGTGGAGCGGCCACCGGCCTCGTTCACCGCCTTCACGAAACTCAACTGCGCGCGCTGGCCATAAACGCCCTGCGGCACCAGCGCGGCAAAGCGTTCCACGCCGCGGCTGCGGGCATAGCTGACGACGCGGGCAATCGCCTGCCCCGGCTGGAAGCCGAGCACGAACACATCGCCGCCGGCCACCGCCGCATCGTTGGAGAAGGACAGGATCGGCACCGGCCGTCCCGCCACCGCCGCCTGCACCGCCGGCACGTCGCTGGCCAGCAACGGCCCCAGGATCAGGCCAGCCCCTTCGGCCAGCGCCCGGGCCGCCGCCTCACCGGCGCCGGTGCCGGTGTCATACGTGACCAGCTGCACCTGCGGCTTGCCCAGATCGGCCATCGCCATGGCGGCAGCGTTGGCGATCGATTCGCCCAGCGCGGCATTGGCCCCCGACAGCGGCACCAGCAGCGCCACCTTGTTCAACCGGGCTTCCGGCAGCGGCGCCGGCTTGGGCGCGACCACCGGCGGCGGCGGTGGTGCCACCACCGGCGCGGCCTTTTTCGGGGTGGAACAGGCGGCCACCAACAGGCCCAGCCCGATGATCACCGGGCGCAAGGCTTGCCATCGCCAAGGCTTCACGCTCTTGATGCTGTGGTGCACGATTCAACTTCCCATCCGCCAGACACTGCTGGCCTGCCCGCAGGCCTTTACATCGTCGCCACCCCGATCGGCAATCTGGGCGATATCAGCCCGCGCGCCCTGATGGTGCTGCGCAGCGCCAGCCGGATCGCCTGCGAGGACACGCGGGTGACGGGCAAGCTGCTCAATCATTTCGGCATCAAGGCGCGGCTGACCCCCTATCATGATCATGTCGCCGCGCATGTGCGCCCCGGCCTGATCGCCGATGCGCTGGCCGGGCCGGTGGCGCTGGTGTCGGATGCCGGCACCCCGCTGATTTCCGATCCGGGCTATCGGCTGGTGGCCGATGCGCGGGCGGCCGGCGTGAATGTGGTGACGGTGCCCGGCCCGTCGGCGGTGATCGCCGCCCTGTCGATCTCCGGCCTGCCGACCGACCGGTTCCTGTTCGCCGGCTTCCTGCCGGCCAAGGCCGGGGCGCGGGCCAGCGCCATTGCCGAACTGGCCGCCGTGCCGGCCACGCTGGCCTTTTACGAATCGGGCCCGCGCCTTGCCGCCTGCCTCGCCGATCTGCGGGCGGGCCTGGGCAACCGGCCGGCCGCGGTCGGCCGCGAACTCACCAAGCGGTTCGAGGAGATGGTGACCGGCAGCCTGGATGATCTCGCCGCGCGCTGGGCCGATGCCCCGCCCAAGGGGGAACTGGTCGTGCTGGTCGGCCCGCCGCTGCCTGCCGCCGCGCCGGAAGCCGCCGATATCGACTCGGCACTGCGCACCGCGCTGGCCAGCCTCAGCGTGAAGGACGCCGCCCGCCAGGTGGCCGATGCGCTGGGCCTGCCGCGCGCGCACGTCTATGCGCGGGCGCTGGCCCTCAAACATGGCTGATCGCGGCACCGGTGACCGCAGGGCCCGGGAACGCTGGGGCCGGCGGGCGGAACAGATCGCCGCCATCTATCTGATCGCAAAAGGCTATCGCCTGATCGCACGCCGGGTGCAAACCCCGGGCGGCGAGATTGACCTGGTGATGCGCCGGCGCGACACGCTGGTGTGGGTGGAGGTGAAGGCGCGGGCCAGCCTCGACTCCGGGTTTGCAGCATTGCATCCTGCGGCGCAAAGGCGGTGCCAGGCGGCGGCGCGCTGGCTGGCCCCGAAATATGGCTGGCCGGGCGCCAGCATAAGGCATGATGCGGTGCTGATCAGGCCGTGGGGCTGGCCCCATCATCTGATCGGCATCTGGCGGGACGAATGAGCATGGAACTGGCCACAATCGGGCTGATGGATGATGCCGATATCGATCTGATCGAGGCCGGGATTGCCCTGTCGCTGGCCGATCGCCCGCACGCCGATGCGGCGCGGCTGCGCCGGCTGGTGTCGGGCTGGGCCATCACCCTGCAACGCGATCTGGCCCCGGCCACGGGCCAGGGCCGGGCGCTGCGGCTGGCCGGCCTGATTGCCGGGGAAGGCGGCCTGACCGGCGACACCCAGGATTATGAAAACCCCTTGAACGCCGATCTGGTCGCGGTGGCGACCCGCGGGCGCGGCCTGCCGATCAGCCTGTCGATCCTGTATGTCGCGCTGTGCCGGCGGGTGGGCTGGCGGGCCGAAGCGCTGGCCCTGCCTGGCCATGTGCTGGTGGAGGTGCATGGCGGCGGCACGGCTGCCCTGATCGACCCGTTTGACCATGGCGCCACCGTGTCCCCGGCCCGCGCCGCCGACATCGCGCGCAGCGGCGGCAACGCGCCGATCGGCGGCCGGTTCCCGCCGATGAGCAACCGGCAGATGCTGGTGCGGCTGGTGTCGAACCAGGCCAGCCGGGCGCGGCTGGCCGGCCAGGTGCTGCGCGCGCTGGCCCTGTATGAACGCATGACGATGATTGCCCCGCGCCTCACCGCCCTGTGGTGGGAACGCGCCCAGCTGGAACAGCGCATCGGCCGCCTGGCCGCCGCCCGTGCCAGCCTGACCGCGATGCTGGAAACCACCCATGATCCGGCGCTGATGCACCGCATCCGCACCACGCTTGCCACCCTCGCCCGCTCTGACAATTGACGGATACAGCCCATGACCTTGCGCGTCGCGGTTCAGATGGACCCGATCGAAACCATCAACATCGGCGGCGATTCGACCTTCGCCCTGATGCTCGAAGCCCAGGCACGCGGCGCCACGCTGGTGCATTATCTGGCCGGTGACCTTTCGGCCGAAAATGGCCGGGTGCGCAGCCTGGCGCGGCCGCTGAAGGTGATGAACCAGCCAGGCGCCCATTTCGAATGGCTGGGGGAGGCGCGCACCGTCGATCTGGCCGACGAGGCCGATGTCGTGCTGATGCGGCAGGATCCGCCGTTCGACATGGGCTATATCACCGCCACCCACCTGCTGGAGCAAGTGCAGGACCGGGTGCTGGTGGTGAACGATCCGGCCGAGGTGCGCAACGCGCCGGAAAAATTGTTCGTGCTGCGCTTTCCCGATCTGATGCCGCCAACGCTGGTGACCAAAAGCCTTGAGGAGGCGATGGATTTCCGCGCCCGCCACGGCGCCATCGTGGTCAAGCCGCTCTATGGCAATGCCGGCACCGCGGTGTTCCTGATCGACGAGAAGGACGGCAATCTGCCCGCCCTGGTGGAATTGTTCGGCAGCGTGTGGCGCGAACCCTTCATGGTGCAGGCCTTCCTGCCCAGCGTGGCCGAAGGAGACAAGCGCATCGTGCTGGTGGATGGCGAGCCAGCCGGCGCCATCAACCGGCTGCCGAAAAAGGGCGAGATCCGGTCCAACCTTGCCGCCGGCGGCAGCGCCCAGCCCACCGAATTGTCCCCGCGCGAACGCGAAATCTGTGCCCGGCTGGGGCCGGAGCTGAAGCGGCGCGGGCTGATCTTTGTCGGCATCGATGTGATCGGCGGCCATCTGACCGAAATCAACGTCACCTCCCCCACTGGCATCCGCGCTATCGACCGTTTCAACGGCACCAACACCCCGGCGCGCATCTGGGACGCCATCAAGGCCCGGCTCGACGCCCGCGTCTGATCGGCACTTGACATTTCGATAATTGTCGAATATTTCGATGATTGTCGAAAGGAAGACTGATGTTATCGTCAACCGCCGTCACCGCGCTTGCCGCGCTGGCCCATGATCGCCGCCTTGCCGTGTTCCGCACGCTGGTGGTGGCCGGGGCCGACGGGTTGGCGGCCGGGCACATCGCCCAGGCGCTGGCGGTGCCGCCGTCCAGCCTTTCGCATCATCTGGGGCTGCTGGAACAGGCCGGGCTGGTGCAGGTGCGCCGGGCCGGACGCAGCCTCGTCTATGCGGCGGATTTCGCCGCCATGCGGGCGCTGGTCGATTTCCTGACCGAGGATTGCTGCCGGGGCCTGGCCCTGCCGGCCGACAGCGCCTGCCAACCAGGAGCCTGTCAATGAAGCGTTTGCATGTGCATGTCGGCGTGACCGATCTGGCTGAATCCATCGCCTTTTATTCCGCCCTGTTCGGCACGGGGCCGACGCTGGTGCGCGATGATTATGCCAAATGGATGCTGGACGATCCGCGCGTGAATTTTGCCATCAGCCATGGCCATGCCGCACCGGGGATCGAGCATCTGGGCATCCAGGCCGAAACCCCGGCCGAACTGGCCGAGGTGACCGGCCGGCTGAACGCGGCGGCGCGGCCCGTGCTGGCCGAAGGCGAAACCACCTGCTGTTATGCCCGATCGGAAAAAAGCTGGACCAGCGATCCGCAGGGCGTGGTGTGGGAAGCCTTTCACACCATGGAACAGGCCCGTACCTATGGCAGCAGCCCGGCGCTGGATGCGCTGGCAAGCATGGCGCCCGCCACGCAGGGCGGTGGCTGCTGCTGAGCCTTTAACGGCCGGGCTTTTCGGCGGGCTTGGCTGGCTTGCCGGGCGGGCCGGCCACCCGTTCCCAATGGCCCAGGCCACAGCCGCCGAAATTCACCCCGCCCATGGTGAAATCCACCACCTGCACGATGTCTCCCCGGCACTGGCTGCCGATCGGGCTGGTGTGCACCAGCGCCCGGCGCGGCAACAGGCCGGGGCATTGCATGCTGTTCTTCCACCATTTGCCATCGCGGGTGCGGGCATACCAATAACCGTCGCGGCTGGCCTGGGTTGACATGATGCTGCGCGTCTGCAGGCAATCGGTCCGTTCCGCCGGGGCGGGATCGGCCGGCGCATCGGGGGCGCCCGCCCGGGCGGGCGCGGTGGTGGCCACCAGCAGGGCCAGCAAGACGATGGTCCTTGTCATGGGAATCATAGTGGCCGGTGGCGCCTGTATCATGGCTGAACGTTCATCCGCGAAAATTGTCCTTGGCGCTGCGGCGGCGGGCCAGTTCCTCCACGCTGCCGGCGCGCACGAACGGGTTGGTGGCGGCTTCCATCGCCAGGCTGAACGGCACGGTCGGCTCGCCGCGGGCGCGCAGCCGGTCCACCGCCTCCACCCGCTTCAACAGCGCGTCATTGTCCGGCTCCACCGTCACGGCAAAACGGGCGTTGGATTGGGTATATTCGTGCGCGCAATACACCAGGGTGCGCGGCGGCAACGCCATGAACTTGGCCAGCGCGCTGTGCATCTGTTCGGCGGTGCCTTCGAACAGCCGGCCACAGCCCATGGCAAACAGCGTGTCGCCACAAAACAGCGCGCCTTCAAAGGCATAGGCGTTGTGACCGGCGGTGTGGGCCGGGCAATCGATCACCCGGCCGACATGGGCGCCGATGCGCACCTCATCGCCTTCCACCACGGCGCGGCTGATGTGCGGGATCTTCGCCGCCTCGGCCTTCGGCCCGGTGACGATGGCGCCGGTGGCCGCCACGATGTCGCTGTTGCCGCCAACATGATCGGGGTGCCAATGGGTGTTCAGGATCTGGGTGATCTTCCAGCCCCGGCTGGTCGCCACCTCCAGCACCGGGCCGGCGACGGCCGGATCGATCACCGCGGTTTCGCCCGACGCCGCATCATGCGCCAGCCAGACATAATTGTCGCTGAGCACCGGCACACCAATCACGTCCAGCATCTCACCAGCTCCCGATATTGGGCATGGACGCCCAGGGCTCGGCCGGGGGCAAGGCGGGCCCGGCCTGCAGCAGTTCCACCGAAATCCCGTCCGGCGATTTGACAAAGGCCATGCGGCCATCGCGCGGCGGCCGGTTGATCACCACCCCGCCATCCATCAGGCGCTGGCAGCTGTCATAGATATTCTCGACCGCATAGGCGACATGGCCGAAATTGCGGCCGCTGCCATACCCCGCCTCATCCCAATTGTGGGTCAATTCGATCTGGGCGCTCTCATCGCCGGGCGCGGCCAGGAAGATAAGGCTGAACCGCCCGACCTCGTTGTCATAACGGCGCAGCTCCTTCAGGCCCAGCAGCGCGAAGAACCGCAGGGTTTCGGCCACATCCGAAACCCGGATCATGGTGTGGAGATATTTCATTTCAATGCCTTGCCCTCATAGGCTTCAAACAGTGCCACCACGGCATCGGGCACCGGGGTGGGCCGGCCGCGCGGTTCATCGACATGCACCGAAACCTCGATGCCGCTGGCGCGCAGATCCTCGCCGCCCTCGCCATGGACTTCAAAGGCGAATGTCAGCGAAGTGCGGCCGATCTTCTCGCAGCGCACACAGATCGCCATCACCTCGTCCAGCAGCACCGGGGCGTGATAGGTCACCTCTGCCTTCACCACATGCAGTTCGGGCGCGCCCTTCAGATTGGGTTCGGGATAGAGGCCGACAGCGCGGAAATATTCGGTGATGCCGATGTCGAAATATTCGAGATAGCGGCTGTTGAACACCACGGCCTGGGCGTCCACCTCGGCATAGCGGGCGCGCTGGTGCCAGACGAATTTGAAGTCAGACCTAGCCATCAGCGCGGTGTAGCAGCTGGCACATCGCCCGTCAGCGGCTTTTCCGGCAGGCTGGGTGCCACGCGGCCCAATGCCGCCGTTGCCGCCTGCCCGGCCGGCGTGCCGGCCCCATCGGCAGCGGCGGCCTCCCACGCCTGGCGGGCCAGGGCCATGTCGCCCTTGGCGGCGGCGATATGGCCGGCCTCCAGCTCCACATCGGCGGAGTCGGGCGCCAGCGCCGCCGCCTTCAGCAACGCGGCCTCCGCCGCCGGCAGATCGCCGCTGCGCCGCGCCAGCGTGGCCATCAGCAGCCATGGCGTGAAAAATTCCGGCGACAGGCTGGTGGCGCGGGCCAGATCGGCCATGGCGGCGGCCGGCTGCTTCAGGTCCACCTGCACCTCGGCGCGAAAGGTGAGGAGATCGGCCTCGGCCCGGGGCGAAAGCTCGGCGCCGGCCGGGCGGGCCAGCGCGCGGGTGAGAAAGCGCAGCGCATCAGCCGGCCGCTCGGCAATCATCGCCGCCTCGGCCGCCTGCCGCCACAACGGCACCGCCTGGCCATCGCGGGCATCCTCGCTGGCCTGGCCAGCCGCTTCATAGCTTTTCAGCCCGGCGTCGTGATGGCCGGCACGCATCTGGGCCACGGCCAGGCAGTGGCGCGCCGCCACGCCGCCGCCTTCCAGCCGCCAGCCATAGGCCATCTGCAAGGCGCGGGCCGGATCCTTGGCCGACAATTCGATGCAGGCGGCATAGCGGCCGGGATCGGACGGCGCGGCCCGGACAGGCGTCGCCAGCAGAAGCGGGGCCAGCAGCGGCGGGGCCAGCAGCCAAAGTCTCACAGCAATTCCTCGACACCGGCAATCAGCGCGGCAATATCCGCCTCACGGCTGAGCCGATGATCGCCATCCTTGATGAGCCGCACCTGAACATCGCTGCCCACAATCCGCGCCGCGATGTCGAGCGACAGGCGCCACGGCACCGCATCATCGGCCATGCCGTGCAACAGCCGCACCGGCGCGGTGATGCCGATCTGGCCATCCAGCAGCAACCGGGCCGGCGCATCGGCGATCAGCGCGCGCGAATAGCGATAGGGTTCGCCATAATCCGACGGGCGGGTGAAAAAGCCCTGCTTGTCCAGCTGCCGCCGCTCCGCCTCGCCCAGCGTCAGCCCCCAGACGGTGAAATCGGGCGCCGCGGCAATGCCGACGAGGCCGGCCAGCCGATCCTTCAGGCGCAGCCCGGCAAGCAGCGCGATCCAGCCCCCCATCGAGGAGCCGACCAGCAGCACCGGCCCCTGCGGCCAGACATGCTGGATCAGCGCCAGCGCATCCTCGGTCCAGCGGCCGATGCTGCCGTCGAGGAACGCGCCGCCACTGGCCCCGCAGCCGGAATAATCCAGCCGCAGCATCGCCCGCCCCTCAGTCCGCGCCCAATCGGCCAGCGCCACCGCCTTGGAACCGGTCATGTCGCTCATGTAACCGGGCAGGAAGACGATCAGCGGGCCGCGCCCGGGCAGGAAACGATGGGCCAGCACGGCGCCATGGTGGGAAAACTGGTCAGGTCCGCTCATGCGCCGGGCATAGGCCATGCCCGGCGGCAGGGGAAGCGGTCAGGCCGTCACCACCGCGCGCCGGCGGCGGGCGATGGCGCCCACCAGCCCGAAACCGCCCAGCAGCATCGCCCAGGCGGCCGGTTCCGGCACACCCGGCGCCGGCGCGATCGTGCCGCTGATATTGTCGATGAAGGCGGTGTTGTCGCCAGCGGCCGTGCCGGTGAAGGTCAGCGTGTAGGCGATCCCGGCCGATACCGGCACGATGGCTGCGCTGCGGGCGGTGAAGGCCTGGCCGCTGACCGTGCTGAAGCTGCCGAGCAGCGTGCCATCCAGATGCACCGTATAATTCTGGTTGCCGGCGCTGCTGCTGATCACCGGGCGCGCAGCTTCCAGCCACGACAGGGTCAACAGGCCGCTGCTCTGCGCGATGAAGCTCTGCTGAAGGCTGCTGCTGTTCTGCAGAAAGGCATATTGGCTGCCACCAAAGCCCTGTGGCGGGCTGCCGCCAAACCAGGGCGTGGCGGTGTTGCCGTTGATCAGGCCGGCCCCGCCCAGGAACGTCCAGAATCCGGCATCACCGTTGATATAGACATAGCTGCCCAGATTGCCGGGCACGCTCACAATCGGCGGCGATTCAAATCCGCCGTTCAGCAACGCTTCGGCCATGGCCGGGCGTGCCGCCAACAACATCGCTGCGGCCATCGCTGCCGCACTCGACCAACGCATGTGTTTCCCCCTGTCTTCCTGCTGTGGTCGGCAGGGTTAACCCATTGCCAATCGGCATGGATTGGAAAAATCAGACAGTTTCTTGCCCGGCACGCCATGCCCGTGCCGGCAAGGCCCTCGCGCTTCAGCCGCGGTGGCCGGCGCCGCCCAGCGCCGGCGGCTGCCAATGGGCCAGCTGGATGCGGCCCACCCCGGTGCTGACCAGCGCCGGCAGCATGGCCGGGGACGGCTGGTCCGCCTCGGCCCGGCGCAGGGCGAACAGGCCGGCGATCAGCGCCAGCATGGTCAGCAGCGCCAGCACGGCGCGCCGCCACGGGTTGGGCCGCGCCAGCATGGGCAGATCAAACACCCAGCTTTCGGCCGCCGGCAGATCATCCAGCTCGATGCGCCAATCCCAGCGGTCGGTGCGCCGCAGCCTCAGGTCATCATCACGCCGCACCCGGGCCAGCGGAATGGCGCTGATATCGGCCTCCACATTAATGACCAGCCGGCGTTCGTGCGCCGTCACCACCACCGCCTCGCGCTTGCCGTCGCGCACCAGCACCCCGTTCAACGGGCGCTGCTTGGCGGATCGGCGGGGAAGTGTGGTTTGCATTGTTAACATCCTGCCAAGCCCGGCGCACAACTGCAAGCCATCGCAATGTCGCTGGCCGGCGCGGCCGGTGGGGGGTGGCGAGGTGGGGGGTGGCGAGGTGGGCGGTTTTTGGCTAAGCGCGGGGCGCCGCGGCTGGCGCGGCCCCTGTTCATGTCAAAGGCCACCATGTCCGATCTCATCACCCTCACGCTTCCCGATGGCTCGCAGCGCAGCGTGGCGCGCGGGACTACGGGTGCCGAGGTGGCGGCCAGCATCGGGCCGGGCCTGGCCAAGGCGGCGCTGGCGGCCAGGGTGGATGGCGAGGTGGTCGATCTGTCGCGCCCGATCCTGGCCGATGCGCAGCTGGCGCTGGTGACGGCGCGCGACGAGGGCGACGCGCTGGAACTGGCGCGTCACGATTTCGCCCATGTGCTGGCCGAAGCGGTGCAGACGCTGTTTCCCGGCACGCAGATTACCTTTGGCCCGGCAACGGACGACGGCTTTTATTATGACGTCGCGCCGCCGGCCAGCCGCGGTCCGTTCACCGAGGAAGACCTGCCCGCCATCGAGGAGGCGATGCGCGCCATCATCCGCGCCGACAAGCCGCTGCGCCGCGAGGTGTGGAGCCGCCAGGC
>CAZAWH010000085.1:0-12588 GCA_964488775.1 uncultured Sandarakinorhabdus sp. | reverse complement strand
CAATCGGAGGAGCTGGCCGCCGCCGGGGCCGGCGGGCTGGGCGCCAGCCTGATGACGCACGGCATCGGCCTGCCGCCGATCCTGGCGCTCGGCAGTGAGGAGATGAAGCGGCGGATCGCGCCCGAAGTGCTGTCGGGCGACAAGATCATCAGCCTTGCCATCACCGAACCGTCGGGCGGATCGGATGTGGCCCAGTTGAAGACAAGGGCCGAAAGGCAAGGCAACAAATATGTGGTGAATGGGCAGAAGATGTTCATCACCAGCGGCATGCGCGCCGATTACATGACGGTGGCGGTGCGCACCGGCGGGCCCGGCATGGCCGGCATCTCGCTGATGCTGATCGAGACGGATCGGCCGGGGGTGGCGCGCACGCGGCTGGACAAGATGGGCTGGCGCTGTTCCGACACGGCGGCGGTCTATTTCGACAATGTCGAGGTGCCGCCGGAAAATCTGATCGGGCCGGAAAATGGCGGCTTCATCGGCATCATGCGCAATTTCAACAGCGAGCGGCTGGGCATGGCACACGGCTGCTGCGCCATGGCGCGTGTCGCCCTGAAAGAGGCGATGGACTGGGCCCAGAGCCGCGAAACCTTTGGCAAGCGCCTGGGCGCCCACCAGTCCATCCGCATCAAGCTGGCGGATTGCGCCCGCCAGATCCAGGCCACCCAGGCCTGGGTGGATCTGTGCGCCCACCAGCACCGGCTGGGCGTGGGCGTGCCAGCCGATTATGCCATGTTGAAGGTGCAGGCCACCCGCATGCTGGAACATGTGGTGCGCGAGGCAGCGCAGGTGCTGGGCGGCGCCAGTTACATCACCGGCTCCAAGGTGGAGCGCATCTATCGCGAGGTGCGGGTGAACGCCATCGGCGGCGGGTCGGAAGAGATCATGCTCGATCTGGCCGGCCGACAGATGGGGTTGGGTTAGGTCTGTCCTACACCGGCCATTTCTGACATGATTCCGGCAGGATCAATCTTGCCAGCGGTCGCGGCCTTGGGAGACAGGCGTTTCGTCAAGCCCCACGCACTGTGGAAAAACCGGTAAAACTGGAAAAACTGGAAAAACTGGAAAAACTGGGCGGCACAATCGACCGAATCAGGGGTTGCACCAGTCGCAACTGGCCGGGCTGGCGGCGGTGACGCCGTCCGGGCGCGGTCTGGTCTGCTGATGGCCGCAGCGCGCGCAGCCGTCGACGATGGCGAGGATGCTTTGGGTCGGCTGGTTGCAGCTGGAGCAGGGCAGGCCGCGCATGACGTCCACCTGGCCCCAGCCGGGGCAGCCGCAGCCGGGGCAGGGGGTGGCAAGCCGCGCCGCCAGCCGGCCGGCCAGCGCCCGGATGGCGGCCATGCGGGTGGGGTTCAGATGGGCCCGCATGTCGGTTTCCAGCCGGTTGCCCGGCCAGGCGAGGGCGGAAAGGGCGGCCATGTCCTGCACGCCGGTGGCGAGCATAGTGCCATCAGGGCCGCGCACCACCAGCGCATGGGATGGAAAGCCGATGCGGGCGAGGAAGGGGGCAATGTCTTCGCCGGCACTGATGACGTGATGGGCGAAGTTGGTGCGGCGCGAGACGGCCGAAAGGCTGAGCTCCAGCCCGCGGGCCTCATCGATGAAGCCAAGGGTTTCGACACCGCCGGCACCAAAGGGCAACCAAGGGTGCGGGCCGAAACTGCCCTCGCTGGCCAGGCCCAGGGCAAGGCCGGACGCCACCATGCCGGCCCGCGCCTTGGCCAGGGCAGCCTGGGCCGGGGTGCCGGTGCGGGCGATGCTGCCGGTGAAGGTGCCGAACGCATCGGTGTCGATGGCGATGGATTCAACGATCAGGCCTAGCCGCCGGGCCAGCGGCGGGGCGATGGCGCGGGCTTTGCCATGCTGGGTGGCAAGCGCCACCCGCTGGCCCTGGTAAGGGTGATCAGGCAACGAAGCGCCAGTCCAGCGTCTCACCGGCATGGAAGGGCACGATTTCGGTGCCGGCGGCCGGCACCCGCGCCGGCACCGGCGTTGCCACCCGTTCCAGCGTGATGAAATCGGGGTTCAGCGGCAGCCCATAGAAGCGCGGGCCAAATTCGCTGGCAAAGCCTTCCAGCCGGTCCAGCGCGCCCTCCTCCTCGAAGGTCTTGGCATAGGATTCGATGGCAAAGGGCGCGTTGTAGATGCCGGCACAGCCGCAATCGCTTTCCTTGGCCTCGACACCATGGGGCGCGCTGTCGGTGCCGAGGAAGAATTTGGGATTGCCGCTGGTGGCGGCAGCCCGCAGGGCCTGGCGGTGCAACTCGCGCTTGGCCACCGGCAGGCAATAGAAATGCGGGCGGATGCCGCCTTCGAACATGGCGTTGCGGTTGATGGCCAGATGGTGCGGGGTGATGGTGGCGGCCATCAGCGGGCCGCAGCTGGCCACATAATCCACCGCATCCTTGGTGGTGATATGTTCAAACACGATCTTCAGCGCCGGGAAATCGGCGACGACGCCCTTCAGGATGCGATCGATGAACACGGCCTCGCGGTCGAACACATCGACGCTGTGATCGGTCACCTCGCCGTGGATCAGCAGCGGCATGCCGATGCGCTGCATGGCCTCCAGCGCCGGGTAGATGTGGCGCACATCGGTGACGCCATGGGCGCTGTTGGTCGTGGCGTGGGCGGGATAGAGCTTGGCCGCGGTGAAGATGCCCTCGCCATGGCCGCGGACCAGTTCATCCGGATCGATATGATCGACCAGATAACAGGTCATCAACGGTTCGAAGCGGATGCCGGGCGAAACGGCGGCGCGGATGCGATCCCGATACGCCGCCGCCGCCGCTGCCGTGGTGACCGGCGGTTTCAGATTGGGCATCACGATGGCGCGGGCAAACTGGCGGGCGGTGGCATCGGCCACGGCGGCCAGCATCGGGCCATCGCGCAGATGCACATGCCAGTCATCCGGGCGGCGCAGGCGAAGCGAGGATGGGCTGTTCATGCCCCGCCCGATACGCCGCTTGGCCGGCCGCGAAAAGCCCCTGCGGCACAGCTGTTCCGTATTGATGCGTAAAGATTTGCGACCCGTTTGCAGGGCATATGGGGGCGGGATGGGCGGATGGCCGGTTGGCGGGTGATGCGGGTGTTGCTGGCATGAAGAATATCCTTCTGCATATCCACGATGATGATGATCAGCTCACCCGGCTGGCGCTGGCGGTGGACATGGCGCGGCAAACCGGCGGCCACCTGGCCTGTGTGCAGGTGACTCCGGTGGAAAGCTATGCCGCCGATCCCTATGGCGGCCTGCTTGGCATGGCCGCCCTGATCGACACGATTCACGACAGTGACAAGGCGCTGCGCCAGCAGACCGAACAGTGGCTGGCCAATGCCGGCGTGCCCTGGGATTGGCACAGTTCCGATGGCCATGTCGTGGAAACGCTGATCGATCGCAGCCTGTTGGCCGATGTCGTGGTGGTCAGCCAGCCAGCCCAGGCCGTGCGGCGCACGGCGCGCCGCCCGATGGCGATTGTGGGCGATCTGGTGATGTATGCGCCCTGCCCGGTGCTGATGGTGCCGCAGGGCTGTGACGGGTTGGATCTGGCCGGCCCGGTGGTGGTGGCCTGGAACGGATCGGCGGAAGCCGCCCATGCCCTGCGTCTGTCCCTCTCCTTGCTGAAACGGGCGTCGGCCGTGCATCTGGTGGAGGTGAGCGACGACAATCCCGGCCTGGCGGCGCGCGATGCCGCACGCTTCCTGTCGCGCCATGGCATCGCTGCCGATGTTCACGAATGGCCGGCCAAGGGGCGCCGTGTCTCGGTGGCGCTGCTCCACGCCGCGGCAGAGCTTTCGGCGCGCTATCTGGTGATGGGCGCCTATGGCCACAGCCGGCTGCGGGAAACCGTGCTGGGCGGCGTGACCCGCGAATTGATCGCCACGGCCACCCTGCCATTGCTCATGGCGCATTAGGCCAAATCGGGCGTTGAATTCGTGAAGAATTCCGGCACTATCCTTGGCTGTGTGCCCGTTTCTTGACAGCCAGTCCGCCCGGGCCAAACCGGTGCTTGATCGCAGCGATGCCCTGCAGCGCACGATCCTTGCCACCGTGCCCGATGCGATGATCGTGATCGACGAAGCCGGCACGATCCTGCTGTTTTCCGACGCCGCTGCCCGCATGTTCGGCTATGCCGAGGATGAGGCGATCGGCCAGAATGTGCGGGTGCTGATGCCCAACCCCGATCGGGACCGGCATGATGATTACATGCGCCATTATATGGACACCGGGGAGGCGCACATCATCGGAATCGGCCGGGTGACCACCGCCCGCCGCCGCGATGGATCAACCTTCCCGATCGAATTGGCGGTGGGCGAGGCCCGTTCGGAAGAAGGGCGACTGTTCACCGGCTTCATCCGCGATCTCACCGAGATGGAACGGGCCGAACGGCGGCTGGCCGATCTGCAGGCCGAATTGTCCCACATCAGCCGGGTTTCGGCGATGGGCAGCCTGGCCAGCGCCCTGGCCCATGAACTCAACCAGCCGTTGACCGCCATTGCCAGCTATGCCGAAGGTGCCCGCGCCCTGCTGGGCGACGACGGCACCCCCAGCAACGACAATATCGACATGGTGCGCGAGGCCCTGGCCGATGCCAGCGTGCAGGCGATCCGTGCCGGGCAGATCGTGCGCCGCCTGCGCGAGTTCATCAGCCGGGGTGACAGCGAAAAGCGGGTGGAGCGCCTACGCCGGCTGGTGACCGAGGCTGCGGCCCTCGCGCTGACCGGCACCGGCAGCAGCGGCATTGATTTCAACATCCGTCTGGACCCCGATGCCGACAAGGTGCTGGTCGACCGCATCCAGATCCAGCAGGTGCTGTTGAACCTGATCCGCAACGGGGTTGAGGCGATGCAGCGCAGCCCGCGCCAGATCCTGGAGGTGCGCAGCCGCGCTGCCGCCCGCGGCATGGTGGAGGTGATCGTGTCTGACAGCGGACCCGGCCTGTCGCCCGATATCGCCGCCGTCCTGTTCCAGCCGTTCAACACGTCCAAGGAAAAGGGCATGGGTCTGGGCCTGTCGATCAGCCGCACCATCGTGGAAGCCCATGGCGGCCGCATCTGGGCCGAACCGTCGGATTTTGGCGGCACCGCCTTCCACTTCACCTTGAGCCTGGCCGAGGAGCCGCAGGATGTCTGACAGACTTGTCTATCTGGTCGATGATGAGGCGCCGGTTCGCCGATCGGTCGGCTTCATGCTGAAAACCTCGGGCTATGAGGTGGAGCAGTTTGAATCGGGTGAAGCGTTTCTGAAGCAGGCGGGGCAGTTGCGGCCCGGCTGTGTGCTGCTGGATGTCAGGCTGGGCGGCCTGGACGGACTTGCCGTCCAGCAGACGTTGAAGGATCGCGGCATCATGCTGCCGGTGATCATCATCACCGGCCATGGCGATGTGGGCCTGGCGGTGCGGGCGATGAAAGCCGGCGCGGTGGACTTTCTGGAAAAACCCTTTGAAAAATCAGCCGTGATCGCCGCCATCGATCAGGCCTTGCTGCGCAACGAGGGCCGGGCGGAGCTGGACCGGCTGGCCGATCAGGCGCGGGCCCAGCTGAACGGTCTGACACCGCGCGAACGTGATGTGCTGAACGGGCTGGTCGAAGGGCAGTCGAACAAGGTGATCGCCTATGATCTGGGCATCTCGCCGCGCACCGTTGAGATCCACCGCGCCAATCTGATGTCCAAGCTGGGCGTGAACAGTCTTTCCGATGCGTTGAAGATCGCGTTCACGGCGCGCATGGCCGAACTGGCCGGATCGCGTTCAGCCGAAACGGCCTGAATTCGCACCCTTTTTCGGCCGATTGCAGCCGATGTGGCAGGCCTGATCGCAATCGCGGCTGCCGGCGGGAGCGGTGGGCAGGCTGCCCCCCGAACACAGGCTGGCCAGTTGCACCTGGGCACGGGCCGGCAGGCTGATCGCAGCCAGCGCTAGGGCGATCAGGGCGGGCAGAAACGCAAAGGGGTTATTTCTCAACATCTTGGCCATCATCGATGAAGATGCGCAGGGCGGCGCCATCAAGATCGTCGAACTGGCCGCGGCCAACAGCCCAGAAGAAGGCGAACAGCCCAAGCAGGCCCAGCCCCAGCGCAATGGGGATCAGCAACAATATCCCGTTCATTTTGCAGCGCCTTTCAGCCTGAGTGCGTTGGCGACCACGATGATGGACGATCCCGACATCGCCAGTGCCGCGATCAGGGGGGTGACATGGCCGG
Organism: uncultured Sandarakinorhabdus sp.; assembly: GCA_964488775.1. Taxonomy (GTDB): domain Bacteria; phylum Pseudomonadota; class Alphaproteobacteria; order Sphingomonadales; family Sphingomonadaceae; genus Sandarakinorhabdus. The sequence goes on along the minus strand of CAZAWH010000085.1, from coordinate 6,386 downwards.
CGATGGCCAACGGCACGGCGATGACATTGTAGGCGATGGCCAGCGCGAAATTCTGGCGCACGATGGCCTGGGTGGTGCGCGCCACGCGCACCGCGGTGGCAATTGGTGCCAGGCTGGTGCCCAAAAACACCGCATCGGCGGCATTCTGGCTGGCGTCGGCGGCCGATCCCGGTGCCATGGAGACATGACCAGCGGCCAGCGCCGGGCCGTCGTTCAGGCCATCGCCGACCATCAGCACCCGGTGGCCCTGATGGCCCAGCGCCCAGATCCGCGCCAGCTTGCCGGCCGGGTCCAACCCGCCTTCGGCCGGCACGTTGAGCGCCGTGCCGACATCGGCCACCGGGCCGGCGCGATCGCCCGACAGGATGCGCGCCGGCAGCCCCATGGCGGCCAGACTGGCAAGGGTTGCGGCGGCATCGGGGCGCAGCGGATCGACAAAGTGGATCAGCCGCCCCGGTGCTGATCCGATGGTCAAGGCCGTGGCGATGGCCGTGCCGGACCCGCCGCGTGGCCGCCCGAGCCGCACCACCTGGCCATGCCATTGGCCGGTCAGGCCATCGCCGGGGGTTTCGCTGATCATGGTGACGCGGGCCGGCAGCGTGCCGGCGGCGGTGAGGGCACGGCGCAGCGCTTCGGACAGCGGGTGGCGGCTGCACTGGGCGAGCGCCAGCGCGATGCCGGCCTCCTCTGCCGACAGGGTGGCAAGGTCAATCGGTTCGGGGTTGCCCAGGGTCAGCGTGCCGGTCTTGTCGAACACGGCCAGATCGGCTTCGGCCAGCCGTTCGAGCGCGCTGCCATCCTTCACCAGCACGCCCACCCGCATCAGGGCACCGGTGGCGACGATCTGCGCCGCCGGCACGGCCAGTCCCAGCGCGCAGGGGCAGGTGATGATCAGCACGGCAACCGCAATCAGCAGCGCCTGGTGCCAGCCGGCGCCGGCCAGCAGCCAGCCAAGGAAGCTGAGGGCCGCAAGCGTGTGGACGGCCGGGGCATAGAGCCGGGCGGCACGATCGGCGATGCGGACATAGCGGGAGCGGCCCTGCCCGGCGTCCTGCATCAGCCTCGCGATATCGGCGATGCTGGTGTCGGCGCCGGCCGCGGTGACGGCCACGGTAACGGCATTCCCGCAATTGAGCGTGCCGGCCAACACGGTGCCGCCGGGGCCGACCGCCACCGGCATCGCTTCGCCGGTGATCAGTGACTGGTCGAAATGGCTGCGGCCATCGAGGATGACGCCATCGGCCGCCAGCCGCTCGCCGGCCGCGACCAGCATGGTCATGCCGGGCCGGATGGCGCTGGCGGCGACCCAGTGCGAGCGGCCATCCTCTTCAACGATCAGCGCGCCCGCCGCCATGTGCTTGAGCAGGGCCGACACACCATCGCGGGCCCGATCACGCATCACCGCATCCAGCCAGCGCCCGGCCAGCAGGAAGAACAACAGCATCACCGCGCTGTCGAAATAGGCGTGATCACCGTGGCTGATGGTTTCAAACAGCGACAGGGCGGTGGCGAGGATGACGCCGATGGAGATCGGCACATCCATGTTGGTGTGGCCGGCCTTCAGCGCTTGGCCTGCCGAGCGGAAGAACGGCTGGCCGGCATAGGCCACGGTGGGCAGGGCGATCAGGGCGGAGAGCCAGTGGAAGAGATCGCGGGTGAGGCCGCCCGCGCCGGACCAGACCGAGACTGACAGCAGCATGATGTTCATCGCGGCAAAGCCGGCAACCGCCAGTGCCTTGACGAGGCCACGCGCCTCGCCATCGGCCTGGCCGAGGGCATCCCCGATCGGATTGGCATCAAAGCCAAGATCGGCGATGGCCTTGACCAGATCCGGCATGGCCAGCGCCGGATCATGTGACAGGCTGACCTGCTTGGCGGTGAAGTTCACCCGCGCCGCCATCACGCCAGGCACGGCGGCCAAGCCGGTTTCCAGCTTGGCAATGCAGCCGGCGCAGCGGATGCCGGGCACGGCGAAGCGGCTGGTGGCGAGGGTGCCGATGGCCACGGCCGGGTTGACCATCTGGTTCATGCCAGCACCTCGGCCAGACGCTTCATCTGGCTGCCGCGCCGCAGCGTCAGGCGCACCTGCCAGCGACCGGGCGGCAGCGCGGTGGTCGCGACGAGATGCCCGCTGCCATCGGGGCGGAAGCCAAGCCTGATATCGGGGGCACGACCCAGCGGGTGATGGGCACTGCCACTGACGGCAAAGCCCGGCCCGGGCACAGACACGGTCACACGGCGGCCGGCATCCAGCGCCACGGGCGTGACCCAACCCAGCCGATCGGCCGCGCGGGCTTCGGCCAGCCAGCGGTTGAATTTCTGGCTGGCGACATAGGAGTTGTCCACCACGGTGCCGCCGAAGGTGCCGCTGGCCAGCCGCGCCATGTGGATGTTGACCGCCACCACGATGCCGAAGAAGCCGACCATCACGGCGGTCATGTGACGGCCAGTAAAGCGGGGCTGGGTGATGTTCATGACGCCATTCTCCCTATTGGCGGACGAATTTCAGGGTGCGGGCGGCCGATTGCGGCGGGGCGTCGGGCTGGGCCGGCTCCAGCGGGCGGGCGATGAGGGCGAAGGCCGTTTCACCGGCCGGGCCGGCCGGCGCCGCGACATAGAGGTGCAGGCGGGTGGTGGCATCGGCGGCCAGATCGACGCGGGTGCTGCGGGCGGCGTCGCGCCGATCCATTGCATCGGTCCACAGCCGGCCTTGTGGCAGGCCGGTCATCACCAGTTCCACCTGGCGCGGGCGGCTTTCCATGTTTCTGAGCTTGATCGTCCAGCCGTTGCGCACCGTGCCATCAGACAGGGTGATCATGATCGGGTTGCGATCCTGGGCGGCGTCGACGGCCAGGCGGGTGCGGCCACCAAGCGTGAACAGCATGGCGACGCCAATGCTGGCCCAGACGGCGAAATAGATGAGGGTGCGCGGGCGCAGCAGCGTCTTCAGCATCGGGGTGGCGCTGCCGCCGGCCAATTCGCGTTTGTGATCATCAAGATTCAGATAGTCGATCAGGCCGCGCGGCCGGTTCAGCTTGGCCATCACCTCGTCACAGGCATCGATGCACAGCGCGCAGTTGATGCAGCCCAGTTGCGGCCCGTTGCGGATATCGATGCCGGTGGGGCAGACCGATACGCAGGCGTTGCAATCGATGCAGTCACCGGCCTTGCCGGGCGCCATCGTGGCGGCCTTTTTCAATCCTTGCGTGCGCGGTTCGCCGCGCCAGTCGCGATAGGTGACGATCAGCGATTTTTCATCGAGCATCGCGGTCTGGATGCGTGGCCAGGGGCACATGTAGATGCACACCTGCTCGCGCATGAAGCCGCCCAGCGTGAAGGTGGTGAAGCTGAGCACGGCGACGGTGGCATAGGCGACGAAGGGCGCATCACCGGCGAGGAACTGGCTGGCGAGGGTGGGCGCATCGGCAAAATAGAAGATCCACGCCCCGCCGGTGGCGGCGGCAATGGCGAGCCAGAGGCTCCATTTCGTCAGCCGGCGCATCAGCTTGGCCGCGCTCCACGGCGCGGCGTTCAGTTTCAGTTGTGCATTGCGGTCGCCGTCGATCCAGCGTTCGACATGCTGAAACAGATCGGTCCACACCGTCTGCGGGCAGGCATAGCCGCACCAGGCCCGGCCGACGGCGGAGGTGACGAGGAACAGGCCGATGCCAGCCATGATCAGCAGGCCGGCGACATAATAGAATTCCTGCGGCCAGATCTCGATATCGAACATGAAGAAGCGGCGGCCGGCCAGATCGATCAGCACTGCCTGATCGGGGGCATGGGTGCCGCGATCCCAGCGCAGCCAGGGCGTGATGTAGTAGACGGCGAGACACAGCACCATCACCGCCCATTTCAGGCGGCGGAACCGGCCGTTCACCACACGGGGAAAGACCGGCACGCGCTGCTTGTAGAGGTCGCTTGTGGGATTGATGAGATCAAGAGCGGACATTTGGTTTGCCACTGCCTGCGCTGCCAGTGTCGGCGGCGGCGGTCTGGGCCGGCGCCGCGGGGGGAACGGCGGTTGCAGTCTGGGCTGGCGGCAGGGCCTCACCACCGCCCAGCGAATGGACATAGGCTGCCAGCATCTTGATGGTCACGGGGTCAAGCCGGCCGGCCCAATGCGGCATCACGCCAAAGCGCGCCTTGCTGATCGTCTGGGTCAGGGCGGCACGATCGCTGCCATAGAGCCAGATGCCATCGGTGAGATTGGGGGCACCCATCTCGCGGTTGCCCTTGCCGGTGTCACCATGGCAGCTGGCACAGTTTTCGGCGAACAGTTGGGCGCCGGCGGCGCTGGCCTTGCCCTGGCCGGAAATGGCGCGGACATGGGTGACCAGCTGCTGGATCTGGCCTTTTGACAGCATGTCGGCAAAGGCCGGCATCTGGCTGAACCTTGTGTCGTCCGACGTGCTGCGGATGCCATGGCTGATGGTGGTGTGAAGCGACGCGATGTCGCCGCCCCACAGCCAGTCATCATCCTTGAGATTGGGATAGCCCCGAGAACCGGTGGCGCCGGAGCCATGGCATTGCACGCAATTGACCTTGAAGGCCGCATTGCCGCCTTCGATCGCCGAGCGCATCAGCTGCGGATTGGCGGCGAGATTTTCGATCGGTGTGGCGGCGATGGCGCTGAGCAGCGGGGCCCGTTCCGCCGCTTCGGCCTTGAGTGCGGCATCCAGCTGGCCCCGGCTGGACCAGCCGGTCAGGCCGGCGACATCGGGGAAGGCGGGATAGGCAACCACATAGCCGGCGGCGAACACCACGGTGCCGGCGAAGATATAGACCCACCAGCGCGGCAGCGGTGTGTCCAGTTCCTCGATGCCATCCCATTCATGGCCAACCAGGTTGGTGCCGGTGGCTTCGTCAACGCGCTTGTTGTGATCAGTCATCGACGTGACTCCTGAAAATCATGGCAGCGGCTTCGTCGTGGCGGCGGCGGGCGCCGGGCCGGAAGGTCCAGCCGACAAAGCCGAGGAAGAGGAGCGTCATCGCCAGCAGGCCCCAGCTGTCAGCGAAATGGCGAAGGCTTTCATAGTCGCTCATTTCGGCTGCTCCTGCGCCTCGGCCGCCTTGAAATCGACCAGGGTACCCAGCATCTGCAGATAGGCGATCAGCGCATCCATTTCGGAGACCATGGCCGGATTGCCATCGAAATCCCGGGCCTGGGCCTTGGGAAAGCGCGCCTGCAGATCGGATGCGTCGGCATCCGGGGTCGCCTGCAAGGTGAGATCGGCGTTGGCGGTGGCGATATCCTTGTCGGAATAGGGCACGCCAACCTTGCGCAGGGCGGCGAGATGGGCGGCCATGTCGCCGGCGTTCAGCGGCTTATCGGCCAGGAAGGCATAGGGCGGCATGATCGATTCCGGCACGACGCTGCGCGGATCCTTCAGATGTTCGCGGTGCCATTCATCGGAATAGCGGCCGCCGACGCGGGCGAGATCAGGCCCGGTGCGCTTGGACCCCCATTGGAAGGGGTGATCATACATGCTCTCGGCCGCCAGACTGTAGTGGCCATACCGTTCCACCTCGTCCTTGAAGGGTCGGACCATCTGGCTGTGGCAGACATAACAGCCTTCGCGCATGTAGATGTTGCGGCCGGCGAGTTCGAGCGGGGTGTAGGGGCGGACGCCCTCCACCTTCTCGATGGTGCTGTCGACCCAGAACAGCGGGGCGATCTCCACGATGCCGCCGATGGCGACGGCAACCAGGGAACACAGGCCAAGCAACGTGATGTTGCGTTCCAGCGTGCGGTGGGAGAAGCCCTCTTTTTCAGGTGTTTGCGGGTGCGAAGCCATGATGGTTCTCCCTCATTCGGCCGGTTGCAGGTTGCCGGCTGCCGCAGCCGGAACAGGCAGGGGACGGTCTGCCCGCGCGTCGTAGGGCGTCTCGGTCATCGGGGCTTCGGCCCGGATGCGCCCGGCGATGGTCATCGCGATGTTCCAGGCAAAGACCAGGGCGCCCGACAGGTAGAGTGCGCCGCCAAAGGCCCGCAGCAGGAACATCGGATGGATGGCCGCGACCGTTTCGGCAAAGCTGTTCACCAGATAGCCATCGGCCCCATATTCGCGCCACATCAACCCCTGCGTGATGCCGGCCACCCACATCGAGGCGGTGTAGAAGACGATGCCACCGGTCGCGAGCCAGAAGTGCCAGTTGATCAGCCTGAGGCTGTAGAGCCGCTGGCGGTTCCACAGGCGCGGCGCCAGATAGTACATGCAGGCAAAGGTGATCATGCCGTTCCAGCCCAGCGCGCCGGAGTGGACATGGCCGATCGTCCAGTCGGTATAGTGCGACAGGCTGTTGACCGACTTGATCGACATCATCGGGCCTTCAAAGGTGCTCATGCCGTAGAAGGCCAGCGCCAGCACCATCATGCGGATGAT
>CAZAWH010000084.1:0-12663 GCA_964488775.1 uncultured Sandarakinorhabdus sp. | reverse complement strand
GTGCCCACCCTGGGCGAATCCATCACCGAAGCCAGCGTTGGCCAATGGCTGAAACAGCCGGGCGAGGCGGTTGCGGCCGACGAACCGATCGTGGCGCTGGAAACCGACAAGGTGGCCGTGGAAGTGCCGGCACCGGTGGCCGGCGTGATGGGCGAACATTATTTCCAGCCCGGCGACACCGTCACCGTGGGCGCGCTGATCGCCCGCATTGTCGAAGGTGGCGCCGCCGCTGCCCCGGCGCCGGCGCCCGCTGCGGCCCCGGTTGCCGCGCCTGTCGCCGCGCCGGCCCCTGCGCCCGCGCCGGTGGTGGACGCGCCGGCCTATGACGCCATCAGCCCGGCCGTCCGCACCCTCATTGACACCTACAATCTCGATCCGGCCAGCATCAGCGGCACCGGCAAGGATGGCCGCCTGACCAAGGGCGATGTGCTGTCAGCCATCGAAGCCGGCACCGCGCGGGTGAAATCCGCCACCGTGGCCGCAGTTGCCGCCACCGCCGCGCCGGTTGCCGCCACCGCGCCGGCCGCCCGGCGCGAGGAACGGGTGAAGATGACGCGCCTGCGCCAGACCATCGCGCGCCGCCTGAAGGAAGCCCAGAACACCGCTGCCATGCTGACCACGTTCAACGATGTGGACATGTCGGCCGTGATCGAGGCGCGGGCGAAGTACAAGGATCATTTCGAGAAGAAACACGGTGTTCGCCTTGGTTTCATGTCGTTTTTTGCCAAGGCCGTGGTGCTGGCGCTCAAGGATGTGCCGGCCGTTGGCGCCGCCATCGAAGGCGACGAGATCGTGTTCAAGGATTATGCTGATCTCGGCGTCGCCGTCTCCTCGCCCGGCGGCCTCGTCGTGCCGATCCTCAAGGACGCGCAGGCCAAGAGCTTTGCCGAGATCGAAAAGCAGATCGCCGATTTCGGTGACCGGGCCCGCAAGGGCACGCTGAAGATCGAGGAAATGCAGGGTGGTAACTTCACCATTTCCAACGGTGGCGTGTTCGGCTCGCTGCTCTCCACCCCCATCCTCAACCCGCCGCAATCCGGCGTGCTCGGCCTGCACCGGGTGGAGGATAAGCCGGTGGTGCGCAATGGGCAGGTCGTCGTCCGCCCGATGATGTACATGGCGCTGTCTTACGATCACCGCCTGATCGACGGCAAGGAGGCGGTGACCTTCCTGGTCCGCATCAAGGAAGCCATTGAAGATCCAGCCCGTTTGCTGATCGACCTTTAAGGAGCCAGACCATGGCCAGTCCTGAATTTGATGTCGTCGTCATCGGCGGCGGCCCTGGCGGCTATGTCGCTGCCATCCGCGCGGCGCAGCATGGCCTGAAAGTGGCCTGCATCGAAAAGCGCGGCACGCTGGGCGGCACCTGCCTCAATGTCGGCTGCATCCCATCGAAGGCGTTGCTCAACGGCAGCCATCTCTATGAGGAACTGGCCGGCGGCCATCTCGCCAAGTTCGGCGTGAAGGCCGACAACATCAGCTTCGACCTGTCCGCCCTGCTGGGTGAAAAGGACAAGGCGGTCAAGGAGTTGACCGGCGGCATCGAGATGCTGTTCAAGAAGAACAAGGTGGAATGGATCAAGGGCGAAGCCAGCTTTGTCGATGCCAAATCGGTCAAGGTCGGTGAGCGGACCGTTACGGCGAAGAATTTCATCATCGCCACCGGTTCCGAGGTGGCGCTGCTGCCCGGCATGGTGCCGGATGGCGAAGTGATCGTCACCTCCACCGAAGCGCTGAGCCTGGCCAAGGTGCCCGGCCATCTGGTGGTGATCGGCGGCGGCTATATCGGCCTTGAGATGGGCAGCGTCTGGCGGCGCCTGGGCGCGAAGGTGACGGTGGTGGAATATGCCCCGCGCATCGTGCCGGCGATGGATATCGAAGTGGCCGATGCTTTTGCCCGTATTCTGAAAAAACAGGGCCTTGTGCTGAAAACCTCCACCAAGGTCGTCAATGTTGAGCGCGCCGGCAATGCGGCCACGGTCACCGTTGAGCCCGCCGCTGGCGGGCCTGCCGAAACCATCGCCGCCGATGTCGTGCTGCTCTCCATCGGCCGCCGGCCCAACACCGATGGCTTGAACCTGGCCGCCACCGGCCTGACGCTCGATGCCAGGGGGCGCATCCCCATCGATCATCATTTCGCCACCGCCGTGCCCGGCATCTGGGCGATTGGCGACGTGGTCGAGGGTCCGATGCTGGCCCACAAGGCCGAGGATGAGGGCGTCGCCTGTGCCGACAATGTCGCCGGCCTGGCCGGTTATGTGAACCACGCCGTGATCCCGGCGGTGGTCTATACCCATCCCGAAGTCGGCACCGTCGGCAAGACCGAGGAGGAGTTGAAGGCTGAAGGCGTCGCCTACAAGGCCGGCAAGTTCCTGTTTGCCGCCAACAGCCGCGCCAAGACCAACCGCGACACCGATGGCTTCGTGAAGGTGCTGGCCGACGCAAAGACCGATCGGGTGCTCGGCGTCCACATCATCGGCGCCATGGCCGGCACCATGATCGCCCAGGCCGCGCAGGCGATGGAATTCGGAGCGTCTTCTGAAGACATCGCGCTCACCTGCCACGCCCACCCGACCCATTCGGAAGCGCTGAAGGAAGCGGCCATGGCGGTGACGGGCAAGCCCATCCACATGTGATGGCGGGGATCGGCCGCGCTGAAGTCGGCCGGTCTGCCTGTTCCTCTGTTGCGTTTGCGTGTGATTGCGTCATCGTCGCCGCCATTCATCCGGACGTGGAGGGACCAACATGCGCAAACTTGCTCTCGCCTTGTTGCTGCTGGCGTCACCCGTTGACGCGCAGACCAACAAGCTGTTGGTCGATCCTCCGGTTACAGCGTCGCCGCGCGCGCGCATGGAGGTGCTGCACGTTCCGACCGGCGGTGTGGACATCAACGGTGTTGCCTATCTCGCCGCCGGGCCGGGGCCGCACCCCACCATCATCATCTGCCACGGCCTGCCGGGCAACGAGAAGAATCTGGACCTGGCACAGGCGCTGCGCCGCGCGGGATGGAACGCAGTCACCTTCAATTACCGCGGAAGCTGGGGAAGCCCCGGCGCATTTCGCTATGCACACATCATCGAGGATGCGAGGGCTGTGCTCGCCCATCTGCGACGGCCCGACGTGGCGGCAAAACTGGCGGTCGACACCAGCCGCATCGTTCTGGCCGGGCACAGCATGGGGGGGTGGGTGACGACGATGGTCGCAGCCGATGACGCCAACCTGGCCGGCGCCATCCTGATCTCGGCTTCGAACCGGGGCCTGGCCGGGCTGTTGCCACGCGCCGAACTGATCGCCCGCGCCAAGGCGAATTCCGATGCGCTGGCCGGTACATCGCCAGAAATCTCGGCCGACGAACTGATTGCCAACGCCACTGCCTTTGACTCGCGCCGCGTGGCAAAAGGCCTGGCCCGGATGCCGCTGCTGGTCTTGACCTCAAATGATGGGTTCAAGGCCCATAGCGATCCGCTGGTGGCAGCGGCCCGCGCGGGCGGAGGCAAAGTGACCGAGGCGCATCAGGACACCGATCACAGCTGGTCCGACGCGCGCCTTGCCCTGGCCACCCTGGTGCACGACTGGCTGCAGGCGCTGCCCCACCAACCTTGAACCATCGCGGGGGTGACGCCGACAGTGCGTCCCGCTACACCCGCCCCATGCTCTCGCCCCGCGCCACACGCACCGTTCGCTGGCTCCACCTGTGGGGTGGAGTGATTGTCGGCATACAGATCATCTTGTGGGTCGCCTCCGGCCTGGTCATGGTCGCCCGGCCGCTGGACGAGGTGCGCGGCACCACGCTGCGCCGCGATCCGCCGGGGCTGAGCGTGCCGGTGCGGCTGCCGGCGCTGACCGGCGTGGAAAAGCTGGAGCTGGGCCAGCTGCTCGGCAAGCCGGTGTGGAAGCTGACGGACGGGCAGGGCAAGCGCCTGATCGATGCCGCAACTGGCCAGCCCATCGCGATAACGGCAAGCCAGGCCGAAGCCATCGCCCGCGCCGGCACCACCCTGACCGGGCCCGCCAGCGTCACCGCCGTTACCCCGGCAAATCCGGCCAGTGACTGGCGCGAGACCAGAGGCTTCCGGGTCGAATTTGCCGATGACACCCGCGTCTATATCAACAGCCAGGGCGAGATCGGCGCCGTCCGCACGCCGTGGTGGCGCTTCTATGATCTGTTCTGGGGCCTGCACATCATGGACTGGACGGAACGCGAGAACACCCACCACCCGCTGATCATCATCGCCACCCTGCTGTCGCTGGGCGTCGTCCTCACCGGGGCGCTGCTCACCGTTCGGCATTTCTGGCGGCGGTGATGGCCGCGCCGATTGGTCCCTTGGCGCTTCCCGTGCCGATCGAACCGGTGCTGGCCGCGCTCGACATGGCGGGTGTCGCGGTGTTTGCCGTGTCGGGCGCGCTGGCCGCGGCCCGGATCAAACAGACCATCGTCACCTTCGCCTTTTTTGCCGCCGTCACCGGCATTGGCGGCGGCACGCTGCGCGATCTGCTCATTGGCGCGCCGGTGTTCTGGGTCGGCCGGTCGGATTATCTCGGCGTCTGCCTGGTGGCGGCCGCCGCCGTGTGGATGCTGCGCGCCGATCGCTGGCAATTGAATGCGCTGCTGTGGTTCGATGCGGTCGGGCTCGGCGCCTATTCGGTACTGGGCGCGGCCAAGTCGCTGCAACTGGGCGTGCCGCCGCTGCCGGCGGTGGTGATGGGCGTGCTGTCGGCTACCTTCGGCGGGATTGTCCGCGATCTGCTCGCCGGTGAGCCGTCCATCCTGTTGCGCAAGGAAATCTATGTCTCGGCGTCGGCGCTGGGCGCGGGGGTCTATGTTGGCCTCACCCTGGTTGGCGTGGCGGCCTGGCCGGCGGGCCTGGCCGGCGCGGCCGCGGGCTTTGGCTTGCGCGCGCTGGCGATCCGCACCGGGTTGAAGTTGCCGGGCTATCGGGAGGATTGAGAGGAAGGCGGCAAGGACCGTCCTGCGCCGCCCCCTCCGCCTCGCGATGCTCGGCACCTCCCCCAGAGGGGGAGGATATGGTCAGGCCGGCGTGGCGCCTGCCGTCGCGGCCCCTCCGTCGCCTTCGGCGCCACCTCCCCAAACAAGTTTGGGGAGGATCGTGCCTATCACGCCCCGATCGGGCGGGCCAGCCAATGCTCCGCCTTGGCCTGCGCAGAGGAAAGATCCTCCCCCTCTGGGGGAGGTGCCCGCAGGGCGGAGGGGGCGCGGCAGGAGTGGCTTGTTTTCGACACGCCGGCCCAGCGCCGCCCCCTCCGCCTCCCGTTGGTCGGCACCTCCCCCAGAAAGGGAGGATATGGTCAGGCCGGCGCTGCCCGCTCCGTCGCGGCCCCTCCGTCGCCTTCGGCGCCACCTCCCCAAACAAGTTTGGGGAGGATCGTGCCTATTGCGCCCCGATCAGGCGGGCCAGCCAATGCTCCGCCTTGGCCTGCGCGGCGGGGCGGGGGGAGCCGGCGACGGCGCATTCCACGCAGGCCGCCTGCATGGTGGCGCTGCGGCCGCTGGCCATGGTGCCCAGATCAGCCACCGCCGCGGCCAGGCGCAGGCGCGACGCCTGCATCAGCCGGGCCCACGGGTCACGGGTGTTGTTGCGGGCCTGGGCCTGTTCGTCCGCCTCCGCCTTGCCAAAGCTTTCGAGCGCCTTCTGCCATTCCGGCACCGGCTTTTCGATGTCGATCACCCGCACATCGCCCTTGATGCCGGCTTTCAGCGCCGCTGCCTTCACGGCGGCATCCAGCGTGCCGAACTTGTCGACCAATTTCAGATTCTTCGCCTCGGTGCCGGCCCACACCCGGCCTTGCGCGATGCGGTCAACCTCGGCCACCGGCAGCTTGCGGGCGGTGGACACCACCCCCAGGAAGCGGCGGTAGATATCCTCCACCCCCATCTGCAGCACCTGGCGCACCTCCGGCGACAGGCCGGCCACCACGTCAGGCTCCCCGCTGTAGGGCGTGGTCTTCACCCCATCGGCGTTGATGCCAATCTCGTTGAGCGCGCGCGGGAAGCTAGGCAGGATGGCAAACACCCCGATCGAACCGGTGATGGTCGAAGGCTGGGCATAAATCTCGTCCGCCGCCGTGCCGACCCAGTAACCGCCGCTGGCCGCCACCGGGCCGAAACTGGCCACCACGGGCAGGCCATCGGCCTTGGCGGCGAGCAGGGCGGCGCGGATTTCTTCCGACGCCGTCACCGAACCGCCGCCCGAATCCACCCGCACCACCAGCGCCTTGATATCGTCATTCTCGGCCAGCGCCTCTTCCAGCGCGGCGCGGATGGTGGCGCTGCCGGCGGTGCCGCGCGGGGCCTCGCCATCGACGATATTGCCGGTCACATACACCACGCCCACGGCATCGCCCTGGCCCTTGGCCTGGCCGGCAATGGCGTTCAGATAATCCTCCAGGCTCACGCCGGCATAATGGCCCCAGTCGGCCAGTTCATCCTCACCGACGAGCTTCACCATCGCGGCATCGAAATCATCGCGGCTGCCCAGCTGGTCGACCAGCCCGGCCTCCAGCGCGGCGCGCGCGCCGTCGCCGCCAAAACGGCCCAGGCGCTGCGGCAATTGCGCGATATAGGCCGGCACATCGGCCCTGGGCCGCAGCCGCCGGGCCTCGCCCAGCCAGCTTTGCCACAGGCTGTTCACCAGTGCCTGATCCGCCGCCTTGGCCTCGGGCGAGGCGCCGGCCCGTGTGTAAGGCTCGACAAAGCTCTTGTAGGTGCCAACGCGGAACACGTTCACATCGATGTTCAGCTTGTCGAGCGCGCGGGCGAAATAGAGGTTGGACCCGCCCGGACCGGTGATGATCACCCCGCCCAGCGGATTGGCCCAGATCCGGGTGGCCGGCGCGGCCAGCAACCAGCTGTCATCGGTATAGGCCGTGGCCCAGGCATGGATCGGCTTGCCCGCCTTGCGGAACCGTTCCAGCGCGGCCACCACGCTGTCGATATTGGCCTGGCCGGCGCCCATGAAGCCATCCAGTTCCAGCACCAGCGCCTTGATCCGCGTGTCGGCCGCGGCGGCATCGATGGCGCGCACCAGATCGCGGGCCTGCACCTCGTTGGGCATGTTGCCGCTGGCGGCATCGAAGGGGCTGGATTCACTGGCCTGATCCACGATCGCGCCATCCAGCGCGATCACCAGCGCGCCGCCATCCGGCACCCGCGCCACCTTGCCCGACGACAGCGCCGCCGACAGCGCGATGAAGAAGATCGCCAGCAGCATCAGGACCAGCAGATCCTTGATGCCGACCACAATGCGCCACACGGTGCCCAGGAATTTCAAGAGACGTCGCCTCGATATGTCAGATACCAGGGCAATATAGGGTGGCCCGGCTCAAGGGCAACAGCCGCCCAGTGTCGCAGCGGGTCAATACAGGTCAATAAAGGTCAAATCGCGCCCGGCAGCCATCGCGCACCCGGATGACGCCGCGATCATGGCTCCAACTGCGCCCCTCGATGCAATTGCCGCCCAGCACGCGGGTCAGCCGCACGCCGCGCGCACCGGGCACGGGGCAGCTGGCCGGGCGGAAATTCCAGCTTTCGCAGGTGATGCTGCCGCCGGCCCAACCGCCGCCGTTTCCGCCGCCCTGCCATTGGCTGGTGCCGGTCAAAACCTCGAAATCGGCCCGGCAGCCGCCGCGCACGTGGATGCTGCGCCGGTCCCAGCGCCAGGTGGCGCCATCGCGGCAATCACCGGCAATCACCCGCGCCAGCCGGGCGGCCGACACCGGCCCCGGCACGGCACAGATGGCCTCGCGGAAATTCCAGCTTTCGCAGCTCACGCGCACCAGCCGGTTGCCGCCCACATTGCCGTTCCAGCCCTGATCCCAGCCGCCGGTGCCCCAGCCATGATTGTCGTCCACCCGGAACTGCGCCCGGCAGCCGCCGCGCACGCGGATGGCCTGGCCATCATGGATCCAGGTTTCGCCCTCGATGCACTGGCCGCCGTTCACCCGGGCCAGTTGCACCCGTTCCGCCCCCGGCACCGGGCAGGCGGCTTCGCGGAAATTCCAGCTTTCGCAGGTGACGGTGCGCCCGGAAAACACCCCCACCTGGGCGGCGGCCGGCGCCGCGGCAAGGCCAATGCCGCCGGCGACAGCCAACAGTGGCAGCGCGGGGATCAGGGCAGGGATCAGGGCGATGGTGGAGCGCATGGCGGGCCTTTCTGCTTATACGGCCCCATATTGGCCCCGTCCGGGTTGCATCAGGCTGAATGGCCGGTTGTCAGCCGTTCAGCCGCACCCCCTGGGCGCCGGCCTGTTCCACCGTGAACTGCCAGGCCACCCGGCCCGACCGGCCACCGCGCGCCACCGCCCAGGCCAGGGCAGCGGCCGGATCAAAGGCGAGGCCATGGTGCCCGGCATAGGCAGCGCAGATCGCCAGATACTGATCCTGATCACAGGGGTGAAAGCCCAGCCGCAGGCCAAAGCGATCGGCCAGCGCCAGATGATCATCGGCCACATCGCGCGGGTTGATGGCGTTTGCCTCATTCTCGGCCAGGCTGCGCGGCACCAGATGGCGGCGGTTGCTGGTGACGATCAGGCGCACATGATCGGGCCGGGCCTGCACCCCGCCATCCAGGAGGGAGCGCAGCGCATGCACCTCGCCGGCATCGGCGCCCAGCGACACATCATCCAGAAACACCAAAAAGGCGCGCTCCACCCCGGCCAGCGCGGCAAACAGCGCCGGCAGGCCGGCGAGATCGGGCAGCATCACCTGCACCAGCGCCAGATCATCGCCGCCCGCCACCAGAT
The DNA here is from genome assembly GCA_964488775.1 of uncultured Sandarakinorhabdus sp. Classification (GTDB taxonomy): domain Bacteria; phylum Pseudomonadota; class Alphaproteobacteria; order Sphingomonadales; family Sphingomonadaceae; genus Sandarakinorhabdus. Next base: position 3,903 of record CAZAWH010000084.1, on the reverse strand, counting down.
CGGCGACCACGCTGCGCGCCAGGCTGGATTTGCCCATGCCGCGCGCGCCCCACAGCAACATGTCGTGCGCGGGCAGGCCGCGGGCATGGCGACGGCAATTCTCTCGGGCTGCCGCCGCCTGGGCCTCCACCCCGCGATAGAGGGCGAGCGGCGTGGCCCGCGCCGGGGGCAGGGCCACCAGCCCGGCCGGGCGCCAGCCAAACCAATGGCCGTGGCGGGGGTCGGCCGGCGTGAGTGGCGGCGGGGCCAGCCGGTCCAGCGCGTCGGCGATGCGGGCAAGATGGGCGTTGGTCTTGTCAATGGTCATGCCGCACCTGATATGCGCTTTCAGCCGCCGTGGGAATCCGGCGCGGTTGCACGCCCCCGTGCAAGCCGCTAGAGCCTGTGGCGATCCAGTTTCCAGCCAATCGAAAGCGAGACAGCGATGTTTGCAAGCCCGGCCTATGCCCAGGTGGCAGGGGGTTCAGCGGGGGGCGCAGCGGCGACCGGCGGCACCGCTGCCCTCATCGGCTTCCTGCCCTATCTGGCGATCTTCGCCATCTTCTACTTCCTGATCATCCGGCCGCAGCAGAACCGCGTGAAGCAGCACCGCGCCATGGTCGATGCCGTCAAGAAGGGCGATGATGTCGTCACCGGCGGCGGCATCATCGGCAAGGCCGTGCGCGTGACCGACAATGAGGTCGAGGTGGAAGCCGGGCCGAACGTGCGCTTCACCGTGCTGAAGGCGACGCTGGCCGACGTGAAACCGCGCGGCCTGCCGGCGGCGGCGAACGAGAAATAAGCCCGTGCTCGACTTTCCGAAATGGAAAATCTGGTCGATCTGGTTGACGATCGGCCTGTGTGCGCTGCTGGCGCTGCCCAATGCGCTGCCGCCCTCGGTGCTGAACAGCCTGCCCGATGGCCTGCCGAAAAGCCAGTTGCCGCTGGGCCTTGATCTGCGTGGCGGCTCCCACCTGATGCTGGAGGCGCTGCCGGCCGACGTCGAGAAGGCCAAGCTGGAATCGCTGGAAGACACGGTGCGCGGCGAGCTGCGCGCGGCCGAAGGCGGGGCCATCGGCATCAGCGACCTGTCGCTTGCTGGCAACCGCCTGCGCTTTTCCGTCACCGATCTGGCCCGCACCGACCAGGCGGTGCAGATCCTCAACAAGGTCACCGCGCCGCTGGGCCTGGGCGCCTCGCGCGAAGTCGATGTGGCGCGTGGGTCCATCCCCGGCCAGATCATCCTGACCCCCACCCAGGCCGGCATCAATGCGGCGGTTGACAGCGCCATGGCCCAGGCCGTGGAGGTCATCCGCAAGCGCATCGACGAGTTGGGCACGCGGGAACCGACCATCGTGCGCCAGGGCGCCACCCGCATCGTCGTGCAGGTGCCCGGCCTGCAGGATCCGGAAGCGCTGAAGGCCCTGCTCGGCAAGACCGCCAAGCTGGAATTCAAACTGGCCGATGTCACCGCCGATCCGGTGGAAGTGCAGGCCGGCCGCGCCCCGCCGGGCAGCCAGATCCTGCCGGTGCAGGAAGGCGGCCAGATGGTGGTGAAGCGCCGGGCGATCATCTCCGGCGACCAGCTGGTCGATGCCCAGGTCTCCACCGATCAGAATGGCGCGCCCGCCGTCTCCTTCCGCTTCGACAGCACGGGCGGCCGCCGCTTCGCCCAGGCCACCACCGAAAATGTCGGCAAGCCCTTTGCCATCATCCTCGACGGCGTGGTGATCTCGGCGCCCAACATCAACGAGCCGATCCTGGGCGGCAGCGGCATCATCATGGGCAATTACACGGTGCAGTCGGCCAACGAACTGGCGATCCTGCTGCGCTCGGGCAAGCTGCCGGTGGAACTGAAGGTGGTGGAAGAACGCACCGTCGGCCCCGATCTGGGGGCGGACTCGATCCGCGCCGGGGCCATCGCCTCCATCGTCGCCGTGCTCGCCGTCGCCCTGTTGATGGTGATGACCTATGGCCGCTTTGGCGTCTATGCCGTGGTGGCGCTGTTCTTCAACGTCGTCATGATCCTTGGCATCATGTCGGCCGCGGGCTTCACCCTCACGCTGCCCGGCATCGCCGGCATGGTGCTCACCATCGGCGCGGCGGTGGATGCAAACGTGCTGATCAACGAACGCATCCGCGAGGAACAGCGCAAGGGCAGGGGCGTCGTCACCAGCATCGAAACCGGCTTCAAGGAAGCCAGCCGCACGATCTGGGATGCGAACAGCCTCAACATCATCGTGGCGATCATCATGTTCGCCTTCGGCTCCGGCCCGATCAAGGGCTTTGCCGTGGTGCTTTCGATCGGCATCGCCACGTCGGTGTTCACCGCCGTCACGCTGGTGCGCCTGATGGTGTCGCGCTGGGTCGCCACCGCGCGCCCGCAGACCCTCAGCATCTGATCGGGAAAGGATACGGCCATGCCCCTCAAGCTTGTTCCCGACAACACCAACATCGGGTTCGTCAAACTCCGCTTCATCGCCTTTGCGCTGACGCTGCTGCTCACCATCGGGGCCGCTGGCCTGCTGGCGGTGCGCGGGCTCAACCTTGGCGTCGATTTCGTCGGCGGCCTCACCATGCAGGTGGAATTCGCCCAGGCCCCCGCCATCGACACGTTGCGCGAACGGGTGGACCGGGTCGGCGTGGGTGACAGCGCGTTGCAGGAATTCGGCAATGATCGCACCATCCTCATCCGCCTGCCGCTGCCCGAAGGGGATCAGAACGCCGTGCAGCGCGTGGTGGCCAAGGTGCGCACCGCGCTGGAAAAGGACTATCAGGGCGTGAAGTTCGCCCGCGTCGAAAGCGTGTCGGGCAAGGTGTCCGATGAACTGATCGAGGATGGCCTGTGGGCCGTGGGCCTGTCGATGCTGTTCGTCGCGGTGTTCACCTGGTTCCGCTTCGAATGGTATTTCGGCGTCTCCACCGTGGTGGCGCTGGTGCACGATGTGGTGGTGACGTTGGGCTTCTTCAGCCTCACCCAGCTGGAATTCGATCTCAACATCGTCGCCGCCGTGCTGACCATCATCGGCTACAGCCTGAACGACAAGGTGGTGATCGACGACCGGGTGCGCGAAAATCTGCGCAAATATCGGCAGATGGACATCAAGCAGATCATCGATCTGTCGGTCAACGAAACCCTGCCGCGCACGGTGATGACCTCGGTCACCCTGCTCGCCGCACTGGTGGCGCTGCTGATCCTTGGCCCGGAAGTCATCTTCGGCTTCACCGCGGCCATGGTGCTCGGCATCGTGGTCGGCACCTATTCCTCGATCTTCGTCTCGTCCTCGCTGCTGATCAGCCTGGGCGTCAAGCCGCGCGCCGCCACGGTGGAAGACAAGCGGGCCGCAGGGGCCGAACGGATCGGGTGAGCGCAAAGCTATCCTCCCTGCCCGAAGGGCGGGGAGGGGGACCGCCGAAGGCGGTGGAGGGGTGGCCAGACGCGGCCCTGGCCAGCCCCCTCCGCCCTGCGGGCACCTCCCCCAGAGGGGGAGGATTGGATTTTCAGGTCAAACCGGCGCCCCGCACGGCCCGAAGGCCATGCACCACTGGCTGAGCAGCCCCATCACCACCGCCCCGGCCAGCCAGAGCGCGCGGGTGCGGGCGGAAAGATCCAGGCTCATGCCGCCACGCCGGTGATGCGCGCCTTGGCGGCGTTGTATTCGCGCACCAGCCGCGCCACCATCTCGGCCGCCGGCACCACCTGCTTCACCGCGCCAATGCCCTGGCCGCAGCCCCAGATATCCTTCCACGCCTTGGCTTCGGTGTTGCCGCCGCTGCCAAAGTTCATCGCCGAAGGGTCGCTGGTCGGCAGATTGTCCGGGTCCATGCCGGCCGCCACGATCGACGGGCGCAGATAATTGCCGTGCACGCCGGTGAACAGGTTGGAATAGACGATGTCGGACGAGGCCGACTCCGTGATCATCT
>CAZAWH010000083.1:0-12968 GCA_964488775.1 uncultured Sandarakinorhabdus sp. | reverse complement strand
AACGCCCAGCTCATCAAGGTATGGATGACATGGGGGACGCGCTTTCTGCCGTTCGCCGATGTTGCCAGCCCGGAACTGCCGCTGTCGCGGCTGCTGCGCCTGTCGCTGATCCAGGTGAGCGTGGGGATGAGCCTGGTGCTGCTGGTCGGCACGCTGAACCGCGTGATGATCGTGGAACTGGGCGTGCCGGCGACGCTGGTGGGGATCATGCTGGCGCTGCCCCTGCTGGCCGCGCCATTCCGCGCCCTGATCGGCCACAAGTCTGACACGCACAAATCGGCGCTGGGCTGGCGGCGCGTGCCCTATATCTATCTGGGCACGATGATCCAGTTTGGCGGTCTGGCCATCATGCCGTTCGCGCTGCTGGTGCTGGCCGGGGCGCAGGAAGCCTATGACGAGCGGATCTGGCTGGGCCAGCCGGCGGCGGCACTGGCATTCCTGCTGGTCGGCGCCGGCATCCACACCACGCAGACCGTGGGCCTGGCGCTGGCCACCGATCTGACCGAGCCGGAGCAGCAGCCCAATGTGGTGGGCCTGATGTATGTGATGCTGCTGGTGGGCAGCATCGCGGCGGCGTTCTTCTTTGGCTGGGCGCTGGGCGATTTCAGCCAGGGCCGCCTGATCCAGGTGATCCAGGGCAGTGCGGTGATCACCATCCTGCTCAACTTCACCGCGCTGTGGAAACAGGAAGCGCGGATTCCGCATTACCGGCAAACCGCGCCGACCACCCCCGATCCCAGCTTCCGCGAAAGCTGGAACCTGTTCATCGGCAAGGACAAGACGGTGCTGCGCCTGATCGCGGTGGGGCTGGGCACGCTGGCCTTTTCGATGTCGGACATCGTGCTGGAACCCTATGGCGGCGAAGTGCTGAAGCTGGGCGTGGGCACCACCACCATGTTGTCGGCCCTGATGGCCGGCGGCAGCCTGATGGGCTTCATCTATGCCAGCCATGTGCTGTCGCTGGGTGCCGATCCGTTCCGCATGGCCAGCCTGGGCGCGCTGATCGGTTTGCCGGCCTATGGCCTGATCATCTTTGCCGCCGGGTCGGACACGCCGGAGCTGTTCACGCTGGGCGTGGCGCTGGCCGGGATCGGCACCGGCCTGTTCGGCCATGGCACGCTGACAGCGACGATGCAGCTGGCCCCGCGCGGCCAGGTTGGCATTGCCATGGGTGCCTGGGGCGCGGTGCAGGCCACCAGCCAGGGCGTTGGCGCCACCATCGGCGGCGTGATCCGCGATCTGGCCAAGGGCGTGGACATGGGCCTGCCGATGCCGGCTGGGGCCGGCGGCTATGGCCTGATCTTCACGCTGGAGCTGCTGTTCATGGTCTGCACGCTGGCGGCGATGTGGCCGCTGATGGCGCGTGAGGCCCGCGCCTGAACAATTGGTAAAGCTGCAGTGCAGCATGAGCGGTTTGCCACCGCGCTGGTGACACGATGAGTGTCAAGCGGACTGGACACTGATTCGCCGGCCGAATCACGCCGCCGTCCGCCGCCCCTGCCCCGACGCCCGCCACGCGTGCGGCAGCCACGAAAAAGGCCGGCGCCCCCGCAAGGGAGCGCCGGCCCGGTTCAGCGTGCCCGGCCCGTGCCAGGCGAAGCGCTTACTTGGCGGCTTCGGCCGGAGCGGCTTCGGCGGCCGGGGCAGCTTCAGCCGGAGCTTCAGCGGCCGGGGCAGCTTCAGCAGCCGGGGCTTCGGCAGCCGGAGCAGCTTCGGCAGTGGCGGCAGCGCCACCCTGCCAGTAGCTGCCAAACCAGCTGGTGTTGAGCAGGATCGAGGCGTGCACGATCAGAGCGACCGCCATCACGCCGACGAAGAACAGCGGCAGGCCAACGCTCGGGTTGACGTAGAGCCAGATACGACCTTCATTCATGTGTCAGTCTCCTTGCGCTCTCAGTGCAGCCACGGCGTCAAAGCGAACGCCAGGATGTGTGCCAGAACGGCAATGCCGCCGAAGATCCGCGTGCCCCACTTGAGGCCTTCGTTGATCTCCATCGCTTCCTTCTCGGTCAGCCCGGTCGGGTAGACCTTGGTATCTTCAGCCATGTTGAACTCCTCTCCCATTCGGAAAAACCGTTGCCCCCTAAAGCAGCTCGGGCTCCCCGACTGTTTGCCGGATTGGGCAATGACCAATGTCGACCCAGTCCTTGCCCCGACCTTCCACCGACGGGCCGACCCACGAGGGGTCGCGGCAGGAGGTCGCAGCGGTTTTTCCATATCCAATCCGCCGCATGTGTCAATGTGTCGCCGGAACATTGCGTATGGTTGACATGACACTTTTGCAGTGCAGCACGCGCCACCGCCGCAGTGCAGCATGAAAAACCGGGCAAAAACGCCGGTCTGGACGGGATGCGGGCAGGCTGCGATGTTCGCCGCGCTTGACAGTTTCAGGGGGACAGCATGACCGATTTCAACCGCCGCAGCCTGTTGGCCGGCGCCGCCGCCATCGCCGCCGCGCCGGCCTGGGCCGCCCCGCCCCGGCCGCCGGCTGCCGAGGCGCAGAAGAAGATCCGCGCCGCCATCGACCGGCAACTGCCCGAGAACATCGCCCGCATTCAGGACTGGATCCGCAACCCCGGCATCGCCGCCGAGAATTACCGGATGGAGGCGGCCTGCGCCTACACCATGGGGCTGTTGAAGGACGCCGGGTTCCAGATGGTGAAGCGCATGCCGACCAGCGGCCATCCCGGCATCTTTGCCACGCTGGACGCCGGGGCGAAGCGCACCGTGGGCATTTATTTCATGTATGACGTGAAGCAGGTGAACCCGGCCGAATGGTCGAGCCCGCCGTTCGAGGCGCGCATCACCAACAAGCCGGGTTGGGGCCAGGTGATCGTTGGCCGCGGGGCGATCAACCAGAAGGGGCCGGAAGCGGCGTTTCTGGCAGCGCTCCACGCCTTTCGCGAGGCCGGGCAGAAACTGCCGGTCAATCTGGTCATGGTGGTGGAGGGGGAAGAGGAGATCGCCTCGCCCAATTTCCACGAGATCGTGCAGGCGCCTGAGGTGCTGGCCGCGCTGAAGCGGTGCGATGGCATCATCATTCCCAGCGGCTGGCAGGGCAAGGATGGCAGCACCGCGATCAATCTGGGGGCCAAGGGGCCGCTGGAATTCCAGCTGATCGCCAGCGGCGAACGCTGGGGCAAGGGGCCGAAGGGCGATATCCATTCCAGCCTGCATGCCCAGGTTGATTCGCCGGTGTGGCATCTGGTGCAGGCGCTGAACACGCTGGTGGCCGAAGATGGCCACACGCCGGCCATCGATGGCTGGTTCGAGAATGTGCGGCCGCTGACGGCGCGGGAGAAGGAACTGATCGCCCAGACCGCGGCATCGCAAAGCGAGGAACAGGCCAAGGCCGCCTTTGGCGTGAAGATGTGGATCAACAACGAGCCCTGGCAGCAGTCGCTGGAGCGGCTGGCGTCGCAGCCGACGGTGAACATCCAGGGCCTGGTGGCGGGCTATGGCGGCCCAGGCGGCAAGACCATCCTGCCGGGCCGGGCGGAGGCCAAGCTGGAATGCCGGCTGGTGCCGAACCAGACGAAGAAGGAGGCCGAAGCCAAGTTGCGGGCGCATCTGGCCCGGCGCGGCTTTGGCGATATCGAGGTGGTGGTATCGGGCGGCTATGACCCGACCGAAACCGCCGAGGATGCCCGGGTGATCCGGGCGCAACAGGCGGTTTATGCCCGGTTTGGCGCGCGCACCACGCTCTACCCGCGCCTGGCTGGCAGCTGGCCGGGCAGCGTGTTCACCCAGCCGCCGGTGAGCCTGCCGGCCGGCCAGTTCGGCCTGGGCCATGGCAGCGGCGCACACGCTCCCGACGAATATTATCTGATCGAAAGCATCAACCCCGCCGTGCAGGGCCTGGCCGGCAGCACGGCGGGGTTTGTGGACTTCCTGTTCGAGATGGCGGTGGCGCGCTGATCAGAAGAAGATCGACGTGTCCCAATAGGCATAGTTGGTATCGGCCTGGGAGCGCACGCCGGGGGCCTGGCGCAGGAAGCGGCCCTTGTCGAGCAGCAGGGCGCCGACGTCGAAGCGGACGCGGCCCTTGATCGGCCAGTAGCGCACACGCGCTTCAAACTGGTTGCCGGCGCGGCGGCCGAGATTGCCGGTGGGGCTGCGCAGGCCGGTGACGGCAAACTGATCCTGGCCGCTTTCCAGCCACAGGCCGCGCCAGGCGAGGAAGACATCGAACCACGGGCCGGTGTTGGCTTCGAGGCGCAGCGAAGGCGAGACGATGTTGGCGCGGTTGAGCGGCCCATAGAGGCTGGACGGGCCCCATTCCCAGCGCCGCGCGCCGATCAGCGTGTCGAACCGGGTCACGGTTTCGCCGGTGCTGGTGCCGGCGGCGTTGAAGCGATCGCCACTGGCGGCATCGATCACGCCCGCCACGCGCAGGTTGACGGCGCCGGGGATGGTGTAGCCGGCGGTGGCGTGGATGAACCAGCCGCGCTGGTCCACCCGGCGGGCGGTGGCGGCGCTGCTGGTGCTGACGCTGCCCATCTGCAGCACGGCTTCGACATCATGGTCGAAGGCGCCGGGGCGCGGCGGCTGGAACCAGCGGATGCCGGGCGTGAACAGCCGGCGATCTGTGCTGGCAAAGCCCGGCGCATCGCGTTCCAGAAAGCCATAGGCATAAAGCTGAACCACGCCATTGTGCGGCAGCGCCCAGGCATGGGAGGCCAGCATGATCTGTTGATCGGTGGTTTCACGGTCCCACACCACCGCATTGTCCCGCACCCGGGCCGGTTCGCGCGGCAGGCGGATCTGCGGCATGGACCACAGCAGCAGCAGCTGGTTGCCGGCGGCATCGCGCCGATCCAGCCGCACGCCAGTGAGGCCGTTGGCGGTGTTACGGAACTGCGGGCGGCCCAGCAGGCGGCGGGAGCCGACGTCCATGCTCATGCGGCCGATGGTCAATTCGCTGGTGGTGCCGGCACCCAGCAGGCTGCCCAGTTCGGCCGTGGCCTGCAGTTGCACCATTTCCATGGCGTTGATAGCGCCGGTGTCGACGGTGGAATTGGGCTGGCGCGGATAGGCCCGGGCATCCATCAGTTCAAAGCCCAGCCGGATCGGCCCGGTGTCCCACTCCCCAAAAATCTGGGCGCGGCTGGTGAACATGGAATCGCTGATCGGACCGCTGTTCCGATACTGGCCATCGATGGCATCGAACCGGGTGCGCAGCGCGGCATTCAAGGTGAGATTGCCAAGACGGTTGGGCGTGCGGCCTTCCGGAATCGCTGTGGCATAGAAGGGATTCTGCCCCGGCGCCGGCTTGACCAGCTGCGCCCTGGCGGCGGCAGGCCACAGGGCCAGGGCGGCCAACACGGCGACAGTCGGGACGAAACGGGCAGGCATGGCGGCTCCTTCGGGATTGACGCGGCGGGCCAATGCCAAAGGATTTATGTTCGTTCCAATACAAAGATTGGAATCAAACGTTCGCTTTGATCAATGATAGAATTCGGCCAGGCGTTGCTGCCGCGCTGGCTGCAATTGCGCGGCCGGGGGTCAGGTCCTGACGAAACGATCCACGCCCGAACCATCCTGCAACCGGCGCACCCGGCCGCGTTCTTCCAGCCAGTGGAGGTGGGCAACCGTCTCCCCCGTGGCGAGGCCATAATCGGCCTCGCCGATCGGTTTCCGGAACAAGGCGGCGAAACAATCAACGGCGGTGCGCGGGGTGGCGCAAAAGGCTTCCAGCTTTTCCAGCTTGCCGTGGTGATCGGCGGCGAGTTGATCGAGCCGGGTGTGGAGGCCGAAGAACGGCTCGTTGTGGGCGGGCAGCACCAGAACATCGTTCGGAATGGCGCGCAGCCGGTCGATGCTTTCAAGCCAGTCGCCGAGCGGATCGGCATAGGGTTCGGTGGGATAGACCGACACGTTCGAGGTGATGCGCGGCAGCACCTGATCGCCCGAGATCATCACATCATCGGCCACCAGGCAGGCATGTTCGGGGGCATGGCCGCGGCCAACCACCACCGTGAACTGTCGCGCCCCGATGGTCAGCACATCACCATCGCGCAGCCGCTTGAAGCCGGCCGGCATCTTGGAAATGATCTTGCCGAAGCTGCCCCAGGCCTTGGCCTTCATGGCGGCGACCTGTTCCTCGCTCCAGCCGGCGCGCACCGAAAAGGCCACCGCCTCATCAGGCGGCGCGTCCCGCACATCGAGGATGAGGGTGCGCGCCAGCAGATATTCGGTGCGGGTGATTTCCAGCGGCACGTCAAACTTGCGGCACAGCCAGCCGGCCATGCCGAGATGATCGGGGTGATAATGGGTGACGATGACCCGCGTGACCGGCTTGGCGGCAAACGGCCCGGCCAGCAGCGCTTCCCACGCCGCCTTGCTGGCCGGCAGGCCGACGCCGGTATCAACGATCGCCCAGCCATCGCCGGCATCGATCACCCACAGATTGATGTGATCGAGGCCAAAGGGCAGGCCCATGCGCACCCAGAAAATGCCCGGCACCACCTCTTCGGCTTCGCCCGGGCCCGGCACCCAGCGGCCGAGCGGATAGGTGAGGCCATTGCGTTCCTCCGCCACGCGCGGTGCCGTGCTGGCCTGGCCGGACGGAATGGGCAGCAACGCGGGCGGTTCGGTCATGCTGGCAGCTTAGGTTGACGTAAACGTAAAGTCGACTCCCGCTGCTGATAGGCTAAACCCAGGGCCATGCACCCCAATGCCGCCTTCCGCTGCGATGATGATGCGCTCGCCTTTGTGGCGGCCCACGGCTTTGCCCATATTTTTGGCCAGACGCCCGATGGCCCGCGCGTTGCCCATGCCCCGGTGCTGGTGACGCCGGCCGGCACGCTGATGTTTCACCTGGCGCGCGGCAATGCGCTGGCGAAGGCGCTGGACGGGATGACCGCGCTGATCAGCGTTGGCGGGCCGGGCCATTATGTCTCGCCCAACTGGTATCAGGACCCGGCCGGCAATGTGCCGACCTGGAATTACCAGGCGGTGGAGATCGAGGGCGCGGTGCGCACGCTCGACATGGCCGAACTGGAAGAACTGCTGCATTTCGCCGCGGCGACGTTCGAACCCCGGGTCGGCCAGGACTGGACGATGCACAAGATGCCCCGCCCAAAGGCCGAGGCGATGATGCGCGCGATCACCGGATATGAACTGGTGCCCGCCGCCATCCGCACCACCTTGAAAGCCAGCCAGAACCGCAGCGACGCCGATGTGGCGGGCGTGATCGCGGCGCTGGAGGGCCTGGGCGAACATGGGGGTGTGGCCGCCATCCGGCGGGCGCGGGCAAAAAGGGACGGGACTTGAAACTTGCGGTCTTTGATTGTGACGGCACACTGATCGACAGCCAGGTGAACATCATCCGGGCGATGGCATCCAGCTTCGAGCGCCACGGCCTGGCGGCGCCCGAAGCCCAAGCGACGCGGCGCATCGTTGGCCTGAGCCTGGTGGAAGCGATGCAGGCGCTGTTGCCGGAGGCCGGGCATGAGCTGCATCTGAGCCTGGCCGAGGATTACAAGACCGCCTTTCAGCGCCTGCGCGCCGACAAGGCGCTGGATGCGGAGCCGCTGTATCCCGGCATCCGCGACCTGCTGGATGCGCTTGCCGGCGATGGCTGGCTGCTGGCGGTGGCCACCGGCAAATCGGATCGCGGCCTGAAGCTGGCGCTGGAACATCACGGCATCCATCATCTGTTTGTCAGTCTGCAGACGGCCGACCGCCACCCATCGAAGCCGCATCCATCGATGCTGCACGCCGCGCTGGCCGAAGCCGGCGTGGGCCATGACCGGGCGGTGATGATCGGGGACACGATCTTTGACATCGCCATGGGCCAGGCGGCCGGCGTCACCGGCATCGGCGTCGATTGGGGTTATCATGAGGCGGACGAGCTGATCGAGGCCGGCGCGGCGCAAGTGGCGCGCGATGCCGATCATTTGCTGGCGATCCTGAATGGCTGAAGACGGCGCCACCGGTTCCGGGGACATGGTCGCACGCTTGCGGCGGCTGGGCCGGGTGCTGGCGCTGATCAGCCTTGTGTTTGGCGGGTTGTTCGTGGTGCTGGCGCGGCGCAGTGCAGCGCTCGGCGAGCCGGGCCAGGTGGCCAGCGCGCTGTTCTGGGTGGGGGCGCTGCTGCAGTTCGCGCTGGCTTTCGTGTTGCTGTGGCGGGGCCGGCGCGGGTAAGGCGGGCGGCATGAGCGAAGCCCCCCCACCGACCCCTTTGGCTCCCGACGTCGCGAAGCGGCTCTATCTGCGCTTCCTTGGCGTTCGGCTGGCCGGGCTGGCGGTGATGGCGCTGGGCGTGTGGTTGATCCGCACCCAGAGCCAGGCCGTGGGGCTGGGCGTCGTGCTGATCGGCGGCGCGACCCTGTTCGTGCGGCCGAGGCATCTGGGCCTGACGCGCAAATGAAGCGGTTCTGGAAGGACGCCACGGTGACCGGCGGGCCGGACGCCTGGGGCGTGGCGCTGGATGGCCGGCCCGTGCGCACGCCGGCGCGGGCGGTGTTGACCGTGCCGGCCGAGGCACTGGCCCGCGCGATTGCCGCCGAATGGAATGCGCAAGGGCCGGAGGTGGACCCGCGCCAACTGCCGCTGACCGGCTTTGCCAATGCCGCCATTGACCGGGTGGCACCCGATACCGCGGCCTTTGCCCGGCGGCTGGCGACCTATGCTGAAACTGAGCTGATCGCCTATCGCGCCGATGGGCCGGCGTCCCTGCTCGCCGCGCAGGCCCAAGCCTGGGATCCGTGGGTGGAGTGGCTGGCCCGCCGTTATGACGTGGGCCTGACCATCACCAGCGGCATCATGCACGTGGCCCAGCCGCCGGCCACGCTGGCGCGCATTCAGGCCGCCTTCGCCGCCTTCACGCCGTTCCAGCTGGCACCGCTTGATCCCATCGTGTCGATCACCGGCTCGGCCGTGCTGGCGCTGGCGGTGGCGGCGGGCGAACTGGACGCCACCGCCGCCTATGACATCGCGCATGTTGATGCGCGCTGGCAGGAGCAGCATTGGGGCCGCGATCCGCTGGCCGAACAGGCCGAGGCGACGCGGCGCGCCGATCTGGCCGCCGCCGTGGCCTGCCTGCGGCTGTTAGGAGGGTGACCAATCGCCTCTTGCCCCACGCGGCGCAATTGCTAGGGGAACAGGCCGAGGGAGTGCTGCCGCCATGTTGAAGCAACTGGAAGAACTGGAACGCCGCCGCGCCGCTGCCCGCCAGGGCGGCGGGGACAAGCGCATCGCGGCCCAGCATGCCAAGGGCCGGCTGACGGCGCGGGAACGGCTGGAGATCTTGCTCGATCCCGGCAGCTTTGAAGAGCTGGACATGTATGTCGAGCATAATTGCACCGATTTCGGCATGGCCGAAACGGTGATCCCCGGCGACGGCGTGGTGACGGGCAGCGGCACCATCAACGGCCGGCTGGTGTTCGTGTTTTCCCAGGATTTCACCGTGTTTGGCGGCTCGCTTTCGGAGCGCCATGCCCAGAAGATCTGCAAGATCATGGACATGGCGATGAAGGTGGGGGCACCGGTGATCGGCCTGAATGATTCGGGCGGCGCGCGCATCCAGGAAGGCGTGGCCTCGCTGGGCGGTTATGCCGAGGTATTCCAGCGCAATGTGCTGGCATCGGGCGTGGTGCCGCAGATTTCGCTGATCATGGGCCCGTGCGCCGGCGGCGCCGTCTATAGCCCGGCGATGACCGACTTCATTTTCATGGTGAAGGATTCAAGCTACATGTTCGTCACCGGCCCGGACGTGGTGAAGACGGTGACCAACGAGGTGGTCACGCAAGAGGAACTGGGCGGCGCCATCACCCACAGCACCAAATCCGGCGTGGCCGATCTGGCGCTGGAGGATGATATCGACGCCCTGCTGCGCACCCGCCAGTTCTTTGACTTCCTGCCGCTCAACAACCGCGAGGATGCGCCGTTCCGGCCGACCAGCGACGATCCGATGCGCATCGAGAACAGCCTCGACACGCTGATCCCGCCGTCGGCCACCAAACCTTATGACATGCACGAGCTGATCACCAAGGTGGCGGACGACGGCGAGTTTTTCGAGCTGCAGCCGGGCCATGCCGGCAACATCATCATCGGCTTTGCCCGCATCGAAGGCCACACGGTTGGCATCGTCGCCAACCAGCCGATGGTGCTGGCCGGCTGCCTTGACATCAATGCGTCGAAAAAGGCCGGCCGCTTCGTGCGCTTCTGCGACGCCTTCAACATCCCGATCGTGACGTTCGTGGATGTGCCCGGCTTCCTGCCCGGCGTGGCGCAGGAATATGGCGGTATCATCAAGCATGGCGCCAAACTGCTGTTTGCTTATGCCGAAGCCACCGTGCCCAAGATCACCGTCATCACCCGCAAGGCCTATGGCGGTGCCTATGACGTGATGGCCTCCAAGCATCTGCGCGGCGACTTGAACTATGCCTGGCCCACGGCCGAAATCGCCGTGATGGGCGCCAAGGGCGCGGTGGAGATCATCTTCCGCCAGGATATCGGGGACAAGGACAAGATCGCCGCCCGCACCGCCGAATATGAGGCGCGCTTTGCCAACCCGTTCGTGGCGGCATCCAAGGGGTTCGTGGACGAGGTGATCATGCCGCATTCAACGCGGCGGCGCATTGCCATCGGGCTGCGGAAGCTCCGCAACAAGAACCTCGAGAACCCCTGGAAAAAGCACGACAATATTCCGCTTTGACAAGGAGCAGCGCGGTGGGGAACAGCAAGCTGGGCATTGGTTTTGTGGTTGGCCTGGCGGTCGGCATGCTGATCTACAAGCTGGTGTTCGGCGGCTGACGGCGCTGGCGTCGGCCGCAGCGGCCGGGTAAGGGCCTGCCTGCCATGCCCGACACCTATCTCGTCTGGAAATTCCTGCACATCACTGGGGTGGTGATGCTGATGGGCAACATCACCGTCACCGCGATCTGGAAGTTTTTTGCCGATCGCGACGGGCGGGCGCCGGTGCTGGCCTTTGCCCAGAAACTGATCACCTACACCGATTGGTCGATGACGGTGTGGGGCGTCATCCTCACCATGGCTGGCGGCTATGGCATGGCGATTGCCGGGCAGTTTGACCTGTGGTCGGGCTGGCTGCTGTGGGCGCAGATTTGTTTCATCCTGGCCGGGCTGATCTGGATGGGCCTGATCGTGCCGATCCAGATCAAGAGCGCCCGCCTGGCGCGCAGCTTTGACGATGGGCAGCGCGGCGGCCCGGTGCCCGAAGCCTATAAAGCCTTGTCAAGAAAGTGGATTTTCTGGGGCCTGGTGTCCACCGTGCCGCTGGTGGCGGCGCTGTGGTTGATGATCGCCCGCCCGGGATGACAGTGCAGTGACGCTTTTGTTGCGTCCAAATGACGTAGCGATGACAGATTTGTGACATTGTTGTTGCATTGGGATGACAATGCAGGCATTCTCCTTCCATCGGAGTTTTCGGGGAGGCGTATATGCGGATCATCCTTGCAGCAGTTCTGGCCGTTGGTCTGGCCGCGCCGGCCGTGGCCGCGGGCAACGATATGGCCACGGGCCAGGTGCGGGTGCAGACGGCTGATCTTGATCTGTCGTCGTCCGCCGGTCAGCGCGCGCTCGATCGCCGCCTCGCCATGGCCATGGTGCGCCTGTGCGGCATGCCGGTGTTCTACAGCCGCGACGAGCTGGCCGAACTGGACGCCTGCAAGGCCGAAGCCAGCAAGGCGGCCGCCGCGCAGATCGATGCGGCCCGCGCCCGCCAGGCTGTCGCTGTCGCCGCCCGCCAGTAAGAATTTCCCGTTCGTCACGGCAGCAGGCCGGCCAGGTGCGATCCTGGTCGGCCTGTCGCGTTTTGGTGGGCCGGCACCGCGATGTTCCGGGGGGAGTGGAACGCGGTGCCGGCCGGGGCACAGGCGGGGCAGCGGGGGCGGATCGGGGGAGGTGACCGCCTGGGTGGGGGTGCCCGCTGGGGCCGCCTGAACTGGGATCGCATGTCGCAGATCGCGGCGGCGGAGGGAAACAAGGCGTCTTTGTCGCGGTCATCGCCAAAATCGATATGTTGCACGGGGCACCCAGCCCGCTATGGACAACGGCGACACAGGTTGGGGAGGTGCGCCCTTGTTCAAGAAGATCCTGATTGCCAATCGTGGTGAAATTGCCTGCCGGGTGATCCGCACGGCGCGCGCCATGGGCATCAAGACGGTGGCGGTTTATTCCGATGCCGACGCGCAGGCGCTGCATGTGCGCGAGGCCGATGAGGCCGTGCATGTGGGCGCCGCCCCGGCCGCCGAATCCTATCTGCTGGCGGATCGCATCATTGCCGCCTGCAAGGCGACCGGTGCCGAGGCCGTGCACCCTGGCTATGGCTTTCTGTCGGAACGCGCCGGCTTTGTGGAAGCGTTGAGCGCGGCCGGCATTGCCTTCATTGGCCCGCCGGCCGGCGCCATTGCCGCCATGGGCGACAAGATTGAATCCAAGCGCCGCGCCAAGGCGGCTGGCGTGTCGGTGGTGCCGGGGTTCGTGGGCGAGATCAGCGGCACCGATCATGCCGTCGAGATTGCCAACGGCATCGGGTACCCGGTGATGATGAAGGCCAGTGCCGGCGGCGGCGGCAAGGGCATGCGCCTGGCCTGGAGCGAGGCCGATGTGCGCGAGGGCTTTGACAGCGTGCGCCGCGAGGCCTTGTCGAGCTTTGGCGATGACCGGGTGTTCATCGAGAAGTTCGTCGAGCAGCCGCGCCACATCGAGATTCAGGTGATCGGCGATCAGCAGGGCAATATCGTCTATCTGGGCGAGCGTGACTGTTCGATCCAGCGCCGCCACCAGAAGGTGGTGGAGGAAGCCCCTTCCCCCTTCGTGACGCCCGAGATGCGCAAGGCGATGGGGGAGCAGGCCGTCGCGCTGGCCCGCAACGTCGGCTATTTCAGCGCCGGCACGGTGGAGTTCATCGCCGGGGCCGATCGCAGCTTCTACTTCCTGGAAATGAACACCCGCCTGCAGGTGGAGCATCCGGTGACCGAATGCATCACCGGGCTGGA
>CAZAWH010000082.1:9867-13008 GCA_964488775.1 uncultured Sandarakinorhabdus sp. | reverse complement strand
GACAATTCTCTGGTAAGGATGCTGCGTGATCGGTGCCGTGGTGCCGTTCGTTTCGCGGGCTTCGTTGCCGCATCGCCCACCTGCCGGGCGGGCAACGGGCCAGGTCAATGGGTTGAGCAGGCAGGTTCGTTGGTCAGAACCGAAAGATCGCACGCTGGTGCCTCAGGGCTTGGCGGGGTGGTTCATCTGATCTGCGGGCCGGGTTGAAGCGAGGATCAAGATCGATGGCAATTGCCAAGACGCTCGGTTTCGAAGTGGGCGATTATGTTGTGTATCCCAAGCATGGCGTTGGCCGTGTGGTGGAGATCCAGCACCAGGAAATCGCCGGCATTGCCCTCGATCTGTTTGTCCTGCGGTTCGAAAAGGAACGCATGACCCTGCGTGTGCCGATGAACAAGGTGGAAAGCGTGGGCATGCGCAAGCTGTCCAGCCAGGCCACGATGAACGAAGCGCTGACCACCCTGAAGGGCAAGCCGCGGATCAAGCGCACCATGTGGTCGCGCCGTGCCCAGGAATATGAAGCCAAGATCAATTCCGGTGATCTGGTCAGCATCGCCGAAGTGGTGCGCGACCTGCACCGCGCCGAGGACCAGCCGGAGCAGAGCTATTCCGAGCGGCAGATCTATGAAGCCGCCATCGGCCGCCTGGCCCGCGAACTGGCCGCGATGGAAAATATCGACGAGCCCGCCGCCCAGCAGAAGATCGAACAGGTTCTGAAAGCAGCATGAGCTGCTTCGGCGAAGCCAACGCCGCCTGATCCAACGCCGGCATTGACCCGCAGTCTCCATTGGTTCCAGGCCTTCAAGGCCATGGTCTATGTGGCATTGCTGGCCAATGTCGGCGTCTTCATGTGGGCGGCGGATGATTGGCTGGCGCCCAAGGCCATCGATCAGATCGGCTGGGTGATCATCCTGGGCGTGTTCGAATGGGAAACCGGGCGGCTGGCCGAGGGCGTGGCCCTCACCCGCATCAGCCCGGGCGCCCTGCTGGCGGAACTGGCCGGCTATGCCTGCGCGTTGTTCGCGCTGGCGCATTATGTCAGCATCCGTGATCCGGTGGAGATCGCCAACGCCACCGCCTGGCTGGCGATCTCGGTGCTGATCTGGGTTGATCTCTTCCATCCCGATGGCGTCCGCGGCTTCGGCCGCTCCGCCCTGCGCTGGACCCTGTATCTCGTCACCTTCCTGTGCGCGCTGCTGTGGTGGCGCGATGGAGCCTGGCTGGATTTCTTTGATGCCGCAATCTGGATCGTCTGCTTTTTCGTCATTGAAATCAATATTTTCGGCCTGAATCTGCCCGGTCTGCGCCGCTGACTTGCCGCCTGTCGCCAATCGGTGTATTAAACAAGCAATACACAACGGAGGCCCCCATGACCCGCACCGCCCTGCTCGCCGCTGCCATGCTGATCGCCACGCCGGCCCTGGCGGCGGAGCGCAGCTTTCCCAACACCGGCTTCACCCATGTCATCATCGAGGGCAGTGACGACGCCGTGATCCGCAAGGGCGGCTTTTCGGTGGTGGCCTCTGGCGAGACGGCGGATCTTGACCAGTTGCAGGTCCGGCAGGAGGGCACCACCCTGCGGATCGGCCGCAAGCAGCAGGGCTGGCGGCTGCGCAGCAAGGATGTGCAGTTGATGATCAGCCTGCCGGCGCTGGCAGCGGTCACCGTGTCGGGCTCGGGCGATGTGGCGGTGGCGGATCAGGCCGGCGCTGGCGGCGATGTCGCGCTGCGCATCAGCGGTTCCGGCAATCTGGCGGTGCCAGCCGTGCAGGCGCGGGCGCTGTCGGCCAGCATTTCCGGTTCCGGCAACATGGCCGTGGGCGGCATCACCGCCGAAACGGTGACGACGGCACTGTCCGGCTCCGGTGACATGGCGGTCGCCGGGCGCTGCACCAATCTGGATGCCCGCCTGTCGGGCAGCGGCGATCTTGATGCCGCCAAGCTGGGCTGCACCGGGGCCACGGTCGCCACATCGGGTTCCGGGGATGTCAGCGTCAGGGCCACGGGTGCCGTGTCGGCGCGCAGCTCCGGCTCGGGCGACATCATGGTCACCGGCGGCGCGCGCTGCACCAGCCGTTCCTCGGGCAGCGGGGTGATCCGCTGCTCCTGATCGGGATCATCCCTGCCAGCGGCTGGTGATCGCGGCCAGGTCCGGCCGCGGCCGCTCGTCCAGCGGCTTGGCCTGGCGGCCGATGAAGAAAAATCCGGCGATGCGTTCGGGCGCGGCACTGCCAAACAGCGCCAGCACCTGCGGATCAAACGCCGCCCAGCCGGTCAGCCAGTTGGCGACAAAGCCATGGGCATGGGCGGCCACGCACAGATTCTGGCAGAGGGCGCCGGCCGAAAGCTCCTGTTCCCATTGCGGGATATGGCTGGGCTTCGGGCTGGCGATCACCACCACCAGGCACGGGGCCTGGGTGGCGAACTGGGTCACCGCCTCCTGCTCCAGCCGGCCCGCCTCCGGCTTGCCGGCACGATAGATGGCCAGCAGCTGCTCGGCAAAGGCGGCGCGGTTTTCCACCACGACGAACCGCCAGGGGAACAGCTTGCCATGATCCGGCACGCGCGCGGCGGCGGCCAGGATGGCGGCCAGCTGTTCGGCGTCCGGCCCCGGCGCGATCATGTCGCGCGCCTTGCCGGAACGGCGGGTGGCCAACAGGGTGGCGGGGGTCGATCGATCGTTGAACGCGTCCATGGCCATGGCGCATAGCCGGCTGGGCCGGCCAGTCAATCGCGGCGCACCGTCTCCCCGCCTTTCATGACCAGGCGCACCTGGGTGACGGCGTTGAGATCGGCCAGCGGATCCCCCGCCACCGCCACCAGATCGGCCAGCAGCCCCGGCGCGATGCGGCCGCGATCAGCGAGGCCAAACAGCCGGGCATTGCCGGCGGTGGCCGCGGCCAACACGCCGGCGTTGCTCATGCCCGCCTTCGCCATGGCCAGCATCTCGCGGGCATTCTCGCCATGGGCAAACACGCCGACATCGCCGCCCATGCAGATCGGCACCCCGGCCTTCATCGCCAGCTGGAACGCGGCGCGATCCTGCTGAATGTCGGCCGGGGCGGGCTCCTGCCCGTTCCAGCCGCGATAGCGGGCAATGGCCTCGCCCGCGGCCAGCGTCGGGCACAGGCCGGTGCGGTT
>CAZAWH010000082.1:0-9857 GCA_964488775.1 uncultured Sandarakinorhabdus sp. | reverse complement strand
CGGCATCGCCTTCGCCGCCATGTTCGATCACGTCCACCCCGGCGGCGCTGGCGCGGCGCATGGCCTCGGCGGTGTTGGCGTGCACCGCCACCGGCCGGCCGGCATCATGGGCGGCGGCGACGGCGGCGGCGATCTCGGCTTGCGAATAGGTGGGGCGGCTGCCCTCGCCGGGCCGCCAGCGATAATCGCCATACAGCTTCACCACATCGGCCCCGGCGCCGATCTGCCGGCGCACCGCGCTGACCAGATTGGGCCCGTCGGCCTCCTCCGCACCCTGCGGCACCGCCCAGGCATCATTCTTGGGGGCATAGCTGCCGGGGGCGACCAGCGCGCGGGTGGCCACGATCAGGCGCGGCCCCGGCACATGGCCCTCGTTGATGGCGCGCTTCAGGCCCACATCGGCGGTGCCGGCGCCTTCGCTGCCCAGGTCCCGCACCGTGGTGAACCCGGCCATCAGGGTCGCGTGCGCATGGGCAACGGCGCGCGCCACGCGATAGGCCTCGCTCTCCTTCAGCACCTGATCGTCCCACGGGGTCTTGTCATAGGGGTGGAGCAGCAGATGGCTGTGCCCTTCGATGAAGCCGGGCAGCAGCGTCTGGCCAGGCAGGGCGATGCGCCGGGCATCGGCGGGCGCGGCCAGATTGGGGCCGGCGGCGACAATGCGCTGGCCATCCACCAGCACCTGCCAGCCGCTGTGCATCGCCTCCCCATCCCACACTCGGTCAGGCTGCAGCAGCACGGGGGCGGCGGCGGCCGGCAGCGGCATCAGGGCGATCAGGGCGGCAAGGATGGTGCGCATGGCCGGAGCAGACGCCGGCCCCGCCGGCCCGTCAAGCCCGCACCGCTTGGCGATCGCGCCCGGCACCGCTATCACCATGGCATGAAGCCGCCTGGGCAGGGCGCGGCGCGAGGGAGACAGGGTTTGAGCGAAAGCAAGACAGGCGGCGTGGTTGATACCCGCCCGCAATGGTTCGGGCATCCGGCGCAGCTTGCGCGGCTGTTCACCACCGAAGCCATGGAACGCTTTGGCTATTACGGCATGCGGGCGCTGTTGACGCTCTATCTTGCCAATCATTTCCTGTTTTCCGACAGCACGACCACCAGCCTCTATGGCGGCTTCACCGCGTTGGTCTATCTCACCCCGCTGGTCGGCGGCCTCTTGGCCGACAATTATCTGGGGTCGAAAAAGGCGGTCAAATTCGGCGCCATCCTGATGGCATTGGGCTATTTTACCCTTTGCTTCGGCGGGGAGGCGGCCAAGCCCTGGGCCAAGATCGACGGCCAGCGATATGATGTGACGGTGGTGACCAGCGGCAATGACAAGGTTCAGCACATCAACGTCGCTGGCCAGGATCTGACCATCAAGGGCAACGAGGATGGCAGTGTGAGCCTGATGGCCGCCGATGGCAGCGAGGCGCGCCGGGTGGCCAAGGGCGGGTTCGAAGCCGGCGGCGACCGTGATCCGCTGTTCGTCACCATCATGCTGCTCGGATTGTCGGCCGTCACCATCGGCAATGGCTTCTTCAAGCCCAACATCTCCACCATGGTTGGCAGTCTCTATGCCAAGGGGGACAGCCGGCGGGATGCGGGTTTCACCATCTTCTACATGGGCATCAACCTGGGTTCGACGGGCAGCCAGTTGCTGTGTCCGGTGCTGGCCGACAAGGTGGGCTGGTGGGCCGGCTTCCTGCTGGCGGCGACCGGCATGGCGTTGAGCTGGTATCTGATCCAGTTCTCCGGCCCCAAGCTGGAAGGCTATGGCGACCCGCCAGCCAATGCGCCCAAGCGCGACATCCCGATCTATTTGGGTGCGATCGCCTTCGTGCCGCTGGTGTGGTTCCTGTTCACCAACCTGATGGACGCGCCGCCGCCGGTCGAAGGCGCCGGGTTCATCGGCTATCTGATGGGCCTGCCCATTTTGGGCAAGGTGCTGTTCGGCACCTTTCTGGCCTGCGTGGTGTTCATCCCGATCTGGTCCATCGCCTATGGCAACCGGCAGGAATGGCAGATGATGCTGGCCGCCATCGTCTTGATCGTCTTCAACGTGGTGTTCTGGACGCTGTTCGAACAGGCCGGCTCCAGCCTGACGCTGTTTGCCGCGCGCAACACCGATCTGTCGGTGTTTGGGCTGTTTGAAATCTCGCCGGGGCAGACGCAGTTTTTCAACGCCATCTTCATCGTCATGTTGGCCCCGCTGTTTTCGATGCTGTGGCAGGCGCTGGGCCGGCGCGGGCTGGAACCGGGCATTCCGGTGAAGTTCGGCCTGGCGCTGGCCGGCGTGGGCGGCGGCTTCCTGTTCCTGGTGTGGGGCAGCCAGTTTGCCGGCGATGATTTCAAGGTCGGCCTGTGGTGGCTGGCGGGCCTCTATCTGATCCATTCGATGGCCGAACTGATGATCTCGCCGGTGGGCCTGTCGATGGTGACCAAGCTGTCGATCGCGCGCGTGGTGGGCCTCATGATGGGCCTGTGGTTCGTTTCCATTGCCTGTGCCCAATATGTCGGCGGCCTGGTGGCGCAGGTCGCCAGCGTCGAGACCGTGGGCGGGCAGGTGACCAACCTGAAAGTCAGCCTCGACACCTATACCCAGGTGTTCCAGACCATCGGCCTCGCCTCCGCGGCGATTGGCGGCGTGCTGCTGTTGCTGTCGCCGCTGCTCAAGCGGCTGATGCACGGGGTGAAATGATGGCCGCAGCGTAATTTGCCTCTTGTCCCCCGGTGGCCCACCATGATGGCCACTGGGGGACAAGGGCGATGCGTGCATATATATTGATGGCCGTCGGATTTGCGGCGGCGGCCGCCGCGAAGGACAAGCCGGCCCCGCCGCCACCGGCACCGCCACCGGAAATCATCGCGGCGCCAAAAGACCCCTGGCCCAGCCAGTACAAGCCCTATCCCGCCCAAACGACGGTGATCCGCGGTGCCACCATCTATGACGGGGCCGGCAAGCGCATCGATGGCGGCATGATCCGGCTGGAAGCCGGGCGCATCGCCGAAATCGGCGCCACGGTGGCGATTCCCGAAGGCGCCCGCGTGATTGATGCCGCCGGCAAATATGTCACGGCCGGCATCATCGACATCCACAGTCACCTGGGCGTCTATCCCAGCCCCGGCGTGGAGGCGCACAGCGACGGCAATGAAGGCACCAGCCCGGCCCGGCCGGAGGTGTGGGCCGAACACAGCGTGTGGCCGCAGGACCCCGGCTTTTCCCGCGCGCTGGCCGGCGGCATCACCGCGCTGCACGTGCTGCCCGGTTCGGCCAATTTGTTCGGCGGCCGCGGCACCACGTTGAAACCCGTCTATGGCCGCTCCGTCCAGGAGATGAAGTTTCCCGGCGCGCCCTACAGCCTGAAGATGGCCTGCGGCGAAAATCCCAAGCGCGTCTATGGCAACCGCAACCAGCTGCCCTCCACCCGCATGGGCAACATCGCCTATGCCCGGCAGCTCTGGTCGGATGCCACCGCCTACAAGCGGCGGTGGGACGATTATACCCGCCGCGCCCAGGCCGGCACCGCCAAGCCCACCGACGCGCCGCGCCGCGAGCTGGCGCTGGACACGATGATGGGCGTGCTCAACGGCGAGATCCTGGTGCAGAACCACTGCTATCGCGCCGACGAGATGGCCAACGTGATCAGCATGGCGCGCGAGTTCAGCTACAAGGTGACGACGTTCCACCATGCGGTCGAAAGCTACAAGATCGCCGACATGCTCAAGGCCGAAGGCATCTGCTCGGCGATGTGGGCTGATTGGTATGGCTTCAAGATGGAAAGCTTTGACGGCATCAAGGAGAATATCGCCCTGGTGCACAACGCCGGGGCCTGCGCCATCGTCCACAGCGATGATGAAAACGGCATTCAGCGGCTGAATCAGGAAGCCAGCAAGGCGCTGGCCGCCGGCCGCCGGCTTGGCATCGACGTGCCGCCCGAAACCGCCTGGACCTGGCTCAGCCTCAATCCGGCCAAGGGGCTGGGCATCGCTGACAAGACCGGCAGCCTTGAAGTCGGCAAGGCGGCCGACGTGGTGCTGTGGTCGGCCGAACCGTTCAGCGTCTATGCCCGGCCGATGCAGGTGTGGATCGATGGCGCGCTGATGTATGATTGGGGCGATCCCAAACGGCGGCCGACATCGGATTTCGAACTGGGCCAGCCCGGCGTGGGAGAGGTGAAATGAAGCGGCTGCTCCTCACCGCGGCCCTCGCCGCAACACCGGCCCTCGCCGCCCCCATCGCCATCACCGGCGCCACGCTGATGACCGGGCAAGGGGATGGCGTCATCGCCAATGCCACCCTGGTTTTCGACAATGGCCGCATCACCGCCCTCGGCGCTGGCCTGCCGGTGCCGCCCGGGGCGAGTGTGGTGGACGCCCGGGGCCGCATCGTCACGCCCGGCATCATCGCGGCGGCCAGCGACATCGGCCTGTCCGAAGTCAACGGCGTGCGCGAAACCAATGATTCGGCGGCGCGCCAATCGGCGTTTTCCGCCGCGCTGGATGTCTCCACCGCGATCAATCCGCGCTCCCTGCA
This sequence comes from uncultured Sandarakinorhabdus sp., assembly GCA_964488775.1. Classification (GTDB taxonomy): domain Bacteria; phylum Pseudomonadota; class Alphaproteobacteria; order Sphingomonadales; family Sphingomonadaceae; genus Sandarakinorhabdus. Next base: position 5,338 of record CAZAWH010000082.1, on the reverse strand, counting down.
CATTCCGATCAACCGGCTGGGCGGCATCACCCGCGCCGTGGTGGTGCCCGATTCGGCCAGCACGATCTTTGGCGGGCAGGGTGCGGTGATCAGCCTGGCCGCGGCCGGCCCCACTGTCACGCGCGCGCGCGCGTTCCAATATATGGAGATGGGCGAAAACGGCGCGCGGCTGGCCGGCGGCTCGCGCCCGGCCGCCTGGGCGCAACTGGCCAACATGCTGGCCGAGGCGCAACGCTATGCCGCCAACCCGGCGCTGTTTGATCGCGGTCAGGATTCGGGTGCGCTGGCCAAGCGGCTCGACGCCGAAGCGCTGGCCCCGGTGCTGGATGGCCGCCAGGCGCTGTTGATCCACGCCGAACGCGCCAGCGACATTGCCGAGGTGCTGAAGCTCAAGGCCAGATACCCGGCGCTGCGCCCGGTGCTGGTGGGCGCGCGCGAAGCCTGGCTGGTCGCGGCCGAGATCGCCAGGGCCGGTGTGCCGGTGATCACCCACAGCCTCTATGATCTGCCGGACGATTTCGAATCGCTGGCCGCCAGCCGCAACAATATCGGCCATCTCCAGGCGGCGGGCGTCACGGTGGCCCTGGGCGCGCTGGGCGGCATCGGCGGCACGGCGCCGTTCAACCTGCCCAGCTATGCCGGCAATGCGGTGGCGCAGGGGCTGGTGCCCGGCGGCAAGGGCCTCACCAAGGGTCAGGCGCTCGCTGCCATCACCGCCAACCCGGCGCGCATCATGGGCCTTTCCGATCTCGGCACGCTGGCGGTGGGCAAGCGTGCCGATGTGGTGATCTGGGATGGCGATCCGCTCGAACTGCAAAGCGCGCCGGTCGCCGTCTATATCGACGGTGTTGCCCAGCCGATGGCCAGCCGCCAGACCGAGCTGGCCAATCGTTACAAGGCCCTTGGCCGCACCGATTTGCCGTTGCAGTATCCACGCTGATCGCCGGGGCTCGGACTCCGGCCATTGGGGAAGGGGTCATCGTGTCGGATCTGCTGTTGCTGGGGCTGCTGGTTGGCCTGTTCGTCGTCAGCCATGAACTGCTCTCGCACCCGCTGCGCGCGCCGTTGGTGGCGCGCATCGGCGAGAAGGGCTTTGCCATCCTCTATTCGCTGGTCGCGCTGGCCAGTTTCGGCAGCGCGGTGCAACTTTGGCGGGAAATGCCCAAGGAACGGCTGTGGGACACGCCGGCCGGCGCCTATCTGCCGGTGCTGATCGCCATGGCGGTCGCCTGCATGCTGTTCGTCGGCTCCGTCACCGCGCCCAATCCGGCCATGATGCCGGGGGTGAAGGGCGAACCCAGGGGCATGCAGCGCATCACCCGCCACCCGATGATGTGGAGCTTTGCCATCTGGGCCGGCGTGCACATCCTGATGACCGCCGATCCGCGCACCATCGTGCTCGCCGGCGGGGTGGGCACGCTAGCGCTGGTCGGCTCGGCCATGCAGGATGGCAAGAAGAAGGGTCAGAACCCCGCCTATGCCGCCCACATGGCCCGCACCAGCCATGTGCCCTTCCTGGCCATCCTGGGTGGCCGGCAACCGTTGTCGGCGCTGTGGCCCGGCCTGGTGCCCGTTGTGGGCGGCCTGGTGCTGTGGGGTCTGATCCTCTGGGCGCATCCGATGCTGATCGGCGTGCCCGCCGCTGGCTGGAGTTACCTGCAATGACCGATTTGAACGGCACCACCATCTGGATCACCGGCGCCTCGTCGGGCATCGGCAAGGGGCTGGCGCTGGCCCTGGCGCCGCGCGGCGCCCGGCTGGTGCTGTCGGGCCGCAACCGCGCCGCGCTTGACGATGTCGCCGCGCAGTGCCCCGGCAGCATCGTCGAAGCCTTCGAAGTGACTGATCTGGATGCGCTGCCCGCCATCGTCGCCCGTGTGGAGCAGGCCACCGGCGGCATCGACTGGCTGGTCAACAATGCCGGCATCTCGCAGCGCAGCCTCGGGCTCGACACCGATTTCCAGGTCTATCGCACCTTGATGGAGGTGGATTTCTTCGCCCCGCTGCGCCTCACGCAGCTGGTGCTGCCGGCGATGGTGCAGCGCCGGCGCGGGCGAATCATCAACAACGCTTCGGTGGCCGGCAAGGTCGGCTCGCCGCTGCGCACCGGTTATTGCGCCGCCAAACATGCCATGGTCGGCTGGTCCGACGCGCTGCGCGCCGAAATCGCCCAATATGATGTGCAGGTCCATGTGCTCACGCCCGGCTTTGTTGCCACCGGCATCGGCGCCAACGCGCTGACCGGCGATGGCAGCCAGAAGGGTGCCGGTGATGATCCGGTCAATGGCGGCATTTCCATCGCGGAAGCCGCCGAACAGATCATCGCCGGGGTGATGGCCAATGCCCCGGAAATCGCGGTGGGGCGCGACGGTGCCGCCGAAATGCAGCTGCTGGGCCTGAAGCGTCAGGACCCCGAAGCCTGTTTCCAGCTGATGGCCAGCATGGCGCCCAAGGTGGCCCGCTGACCACGCCGCGCCCTGGGTGCGTCGTTTTTCCCTTGGCGGCGGCCGGCTTTGCCGCTAGGGCGCGATTGGATGGCCCGCGCAAGGATTGCAGCAGGCCAGCCTTCGCGCATTGATGGCCGGCAGATTGGGAACAGGGCCAGCGAACGCACATCGGTCTGGCTCTGGGGATTGTCCCGGGCACGGCGCCGGCGACGGTGCGCAGCGGCAGGGCGCGGGGACACAGGCCAGATTTCACCCACCCGGGCCAGCCAGCGGCCAGCATCGGGCGAACAACGGGGACGACGATCTTGATCAGGAACAACCAGCGGCGGCGGCGGGGTGGCGGCAACAACGGGCCGCGCCCGCAACAAATGGCTGGTGGCAACAATTATGGCCCGCGGCTGGACAACCGGCAGCGCGGCAATGCCACCCAGCTGCTGGAAAAATATCGTGCCCTGGCCCGCGATGCCCAGCAGGCCGGTGATCGGGTGACCGCAGAATATTATCTGCAATATGCCGAGCATTATTATCGGGTCCTGGGCGATTATCGTGACCGCCAGCCCGAAGGCCGGCGCGGCCGCGACAGCTATGACGATGACGCGCTGGAGGCCGATGGCGACAGCAGCGACACCGCCGATGAAGACAATGGCGACGAGGGCGATGCCGGCGATGGCCGTGACCAGCGCCCGCATGATCGCCGCGATGATCGCCGCCCGGAAGGCCGCCAGCGCGATGACCGGCAGCGGGACAACCGTGCCAACGACCGCCAGCGCGATGACCGGCCCAGCGACCGTGCCCGCGAAGACCGGCCCCGTGATGATCGGCAACGTGAAGACCGTCAGCGCGATGATCGCCCGCGCGAAGAGCGTGGCGGCGATGACCGCGGCCCGGATCGCCGCCGGGACTGGCAGCGTGACCGCCGGGAGCGCCGCCCCGAACGGTCCGATCGTGGGGACCGCGCCGAACAGCGCGGTGACCGGGGCCATGATCAGGATGCCGCCGATGACCGCGAATCGCTGCTGCAGGCGTTGCCGCCGCCGGCCACCATGCCGGCTGCTGCCACCGGCGATGCCCCGCGCCGCCTGGGCCTGAAGCGCAGCGCCGAACCCGCCGAACCGGTTGTGGCCGAATCCACCGCGCCGGCGGCTGATGCACCGGCCGAATCGGCCGAAGCCGCCCCCAAGCGTCGCGGTCGCCCGCGCAAGGTCGCGGCCGAACCGGCGGCCGAATGATCTGCCGGCCCCGGGGGCTGATGTCCCCGGGTGCCCGCGACTCCTGCCTCTCAATCCTGGGGCCAGCGCTCGGCGTCAGTGTCAGCCTGGCCGACATGGGCATCATGGCCTGACCGGTTGGACAGGAACACCAACCCCATCAGGCCGCCGGTCAACAACATGGTGCCGGCAATGCCGCCTGCAGCAGCCAACCACAATTCCCACCGGGCCGGGGCACCTGATGCGTGCAGCCAGCCCAGGCCCGCCGCCACTGCCAGCGCCGTGGCCAGCACCACCCACCACATCAAGCGCCGGAAGGCGGGCCAGGGGCTGCTGCCCGGGAGCTGATTCGTCTGCACTTGGCCTTTGCCTTCCGTTGTGGTTGGGCGCATCATCCTGTCCCAAGCAACAGGCGGGCGCAAACCGGCCCGCATATCTGGGGGAGGCGAATCATGATCGGTTCGATTCTCGTCGGCAAGAAGCCACTGGTGACCGTGGCCCCGGACACCCACGTCAGCGACATCGCCGCGCTCCTGTACCGCCACCGCATCGGTGCGGTGCTGGTGATGCAGGGGGATGCGATCGTTGGCCTGGTCAGCGAACGGGATATCTGCCGATGCCTGCACACCCATGGCCGCGGTGTGCATGAAGCGCAGGCGCAAGACATCATGTCGGCCCCGGTGGTCACGGCGCGGCCGGGCACCAGTGTGTGCGATGCCATGGCGATCATGACCGATCGGCGATTCCGCCATCTGCCGGTGGTGGAGGAGAATCGGGTGCTTGGCCTCGTGTCCATCGGGGATCTGGTCAAACGCCGGATCGAGGATGCCGAGGCCGAAGCCGAATCGCTGAAGCACTATATCAGCAGCTGATTCGCGCTTCGGACCGGGCGATTCCCGCCTGCCAGGCGAATCTGCCGGGCCGATGGCCGCCCCATCGCCGGCCGATTCTGGCCAGATTCGCCGGATTCGCCCGGAAAGCCGGGGGGATTCGGCCGGGGATAATCGGCACGCTCCCGGGTGCCGCTGTGGATAACGCACGCTTCTTCCAAGGAAGGGACAGAAAATTTCGCAGTTCCGCAAAAAACTGCTTGCACGGCCGGCAGCCCGCCCATAGAGGAGCGCTCCCGGCCGACGGGGAGCGACGCTCCTCCAGACAGCCACCACAACAGCAGCGGTCATCTTGACCCACCGAAAAAGTGGGCAGATAATCATTGCGGTGCCGGGGATTCGGACCTTCCGAGAAATCGGAACGGAGATGAAAAAAAGTTGTTGACGGGATGCTTCGAGCGGACCATAAGCCGCCCCCGTCGCCGACGACGAGCCCACTGCTTCCAAGCGAAGCGCTCGACGCCGACTTCGAACATGAAACCGGTCAGGAACCTGGTCAAACAGGTGACAGACTGATTTCGCTCTTTCTCATTGTCGGTTTGAAATGAAGGGACATGTGGGCGGCGGTCCACGGTTCGGGGGTTCAGGCTCCGGATACCGTGGTTAAAACCGAAGCTTATATGTCTCAATACCACAGAGCACACCGGCTTTTGGCCGGTATGTCAGTGATGTTGTGCAGACAGAATAAGCTCCTGAACTTCGGTCGGCATTGGCGGTATTCCCCGCCTGTGTCGGTCGCATGAACTTGAGAGTTTGATCCTGGCTCAGAACGAACGCTGGCGGCATGCCTAAC
>CAZAWH010000081.1:0-13072 GCA_964488775.1 uncultured Sandarakinorhabdus sp. | reverse complement strand
GGGCGGATTTCTTCGCCTAAGGCCATGGCCAGCAACGGGGAATCAACATGGGCAAGCGCGTGCTGGCCATCGCTTCGGGTGGCGGCCATTTCATCCAGCTGATGCGGTTGCAGCCCGCCTGGGCCGGCCATCAGGTGAGCGTGGCGACGGTGGATCCCAGCACCCGCACATTGGCCGGCGACGTGCCCTTCTACACCTTCCGTGATGTGTCCCGCGCCGATTGGTGGCGCATCCCGGCCGCCGCCCTGGATATCGCCCGCATCCTGCTGGCAGTGCGCCCGCAGGTGATCATCACCACCGGCGCCCTGCCCGGCCTGATCGCCGCCGCGCTGGCCCGGCCGTTTGGCACCAAAAGCCTGTGGGTGGACAGCATCGCCAATTCGGAAGTCCTCTCCGGCTCCGGCGCGCAGGCCGGGCTTGTGTGCAGCCAGGTGGTGACGCAATGGCCGCATCTGGCCGATGGCAAGGTCGAACATTGGGGCAGCGTGCTGTGAACGGCGTGTTCGTTTCCGTCGGCTCGATGATGCCGTTTGACCGGCTGACCCGCGCCATGGACGAATGGGCGGCGCAAAACCCGCACATCCCGGTCGAAATCCAGATCGGCCGCGGCGACTATGAACCGCGCCACGCCCGCTGGGTGCGCAAGCTGCCGCTGTCGGACTATCAGGCCCGGGTCGAAGCCTGCGCGCTGTTTGTGGCCCATTGCGGCATGGGATCGATCATCAGCGCCATCGAAGCCGGCAAGCCGATCCTGATGCTGCCACGCCTTGCCGCGCAGGGCGAACACAACACCGATCACCAACTGGCCACGGCAAAGCATGTCGGCACAAGGCCCGGCCTGCATGTCGCCGCCGATGCCGATGATCTGAAGGCCCGGGCCAGCGCGCTGCTGGCCGATGCCGCCCATGATGCGGCTGGGGCGCCGGCGCCGATTTCGCGCTTTGCCGATCCGGCCTTCACGGCCCGCATCCGCGCCTTCATCGAAAGCTGAGCCGTGCACCCCTTCATCCCCGTCGAACCGACCGACCGGCCCGGCCATTACCGCATGGTGGTGCCCAAGAATCTCTGCGTCGGCCCGCCCGACCGGCTGTTCATGTTTGGCGGCGTGGGCCTGGCCAGTGCGCTGGCCGCGGTGGAGGCGCACACCGGCCGCCCAACCGTGTGGGCGGCGGCGCAATATCTGTCCTATGCCCGGCCGGGAACGCTGCTGGATCTGGAAGTGATCGTGCCGGTGGCCGGCAAGTACAACAGCCAGGCGCGGGTGATCACACGAGCGGGCGATCAGGAAATCATCACCGTCAACGCCGCGCTGGGCAGCCGGCCCGACAGCCCGCACCATCAATGGGCCGAAATGCCCGATGTGCCGCCGCCTGAAGCCTGCCCTGAAATGACCATCCGCTGGCAACGCGACCCTGACGACATGAACAGCCAGTGGGATCGCCGGGTGGCCAGCGGCAGTTTCGGCCGTGATCGCGGCAAGGCGCCGCCGTCGCCGGATGGCATCGGCCGGCTGTGGGTGCGGCCCAACAATCCCGATCTGCCGATCGACCGACTGGTGCTGGCGGTGATGGCCGATTTCCTGCCGTCGGGCGTTGGCAATGCCATGGGCGCCAACGCCGGCGGCAACAGCCTCGACAACACCATCCGCTACATGAACTTTGTGCCCACCGATTGGGTGCTGGCCGATATCCGCATCCACGCCGTCCACGCCGGCTTTGCCCATGGCCGCGTGCATCTGTTTGCGCGGGACGGCACCCTGCTCGCCACCGCCAGCCAAAGCCTGATTGTGCGAATTCACAGTTGAGCCGGTGGCAGCGCGGGCCTAGCCTTGCGACATGACACCGCACCTCATCGCTCTTCTGCTCGCCTCTGCCACCAGCGCCGCGCCGCCGCCGCCCACGGCCAGCCCGCAAACCCAGGCCGACAATGCCGCCCTGGCTGCGACGCTGAACTGGGCCGACACCCAGGATTTCGATTTCGCCGGCCGCGGCTTTCTGGGCAGCATTGCCGACGGCAAGATCCGCGATGCCAAGGGCGCGGTGCTGCGCGATCTGAATGACGAGGCGCAATTCAGCGGCCCGGCCCCGGCGACGGTGAACCCCAGCCTGTGGCGCAATGCCAGCCTGTTGGCCAGGCACGGCCTGTTCCAGGTCGCCGATGGCATCTGGCAGGTGCGCGGTTTCGATCTGGCCAACATGACGATCATCCGCGGGCAGACCGGCTGGATCATCATCGATCCGCTGACCGGGGCGGAGGCGGCGACGGCGGCGATCAGCCTGGTCAATGAAAAGCTGGGCAAGCGGCCGGTGGTGGCGGTGATCTACACCCACAGCCATGTCGATCATTTCGGCGGCGTCCTGGGCGTGGTGAACCCCGCCGATGTGGCGACCGGCAAGGTGGCGATCATCGCGCCGGAAGGCTTCCTCGAACATGCCGTGTCGGAAAATGTCATCGCCGGGCCGGCCATGCTCCGCCGCGCCAGCTACATGTTCGGCGCGTTGCTGCCGCGTGGGACCACCGGCCATGTCTCCTCCGGGCTGGGCCCGATGGGCACGCCCGGCACCTATGGCCTGATCCCGCCCACCGACAGCATCAAGGCGACCGGCGAGACGCGGACCATCGACGGGGTGGAGATTGTGTTTCAGGTGACGCCGAACACCGAAGCCCCGGCGGAGATGAACTTCTACCTGCCGGCGTGGAACGCGCTGTGCCTGGCGGAAAACGCCAATGGCGCCATGCACAATCTGCTCACCCCGCGCGGCGCACTGGTGCGCGATGCCCGGGGCTGGGCCGATTATCTGATCGAGGCGCGGCGCCGCTGGGGCGGCAGCGCCAATGTGCTGTTCACCAGCCATTTCTGGCCGCGCTGGGGCAAGGACCATATCAACGATTATCTGCTGCGCCACGCCCAGGCCTATGCCTTTGTCCACAACGAGAGCGTGCGGCTGATGAACCAGGGGCTGAACGCGGTGGAGATTGGCGAGGCGATCAAACTGCCCGAACCGCTGGGCAAGGCCTGGTTCAACCGGCCCAATTACGGCAGCCTGAAATTCAACGCCCGCGCCGTCTATCAACGCTATCTCGGTGCCTTTGATGGCGACCCCGTCAATTTGGATCCGTTGCCCCGCGCCGATCTGTCGGCCCGGTTGGTGGCGCAGATGGGCGGGGCAAAAAAGGTGCTGGCCGCCGGCAAGGCCGCCGCTGCCAAGGGCGATGACCGCTGGGCGGCCACGCTGCTCTCCACCCTGGTGCGTGCCGCGCCCGACATGCCGGGGGTCAAGGCGGCGCTGGCCGGCGTCTATCGCCAACTCGCCTTCCGTGCCGAGGCCTCACCCTGGCGCGATTTTTATCTGACCGGCGCGCAGGAGCTGGAACAGGGCATCAAGCCCACCACCCAGGCCGCCGCCGCCGGCATCGCCGCCAACCTTTCGGTAACCAACCTGCTCGATTCCATGGCGGTGCGGCTGGTGCCCGAACGCGCCATCACCCCGATGACCATCGCGTTCGAAATCCCGGATGCCAGGGAACGCCACCTCGTCACCATCGGGAACGGCGTCATGCTGCACGAAAAGGGCGTGGAGGATACCGCGCAGGCGACATTGGTGGTGCAGCGCCGCGCCCTGATCGGCCTGATCGGCGGTGCCGTGAAAGCGCCGGAGCTGATGGCGGCCGGGCAATTGCAGATCAAGGGCGATCTGGTCGTGCTGCAGCGGTTCATGACGCTGTTCCAGCCGCCGAAACCGGATTTCCCGCTGGTGGCACCGTAAAATGCTCCCTCCCCCTTGAGGGGAGGGTCGACTCGCGCGCAGCGCGGCGGGGTGGGGGTGGCGCCCGTCGTGTCGGAGTGAGCCTACCCCCACCCCGGGCCGCGCCTTTGGCGCGTCTCTCGCCCTCCCCACTAGGGAGAGGGAATTTGGTTCAGCGCCTGAGCGGCGACCAGGCCCCCATGTCCACCCGGTCGGTCACGCGATAGGGCTGGCCATTCTCCCCAATGAAGAAGCGCTCCGTCTCCTTGCGGTTGAACGGCCGCGAACCAAGGCGACCCAATATGGCGATCTGGCCGCCAGTTTCGTCCACCGCCCGGTCACGGTCCAGCCCCTTGGCCACCGACAGCGCCGGCTTGGGCGTCCGGGCAAAGGCGATCAGTTCCGGCACCGGTTTCGGCGAGAAGCCATAGAAATTGGGCTGGCTGTCCGGGCTGGTCAGCTGCAGCACCTTCACGCCGTTGCGGCCATCGGCCACATAGGCGAACAGCGTGGCATTGGTGCTGGCCACCACCACATCCTCGGCATCATTCAACGTGCCGTTCGCGGTGAAGCGCTGGTGGAGTTTGGGCGCCAGTGGCTTCTTCACGTCCACGATCACCAGGCCATCCGATTTTGCAGCGACATAGGCATAGGTGCGCGCCAGATAGAATTTGCGTGCGTCCGCAATCGCCAGCGTGGCGTCCGGATGATGCACCGGCCGCTTCAGATCGGCGATGTCGAACACTTCAAGGCCATTGGCCGTCGTCACCCACAGATAACGGAACTGCACCGCACTCGCCCGCGCATCATTGAGCGGCAGGCTGGCGGCCAGCTTCGGCGCCCTGGGATTGTCCAGATCCACCACCACGAGGCCGCGCGGCGTCGTCACATAGGCGATGTGGCCGGCCAGCGTGATGTGGCGGGCGCCGGTGAGCACGCCATCCGGGTTCCACGCTGTCTTGCCGCCTTCCAGCCGCTCCCGCTTCAGGAAATTGTTGCGCGGCTCGCCATCGGTCAGCGTGTCGACATTGACCAGCACCAGGCCTTCGATGCTGTCGGTCACCACCGCATAGCGGTAGATCTCGTGCATCTTCTGCTCCTGATTATAGCCGGCCAGCGGATCGGCCAGCGGCTTGCCAGCGGTGCGGTCGTTCTGTTCCCCCACGATCTTGTCGTTGCGCGGCACGCTGATCGGCTGGTTGGTGGCGATCGCCATGCAGGTGGCATTGGCCGTCTTCACCTGGGCATCATGGCCCAGCGCCGAGAAGGGGGATTTGACGATGCGTTCCGACACGCCCTTGTTGGACAGATTGGCAATGTCATAGGCAACAAACCCGCCCTTGCCTTCGGCGACATAAAGATATTCGCCGCGGTTCTGGATGCAGCGCACCTCGCCGCTGGTGCCCTGCGTGATGTTGCGGATCTCCTCGGTCGGGTTGGTCTCGCCCGACAGGCGCTTGTCGAACACCCGCCCACGCGTCCAGTTGATCAGCTCACGCCTGTTCTTCTCGACATGTAATTTCCAGAAATCCGGATAGGCATAGCGGTGGAGATAGGAGCCGAACACCGCCTGCGGCTCACCAAATTCCGTCACCCGCACCGCTTCGACCGCACGGTCGAGCCCGAAAAAGGCGTGCATGCCCACGAAGTTGACGAAATTGGTCCCCTGCAGGGTCAGCTGCGCCAGGATGGCATTGTTGTCGTCATCCTCGCTCACATGGCAATCGGTGCAGGTCTTGGTTTCCTGGGTGCGCACCGTGTGCGGGAAGTGCGGGGCAAAGGCTTGGGACGAGAAACCCGACGCCGCGATCGGCGGCTGCTGCACATAGATGCGCTCGCGGTTGATGTTGGTGCTGGTGAGGATCAGCGCCGAGCTTGAGCGGATCGGCGCGATGATGCCGCCCTTGCTGGTCTGGTGGCGGCCCAATTGGAACATCTCGTCGCGCGCCACCTGCGGGTTGTAGGTGGCGTAGTTGCGCGTTTCCTGCTCCTCATATTTGTGGGTCTTGGATTTCCAGTTCGCCTCGATCGGCAGGTGGCAACCGCCGCAGCTGGTGGTCCAGCTGGTGTGGCAGGCAAAGCAGGCCATATTGTCGTCCTTGTGGGCGCGGTCGCCCACGCCGGGGCCGAACGACATTTTCCCGCCCGTGGCAGCCAGCGTGCCCACCAGCTTGGCCCGCGCCGCCTTGGCGTTGAAATCGGGGTGGTCGCGGTTGACGCTGTCCTTCACCAGCTTCACGCGCCAAACGAGATTGGGATCGCTGGCCGAACGCTGCCACAGCACCCGGCGGCCATCTTGCAGCCCCCATTCAAAGCGCAGGCGGCCATCGGGATTGCGGATGTTCGACAGATCGGTGCCAGGCGGCGGCGCGGCCAGGTTGGATGTGCGCAGCGTCGGATAGGCGTCGGCCGTGCCGTGGCAATCCTTGCAGCCGATCTCCACGCTGTTGGCCACTTCGCCATGGATGAAGCCATTGCCATGGGCATCCTGGGCGAAATGGCAATCGGCGCACTGCATGCCCACTTCGGTGTGGATGTCCATCAGGTGCACCGCCTTGCCGGGCTGGCCGGGCCCGGGCACGGCGGCGGGCTTGGTGAACTGCGGCTGGCCGGCCTTGCGGAACTTCTCCGGATCATCATTGGCAACGATATGGGCCGTGTCGGTTCCCCAGCTCGCCATGTTGCCGCCGGCGTCGAGCAGATTGCCCTCGCGGTCGCGCTTGTAGACGGCGCGGAAGTTCCAGCCATGGCCATGATAATCGGCGAACTGGGTGTCCTTCATCTTGTCGTTGCGGTCGTTCACCGTGCGCAGGAAGTCCAGATCGCTCCAGGCGCCATGGGCGGCGGCGCCTTCCGGGTTGCGTTCGTTGGTCTCGCGCACTTCGGCGGCGGTCGGATAACGCTGGCGCTTGAACAGCCGGTCATACTCGGCGTCCGACATGTTGGCCGGCTTGGGATAGGGATTGTCCTTGCCCGGCCACATGCGCGGCGCGTCGCTTTCATAATCCCACATCGTGTAGCCATAATAGGTGTTCACGAACATGTTGGGCTGGTGCATGTGGCAATTCATGCACAGGCTGGACGGCATGGCGCGGGTGAAGCTGTGCTTGATCGGGTGGCCAGGCTCGGTCTTGTTGATCGTCGGGTCGGCACTCTGGCTCTGCCCGTCGCGCCCGGCCGCGGCATAGACCGACGAATGCCGAACCTCCCGATCATTGGCATAGACGATGTGGCAGGACCCACAGCCCGAAGTGCGATAATCACCGGGCTGGTCATTGGTGCCCATGAACCAGGTGAAGGGATCGTTCAGCCGCGTCTTGTGGATGTTGATCACCGGCACCGCAATGCGCAGGCCGGTGCCGGGGCCACGGTTGGACTGGCGGATATCCGGCCGGCCCGGCTCTTCCAGCCGCTGGATGCTGCCCAGGCTGTTCGGCAGGCCGATTTCCGGGAAGGTCGGGTTGATGTTGCGGCCGCCGCGTTCGAACACGCGGAAGATATCGGCCGGCGGGATCACCTGCCAGGCCGGCAGCGGGGCCAGGAGGGGCAGCGCCCCGCGCGCCTTTTCGGCGTCCGAAAGCGCGCCGACGCCCTTGGCACCGGGGCTGAACATCAGCGCCGGCTGGCTGTTGTCATGATGGCCACCAGCGTCGTGATGCGCCTCCCCATGCTTCAGGCCAGTGTCGCCATGGCCCGACGCATCGCCGTTCCAGGCGCCCAGCATGCCGGCGGCCTGGCCCGGCCGGAAATAGGCCTCGCCGAGGACGTAGTTCTTGTAGGGCAGGATGCCGTTGTTGTAGGCCGCGCCGCCGAACAGCATGGCGCCGGTCGCCATCAGGCTGCGCTCGGCCCGCTCGATGATCTCCATGTGGCAGGCGCCGCAAGCATCGCGGGCGGCGCGATAGTCTGACGGGTTGACGAAGCGGACGAACTCCGGGCTCTCGCGGTTGAGCAGCGTGTAGCTGCGCTTGGGGTTGGCCGACGACGGGAAATGCCAGCTTTCCGGGAACATCGGCAGCACATGGGCTTCGTCACGCAACTTGCTGTAATTGGGATCGCCCATCGCCAGCGCCGGCGGCGCGATGATCTTTGCATCGCCGCCGTGGCAATCGGTGCAGCCCAGCACAACCGATTTCGGCGCGTGCATCGTCGCCTCGTCGCTCGCCGTGTGGCAGCTGATGCAGCCGGCCGATTTGGCATCCGCTTGCGCCTGCGTCTGCCATTTCGGCGCGGCGGCGCTGCGGACACGGGCATAATCGCGCGGCACCGGCTTTTCGCCTTCCGACGCGATCGCCACCCCCATCAAGGGCAGGATGAGCAGGAAGGCGAGCCGTTTCAGCATCATCAATAAGCCAGCACAGCGTTGAACAGCACCGAATAATAATGGCCGGTGCGGGGTGAGTTGGTGAACAGGTCGCGGAATCCAGCGCCGGGTTTCAGCACCGCGCCCGACAGGCGGAACACCAGATTCTGGTTGAAGTGTGGGCGATAGGTGGCCGCCGCCGAAAGATCCCAGCCGATATCCTTGGGGATGGATCCTTCCACGCGGAGCGCCTGCAGCGTGGCGGTGGTGGCAAACCACAGATGATTGGCGCTGCCGCTGATCCGCAGTTCCGGCAATATGTCGAAATCGGCACCCACGCCCAGCAACATCGTGCCGGGGTTGGTGAAATTGGCCTGGCCCTGTTCCTTGGACGACCTGAGATCGTTCAATATGCCGTTGCGGCTGTTCACCGAAATGGCGCGGCCGCCACCGGCAAAGGGAATGGTCTGGCGCACCCAGTAACTCGTGTCAGCGCCGGCAAACTGCGGATTCTCGAAGATCGCCGCATAGCCGCTGTCAACATCGTCATAGGGGTTGGAATCGCCCGAGGCATAAAGCGCCGAGGCGCGGAAGCGCGCCCAGCCGCGGTCATAGCTTGGTTCCAGCGCAACGAACCAGCTGTTGATCTTCGCCCGCCGGTCCGTGAAGATGTTGTTGCGGTTGCTGCCGGTCGCGTGCGTGGCCGACAGCGACAGGTTGATCCGGCCGATATGGCCATCGGCGTTGTAGCTGAGATACACCACATCATAGCTGCGCCCCCGCAGCGTGCCGAGCAGCGCCGGGCGCACCGGAAAGCCGTTGGTGTCCACCTGCACATCATTGCGCTCGCGGTTGATGTTCCAGATGGCGCTCACCTGGCTGGTCATCCCCGGCAGCGGCAGGTCCTGGCGATACAGATTGGCGACGAACAGCGCATCGCGGCGCGGGCTGCGCAACACGGCGTTCAGGCCCGAATTCGTGTCCTTCTCCAGCCGCCAGAAGGCCGCCAGATTATATTGGAACCGGTTGTTGTCGCGGTTGCCGAACAGGCGCACGCCCAGCTGGTTGTCCTGAAACAGGAACCCGCGAAAATCGCTGGAAAAGGGCTGGATGCCGATCCGGATCGAATCGAAGTCATAGCGGTCCGACGTGTTCCTGAGGTGATAATCCAGGAACAATTCCTGCACGCCCACGAACGCATCGGTGCGCAAGGACCGCTTCGACGGCAGCACCGACAGCACCCGCTGTTCCGGCACATCGACATGGTTCACGTTGAAGGCAATCGCCGCCCGCAGTTCATATTCGGGTGGCTTGAAGGCCGTGCTGCCCTTGGTCAACGCCGCGCCCAGGATGAAGGTCTGTGCGAACACCTCGCTATACTGGCGGCCAAACACGTCATTGTTGCCCGGCCGCTCCGTCGTCTGCACACCCACCGGGATGGGGAAGCTGCGCGGCTCGGCCAGCGTGTCGGAAATCGCGGTCAATTGCAGGAACAGGTCGTGCGTGCCGCAGATCGGCCGGTCCCCCTTCAGCGTGTTCTGGTTATAGGGGTCTTTCCAGTTGGATTTGACCAGCCCCAGCGTCTCGATCAGCCGCCATCTGTCGGGCACCGGCAGGTGATCGGCGGGAAAATCGCCCTGTTTCGGCCAGGCCACCGCGCCCTGGTTGGCCTGCACCACCGGGTCCCACGTCTGCGGCCCGCCCATCCCCGGCACGCGCCGGCCGGGCAGGTTGCCGGCGTCCGGATCGGCGGGCGGGGCGGCGTCCTCGGCCGGCAGCCGGTCCTTGGGCGGCTCCACCTTGGCATAGCAGTCAAACCATTTGCCGAAGGGCTTGGCCACGGCGGGCGCCGCGCTGCCCAGCAGCGCCAGCAGCATCAGGCTGCGCAGCTCAGCGCGCCTGGCAGACATTGTTCTCACTCGTGTCGAGGAAGGGTGCAAACGGGCAGCCGACAAAGCGCAACCGCACCCGGTTGCCGGTGGCCAACGGCACCTCCACCTGGTCGGACCGCACGCTGGCCGGCGGCAGGCCGATACCGCCCACACGCAACCCGGCATTGCTGGTCCCCAGGAAACTGATCATGTCGTCCTGATCAATGCCGTCGCCCGAAACGCCGATCGCGCCCACCAGCGTGGTGCCGCGATAGATGGGCACGGCACCGGGAAAGATCTGGATGCCATTGGCCAACCGGTTCTGACCGCTGGCCGTGTTGGGCAAGAAGCTGCATTGCCGGGGGTCGCCGCCGCCCAGCACCTGCACCAGATTCTGCACGATCAACGCCGATTGCAGGCCGGTGGAAAAGGGCGACCAGCCCCTGATGTCACGGCTCAGGGCACCCGGCGGCCGCCCGGCCTCGCCATCGGGGAAATAGGGGCGGGCGATGTTGCCGATCGCCCGGTTTGACACGGCCACCTGCCCGGTGAGGAAGCCGGTGTTGCCAAAGAAGGCGTTGGTCTTGCTGACGAACTCACGCACATTGGCATCCGGCGCACCCGCTGCCGTCACCACCGCGCCCAGCTCTGCCGCCGCGCGCGGGTTGGAGAAAAAGGCCGCCGTGCGCGCCTTTTGCAACGAGACATCGATGCCGAACACCGGCGCATCCGGGGAGCGCACCAGCCCCAGCACCGCGCCGCGCGTGTCCACCACCGAAATCGACACCTGTGCCCGGCTGTCGAGCGGCTGGCGGATCTGGGCGCGGGCGCGTGCCATGATGGCGAACGCCTCTTCCAGGATGGCGCGGGCTTCGGCCGCGCTGATCGGCTGGGTCACATCGCCGGCATCGGTGCCGCCGCGCACCGGGTAACGGTTGGTGCCCGCCCCGTCGCTCAGCACATAGGCATCGGGATGGTTGAATTCGGCCGCGGTCGCCGCGCGCACGCCGCTGGCTTCACTGCCATAGGGGGTGCCGGCGACGATGCTGGCGGCGTTGAATCCGGCCACCGCCACCAGGCTGCCGGTCAGGCTGGCAAAGCCGGGGGCCGACGCCGGCGTGGAGCGCAAGCCCCCCGGCACCGCATCGCTGTAGCGCAGCAGCGTGCCATCCACCGAAATCCGCTCCGCGCGGATCGTCGCCGGCGCATCAAGGCCGGTGGTGGCCGCAAGCGCGATATGCTCCTCGTCGTCCACATCGGTGTCGGTCACTTCGGTGTCGAACCCGTAATCGCCATCGGCCATGATGCCGACACCGCCCACCACCACCCCATTCTTGTAGAGCGGGAAGCCGCCCGGATCGGCCGCCAGGCCCAGGGGCGAGCGCTTGGGCCCGATGAACGGGCTGCCCACGCCAAAGCGCGCCACCAGGTCGGAACAGGGCAATTGCGAAAACTGCACGCCATAGAGCGGGCCGGATTCCAGCCCCACCGTGCGCGATGACGGCGGGAAATGCGGCTGCACGATCATCGAAGCCGTGCGGGTGGAAAAGGCGTTGCCGCCCGAAGACAGATAGGCCCCGGTGATGGCCTTGGCGATGGCGGCCAGTTCGGCCGGCACCGTCACGCCCTGCGCATCGATGTTGGCGCCATTGGCATTGGGCCGGGTGGTGGCGGTCGCCCGCGCGCCGGCCATGCGATAAACGGCCAGCACATTGCCCACCCGGTCCACCACGGCGATCACCGCCGGCAGGCCCCGCGCCGTCGCTTCGGCCGCGGCGCGGGCAATGATCGCCTGCACATCGGCGGTGGTCAGCGCTTCGGCGGCGGGACGGCTGAACACGCTGGCCGGGCTGACCCCGGGTGACGGGGTCGGGCTGACGGCCACCGGCGTCGAGGGCGCACCGCCACCGCCGCAGCTGACGAGCAGCAGTGCCGCTGCCGCCACGCCCGCCGTGATGCGCGCCACCGGCCTCATTTCAAGGCCTGCGCCCGCGCGGCAATCTGGCCCAGGGCGGCGCGGAAGGCCGGCGCATCCCAGCGGTTGGCATCGCGGGCCAGGGCATAGGCGCGATCAAGATCGGGCCGCAGCGCCAGCGCCGCCGCCCGGTCCACCTGGCCGGCGGCCACCAGCGCATTCAACAGCGTGTCGGCCGCCATCACTGCCTGGGCCCCGCCCTGATAATCGGTGTAGGCCGGCGCATTGCCCACCAGCACGGCATCGATCAGGGCAAAGCTCTGCGCCCGGTCAAAACTGGTGCCGGCAAAGCGCCGGGCCAAGGCACCCGCCGTGGCCCGCAACGCGGCCGCCGCCTTCAGCGCGCCGGCCCGATCCCCGCCCAGCGCGGCATGAAAGGCTCGGCTCTGGCTGTCCAGGGCGCGCGCCAGGTCGGGCGCCGCCACCCGGGCCGCCGCCACCAGCATGATCATCTGCTCATCGTTCCACACCGGCTGCCCGGGCGGAATCGGCCGCCAGCCGTTGCTGCGCGCCACCAGCGGCGCGGCCGGATCATCGCTGAACGTCCGGTGGCAGCTGCGGCAGTCATAGAAATAATAATCCGGCCCGGTCAGCCCGGCCGATGCGGTGGGCAACAGGCTCAGCGCCCGTTCGACCGCCATGGCCTGGCCCACGGCCCAGGTCTTCACCCCGCCGGAAATCCCCTTTCGCGCCCGATAATCACCGTCTTCATCATGGTGGGATTGCAGGCTGGTGAACAGGTCCAGCTCGAACGCCACACGGGGGTGGCCGGCCGCCATGATGCGGTGGAACACGAACTGGCCCGGCTTGTCCGATCCGAAATGGCAATCCAGGCACACGCCGGCGCGCACGGCGGGGCTGTGCATCGCCCACATGCCGCGCGCCATGTTGTCGGCGGTGCTGGCCTTCACACTGGCATGGCTGGCCAGCCAGTTCGCCGATCCGCCATGGCAGGCTTCGCAACCGACACCATCCGATTGCTGGAACTTCGGCCCGCGCACCGGGGCGGGATCGCCATGACAATTGATGCATTCGGGGCTGGCGGCGACATTGGCGATGCCCAGCCGCCGGCCGATCGCCTGGGCGCGGGGTTCCATCAGCACCTTCCAGGCGCGGCTGTGCACGCCGGTCAGGCTGGCCGGGTCGCTCCACGTCATCACCTCGTTCTGGCGCACGC
>CAZAWH010000080.1:0-13114 GCA_964488775.1 uncultured Sandarakinorhabdus sp. | reverse complement strand
CTGACCGGCACCCACATCGGCTGCGACACCAGCCAGTGCGGCGCCTGCAACGTGCTGGTGGATGGCGTCGCGGTGAAAAGCTGCACCATGCTGGCCGCCCAGGCCGAAGGCGCGGCGATCACCACGGTGGAAGGGCTGGGCAGCCCGGACGCGCTGCACCCGATGCAACAGGCGTTTCGCGATGCCCATGGCCTGCAATGCGGCTTCTGTACGCCGGGCATGGTGATGGCCGGCCTGGAAATCGTGCGCAAGCATGGCACCAGCCTCACCCCCGAACTTGTCGCCCACGAACTGGAAGGCAATCTGTGCCGCTGCACGGGTTACCTCAACATCGTGAAGGCGATCGTGGCCGGCGCTGCCGCGATGGAGGCTGCCCATGCGTGATTTCGCTCTCGTCCGCCCC
This sequence comes from uncultured Sandarakinorhabdus sp., assembly GCA_964488775.1. GTDB lineage: Bacteria > Pseudomonadota > Alphaproteobacteria > Sphingomonadales > Sphingomonadaceae > Sandarakinorhabdus. Next base: position 12,711 of record CAZAWH010000080.1, on the reverse strand, counting down.
GCCAGCCTGGCCGACGCCGCTGCGGCCTTTGCCGGCGGCGGGGAAGCCACCTATCTCGCCGGCGGCCACACGCTGATCCCGGCCATGAAATCGCGGCTGCGCATGCCCGATGCCGTGATCGATCTGGCCGGCCTTGGCCTGTCGGGGATCAGCACGGACGGCAAGCGCCTGTGGATCGGCGCCATGACCCGCCATGCCGATGTGGCCACCGGCGCCCGCGCCATCCCCGGCCTGGCCGCGCTGGCCAGTGGCATCGGCGATGCCCAGGTGCGCAACCGCGGCACCCTGGGCGGCAGCGTCGCCAACAATGATCCGGCGGCCGATTATCCCGCCGCCTGCCTCGCGCTCGATGCCGTGATCGAAACCGATCGCGGTGCCCACACCGCCGATGACTTCTTCCAGGGCATGTTCAGCACCGCGCTGGCCGAGGGCGAGATCATCACCCGCATCGGCTTCGCCATTCCGGCCCGCTCCGCCTATGCCAAGTTCCGCCACCCGGCCTCGCGCTATGCTGTCGTTGGCGTCTATGTCGCCGATCATGGTGGCCACTGGCGGGTCGCCGTCACCGGTGCCGGCCCGGGCGTGTTCCGCTGGGCCGAGGCCGAGGCGGCGATTGCGGCTGGCGGCGCCCTGCCGGCCATGGCGGCCGATGATCTCAACAGCGACATCCACGCCGGGCCCGAGTATCGCGCCCATCTGTGCGGCGTGATGCTGAAACAGGCGCTTGCCGGCCTGGCGTGATTGCGGCGGCTGCCAGCGGTTGCTAAGGGGCCGGCCAGTCATCTTTCCCAAACGAACGAAGCACCATGGCCGGCCACAGCAAATTCAAGAACATCATGCACAGGAAGGGCGCGCAGGACAAAAAGCGCAGCGCCCTGTTTTCCAAATTGTCCCGCGAAATCACCGTGGCGGCCAAGATGGGCATGCCCGATCCGGCCAACAACCCGCGCCTGCGCGCCGCCATCCTGGCCGCCCGCGCCGAAGGCATGCCGAAAGACAATATCCAGCGCGCCATCGACAAGAGCCAGGGCGGCGACACCGCCAATTACGAAGAGGTGCGCTACGAAGGCTTTGGCCCCGGCGGCGTCAGCCTCATCATCGAAACCCTCACCGACAACCGCAACCGCACCGCCACCAACGTGCGCACCATCATGGCCAAGAACGGCGGCAACCTGGGCGCCTCGGGCAGCGTGTCCCACGCCTTCGAGCGGCTGGGCCTGATCAGCTACAAGGCCAGCGCCGGCAGCGCCGATGCCGTGTTCGAAGCCGCGCTGGAAGCCGGCGCCGATGATGTGCAGTCCAGCGACGATGGCCACGAAATCTGGACCAGCATCGAAAATCTGCACGAAGTCGCCCGCGCGCTGGAACCGGTGCTGGGCGATGCCGAAGGCACCAAACTGGCCTGGAAGCCGGGCACGATGGTGACGGTGGGCGCCGACGATGCCGCCCAGTTGATGCAGCTGATCGACAAGCTGGACGATGATGACGATGTGGCATCGGTGTGGGGCAATTATGATGTGCCCGATGACGTGATGGCCAATCTGTGAAGCCCGGGCTGGCGGCGCTGCTGATGATCATGGCCACGCCCGCTGCGGCCGATCCGGCGGCTGACATCAAGGCCGCCCGCGCTGCCTACAACGCCGCCATTGCCGCCCGCGATGTGGCCGGGGTGCGCGCTGCCCTGGGCGATGGCTATGTCGGCATCGCCGGCACCACCGGCGAAGCCATCATCGGTGCCGACGCCATGGCCGATTATTTCGCCCGCGCCTTCAAGACGCCGGGTTTCCTCGGTTTCGTCCGCACGCCCGAAACCGTCACCGTCGCCGATCCGCCCGCCCGCGCCATGGAGCGTGGCCATTGGTCGGGCGGCAGCACCACGGGCGTGCTCAGCGGCGAATATTTCGCCGTGTGGGTGCCAACGCCCCAGGGCTGGAAGCTGCGCAGCGAAACCTTTGTCACTCTGGCGGGCGGCGCGCGCGCCCGGCCATGACCCGCACCATCATCGGCCTTGATCCCGGCCTGGCCGCCACCGGCTGGGGCGTGATCGTGGCCGAGGGCAACCGTCTCAAGCACATCGCCCACGGCACGATCAAGACCCGGGTCACCGATGCGATGACCGATCGGCTGAAGCTCCTGCATGATGATCTCATGGCGGTGATCGCCACGTATCAGCCCGGCGAGGCAGCGGTGGAGGAGGTGTTCGTCAACACCAACCCGCAAACCACCATCAAGCTGGTGCAGGCGCGTGGTGTCGCGCTGCTGTGCGTTGGCCGCGCCCGGCTGATGGTGGCCGAACATGCCACCCGCGCCGTCAAGAAGGCCCTCACCGGCACCGGCGCCGCCGAAAAGCCCCAGGTGCAGGCCATGGTGGAACGGCTGTTGCCCGGCGTGACAATCAGTGGCAGCGATGCGGCAGACGCGCTGGCGGTGGCAATCGCCCATGCGCATCTGGTGCGGAGCATGCGTGAGGTGATGAAATGATCGCCCGCCTGAAGGGCCTGGTGGACAGCGTGTCGGCAGACAGCCTGGTCGTCGATGTGAATGGCGTCGGCTATCTGGTGCAGACCTCCACCCGCACCCTGTCCGCCCTGGCGGTGGGGCAGGCGGTGGCGCTGCACATTGAAACGCAGGTGCGCGAAGACGCCATCACCCTGTTCGGCTTTGCTGCCGAGGGCGAACTGGCCGCCTTCCGCGCGCTCACCACGGTGCAAGGCGTCGGCGGCCGGGTGGCCTTGAACATCCTGTCGGTCCTCACGCCGGATCAGATCGCCCATGCGGTGGCCGCCGGCGATGCCGCCAGCCTGGCCCGCGCCAACGGCGTCGGCCCCAAGCTCGCCGCCCGCATCGCCAACGAACTGAAAGGCAAGCTCGGCGCGGTCGCGCTCTCCGCCGGGGCGCCGTTGCCGGTCAAGGCCGGCGCCCGCGTGGCCGACGATGCCATCGCGGCCTTGGCCGCCCTGGGCTTCCGCCCGATGGACGCCAGCCGCGCCGTCTCCGAAGCGCTGGCCGATCTGGGTGAGGGCGCGGCGCTGAATGATGTGGTGCGCGTCGCCCTCAAGAAAAGTGCCAAGGCATGACCGCCGATCTCTCCCCCCAGCGCCGCCCGGACGATATCGACGCCGCCCTGCGCCCCAAGGGGCTGGACGAGTTCATCGGCCAGGCCGCCTTGCGCGACAATCTCGGCATCTTCATCGCCGCCGCCCGCAGCCGCGGCGAGGCGATGGACCATGTGCTGCTGCACGGCCCGCCCGGCCTCGGCAAGACGACGCTGGCCCAGATTGTTGCCCGCGAACTCGGCGTCGGCTTTCGCGCCACCTCCGGGCCGGTGATTGCCAAGGCCGGCGATCTCGCCGCCATCCTCACCAATCTCGAACCGCATGATGTGCTGTTCATCGACGAGATTCACCGCCTGGCCCCGGCCGTGGAGGAAATCCTCTATCCGGCCATGGAAGACCGGGTGCTCGACATCATGATCGGCGAAGGCCCGTCGGCGCGCAGTGTGCGCATCGATCTGCCCGCCTTCACGCTGGTCGGCGCCACCACCCGCGCCGGCCTGCTCACCACCCCGCTGCGTGATCGCTTCGGCATCCCGCTCAGGCTGAATTTCTACACGGTGGATGAACTGGAACAGGTCGTCACCCGCGCTGCCCGGCTGCTCGACCTGCCGCTCACCCCCGATGGCGCGCGCGAAATTGCCGCCCGCGCCCGCGGCACCCCGCGCATTGCCGGCCGCCTGCTGCGCCGCGTGCGCGATTTTGCCGGCGGCAAGCCGGTGAACGCGAAACTCGCCGATGCCTCCTTGAGCCGGCTGGAGGTGGACCGGCTTGGCCTTGATGCCATGGACCGCCGCTACCTGATGATGATCGCCGATATCTATCGCGGCGGCCCCGTGGGCATCGAAACGCTGGCCGCCGGCCTGTCGGAAGCGCGCGACACGCTGGAGGATGTGATCGAACCCTTCCTGATCCAGCAGGGCCTGATTGCCCGCACCGCCCGCGGCCGCATGCTGAACGGCCCGGCCTGGAAGCATCTGGGCCTGATGCCGCCGGCGGAACAAGCCATATTGCCGTTGCTTGACGAGGAATGACGCGTAACCTTTCCCGCCCCTGATGCGTAAGGCCTGACATGCGCACCATCCTCACCCCGCTCGCTGTTCTCGTCGCCAGCCTGGCCGTCCCGGCTCTGGCCATTCCCGCCGTCGGCGAAAGGGCCCCGGCGGTTGCCGGCAAGGATATCACCGGCAAGACCCGCACGCTGAAGCAGCTTGCCGGCCGCAAGGGCACGGTGCTGATGTTCTTTCGTTCGGCATCCTGGTGCCCATTTTGCAAGGCGCAGCTGATCGCCATGAACGACAAGGCCGCAGCTGCGCTTGCCGCCAAGGGCTATGCGCTGGTCGGCCTGTCCTATGACGCGCCCGATGTGCTGGCCAGGTTCGCGGCAGAGCGCAACGTGGCCTGGCCGCTGCTGTCTGACCCGCAATCGCAGGTGATCGACGGTTGGCAGTTGCGCGACCCCGCCTATCCGGCCGGCAACCGCGCCCATGGCGTGCCGCGCCCCGCCGTCTATGTGATCGACCGGAAGGGCATCATCCGCGCCCGGTTGATGGAAGAAAGCTATCGCGTGCGCCCGCAACCCGAAGCGGTGCTTGCCGCCGTCGACGCGCTGAGCCAGTAACGACCCCGCAACCAGCGGGGAACCAGCATGATCCTGCCCATCGACACCGTGCGCGCCGCCTTTCCGGCGCTGGCTCTCAACGATAATGGCGTGCCCCGCCATTATTTCGATGCGCCCGCCGGCAGCCAGGTTGCCGGCCGGGTGATCAGCGCGATGAGCGATGTGATGATCGGCGCCTGCGCCAACGATGGCGGCCTGTTTCGCACCAGCGTTGCCACCAGCGCGATCTTCGATGCCGCGCTGGCCACGGCCGCAGCCTTCTTCAACTGCGGCGATGACGAGGTGATCTTCGGGCTGAACACCACCAGCCTGTTCTTCCAGATGGCGCCGTTGATCGCGCATGATTGGTGCGCCGGCGACAACATCCTTGTCACCCGCATGGACCATGATGCCAATGTCTCGCCCTGGTTGCAGGCGGCGGCCGCGCGCGGGGTGGAGGTGCGCTTTCTGGAATGGGACCGCGAAAGCTTCGCGCTCCGCCTCGAAACCCTGCCCGATCTGATCGATGCCCGCACCCGCGCCGTTGCCGTGGGCCATGCCAGCAACATGCTGGGCACCATCAACGATGTTGCCGCCGTCTGTGCCGCCGCGCGCGCCGTCGGTGCCACGTCCATCGTCGATGCCGTGCAATCCGCCCCGCATCTGGCGCTGGATGTGGCGGCGATCGGCTGCGATCTCCTGTCGGCCTCGGCCTACAAATTCTTCGGGCCGCATGCGGCGATCATGTATGTTTCCCGCGCCTTGCAGGCGCGCATCCCGCCGCTGAAGGTGCGGCCGTCGGTGGATGCCATGCCCACCCGGCTGTCGCCCGGCACGCCCAGTTTCGAGGCGATGGCCGGCACGGCGGCGGCCATCGATCATCTGGCCTGGCTGGGGGAGGTGGCGGGCACGGCCACGGCCGGTCAACCGTTGCGCACCCGGCTGGAGGCCGGCCTCGCTGCCGCTCAGGCGCATGAGCTGGAGCTGGCCCGGCAGTTCCTTGCCGGGCTGGGCAGCATCAGGGGCGTGACGCTGCACGGCATCGCCAACCCCAACCGCCTGCACGAGCGGGTGGCCACCTTCACATTCGAAATTGCCGGCCACAGCGCCGATGCAATCGCCGCCGATCTGGCGGCGCGCAACATGTTCGTGTGGAACGGCTATTATTACGCCTGGGAACCGGCCGGCGTGCTGGGCCTCAAGGAACGCGGCGCGGTGCGGGTGGGCTTCACCCATTACAACAGCGCCGCCGAGGTGGAGGCGCTGATCGGCGCCTTGCACGCCATCGCCGGCTGAACGTCTGTCCTACAGCGCCCAAATCTGTCATGGTCAGCCGTCAAACGATGCCATCGGCCCCCTGTTTTTGCAGCGAAAAAATCCTGAATCCCGGCAAAAGCGTCAATTGTGTCAAAATAGGAGAGCAAGGCCAGCGTGCCGGCAACCCCGGGCAATCGGCCGCCAATGTGCGCAAATGCCGCTGGATTTTGCCGCCCCGGCTTGGCAAAGCCTGCGGCCATGACCAGCAGCCCGCGCACCCTGTATCAGAAAATCTGGGACGATCATGTGGTCGCCACGCTTGATGACGGCACCGCGCTGATCTTCATCGATCGCCACCTGATCCACGAAGTGACCACCCCGCAGGCGTTCGAGGCGCTGCGCCTGGCCGGCCGCACGCTGCGCCGCCCCGATCTGACGCTCGCCGTGCCCGATCACAATGTGCCGACCACTGATCGCCGGCTGCCGATCACCGATCCCATGTCAAAGGCGCAGCTGGATGCGCTGGTGCGCAATTGCGCCGATTTCGGTGTCGAACTCTACAGCATCGACGCGCCGGAACAGGGCATCGTCCATGTCATCGGCCCGGAACAGGGCTTCACCCTGCCGGGCGTCACCATGGTCTGTGGTGACAGCCACACCGCCACGCACGGGGCCTTCGGCGCGCTGGCCTTCGGCATCGGCACGTCAGAGGTGGAGCATGTCTTCGCCACCCAGACCCTGCTGCTGCGCCAGTCAAAAGCCATGGAGGTGCGCGTCACCGGTCAATTGGGCTTCTCGGTCTCGGCCAAGGATGTGGCGCTGGCGGTGTGCGGCGCGCTGGGTTCGGGCGGCGGCGCTGGCTATGTCATCGAATACACCGGCCCGGTGATCGAGGCGCTATCGATGGAAGGCCGGATGACCCTGTGCAACATGGCCATCGAAGCCGGCGCCCGTGCCGGCCTGGTCGCGCCGGATCAGAAGACCTTCGATTATGTGCAGGGCCGCCCGCGTGCGCCCAAGGGCGATGCGTGGGACAAGGCATTGGCCTGGTGGCAAACGCTGAAGACCGATGCTGGCGCCGTGTATGACCGGGTGGTCGAAATTGACGGCAGCGCCATCGCGCCGCTCGTCACCTGGGGCACCAGCCCGGAAGACGTGGTGCCGATCACCGGCACGGTGCCCGATCCGATGAGCTTTGCCGATCCCGCCAAGCAGGCGGCCGCCGCCAAGAGCCTCGACTATATGGGTCTCACCCCCGGCACCCGCATGGAAGACGTGACGGTGGAGAATATCTTCATCGGCAGCTGCACCAACAGCCGGATCGAGGATCTGCGCATTGCCGCCGAAGTGGTGAAGGGCCGGCAGGTGGCCGCCAATGTGCGCCAGGCGCTGGTGGTGCCGGGCTCCGGCCTCGTCAAGCGCCAGGCCGAGGCCGAGGGGCTGGACCGCATCTTCATTGCCGCCGGCTTTGAATGGCGCGAACCGGGCTGCTCGATGTGCCTGGGCATGAACCCCGATCAGGTGCCGGCAGGCGAACGCTGCGCCAGCACCTCCAACCGCAATTTCGTCGGCCGGCAGGGGCCGGGGTCGCGCACCCACTTGCTGTCACCAGCAATGGCTGCAGCTGCCGCCGTCACCGGCCGTCTCGCCGATGTCCGCGCACTCGTCGGCTGATTGCCCAGGTAACGATTTGTAAAGGAGTTGGACTCTATCGTGACAGTGCGAGGTGGATCTGCGATGCACGGCCACAGACGACGGGTGGGAGCAACATGGGCGATCGAGGCAGGTCGCGGGTGGTTGCTGTCCTGTCTGCTGGTCTTGGCTGGTCTGATCCTTGCTGCCAGTCCGGCCCGGGCGGCCTCGCACCAACTGCCGTTTCGCCTGATGGATTGCGCCACCGAAGCCTGTCCGACGCAGCGGGATGGGCAGTGGACCTGGTTCGATGTGCAAGGCACCAATCTGGCGGATCTGCCTCCAGAATGGACCTTGTTGATCGACAACACGCGTTTCAGCGCCATCGAAGTTCAGGTTGTCCACGCCGACGGGACCTTCACGGTGCATCGCGGCCAGTTCGAACTGGGCGACAACTGGTCGCTCGGCAACATGCTGCGCTTCACGGTTCCGGTGCCGGGAGCCGACATCAAGACGATCCGTGTCGGCTTCCGCGACATCGACTATGCGGGCCTCGTTCGCACCATGAAGGCGATGGACGATCTGTCCCACAAGATGTTCGTGCAGAACTGGACCGTGCTGATCGCCCTGATCATCGGCGTGCTGTTTTCTGCCTTTTCCTACAATGTCTTCCTGCTGACTTGGCTGCGCACCCCGTTCCAGCGCTGGTATGTCGTCTGGGTGGCGAGTGCGCTGGCCTATCTGTTGGTGTGGAGCGGAGCGCTGCTCAACGTCGCGCCCTTCCTTGCCGGGCCAGCGTCATCGCGCACCAATTATCTGCTCGTCGGTCTTTTGGTGGTGTCGGGCGCCGCCTTTTATTTTGCCCTGGTTGAACGGGGCAAGCTGCCACAGCGCCTGATCGACTTCGGGCAACTGGCCGGCATGGCTGTGGCCATGACCAGCGTGGTGGCGGCCTTTGACATGGTGTTCCCGGCCGCCTTCACCGATCGGATGCTGAATGTTGCGATGATCAGCGTCACCATCACCCTGTTTGTCGGCTGTTTCTTTGCCGTGGCGCGGGGCAGCCGGGCGATCTGGTTCTACATCTTTGGCTGGTTGCCGGCGCTGGCACTGCTCACCATGCGCATCCTGCGCAACTTTGGGCTGCTGCCGCAGGATGACATGGTGGATCAGGCCGGCTTTGCCGCCATCGGCTGGGAATCCCTGCTGCTCAGCCTCGCCATCGCCGATCGCTTCCGCCAGCTCCGCCGCGAGGCCGATGCTACCGATGTCGAACGCCGGACCCTGCTGCGCGTGGCCACCACCGATCCGCTCACCGGCCTTGGCAACCGGGCGCTGTTCCAGAATCTGCTGGAACGCCCGATCCAGCGCCAGGCGATCGACATGATCGTGATCGATATCGATTTCCTGAAGCAAACCAATGATATGGCCGGTCATGATGCAGGCGATGCCCTGATCGTGGCGGTGGCCGAACGGCTGGCGGCCGCGGCCGGGCCACAGGCCACCATCGCCCGCGTTGGCGGCGATGAATTCGTCATCATCCTGGAAGGCGAAGCGCGCGGCCGGCTGGAGGCCGTGCGCCAGATGATCGCGCTGTCGGCCGGGGTGCCGCTGCGCCATGCCGGCTATGATCTCACCATCTCCATCTGCGCCGGCCATGTCCGCGCCGAAGGCGATATGCAGAGCCTCAAGCAGATCTACAAGCAGGCCGATCTTGCCCTGTATCGCGCCAAGGCGGCCGGGCGCGGCTGCTGGCGCAGCTATGATTCGTCCATGGCCGACGAAGTGGATGCCCGCAGCCGGCTGGTGGCCGAAGCCCGCATCGGCCTGCCCAATGGCCAGTTTGCCCTGCATTATCAACCCATCGTGGATTTCACCGGCCAGATCATCGCGTTTGAAGCGCTGCTGCGCTGGGATCACCCGAGGCTCGGCCTGCTGCGCCCCGGTGAATTTGCCGAGGTGCTGAAGGAAACCAGCCTGGTGCCGGCGTTGCAGGCCTGGGTGCTGGAAAGGGCGCTGTCTCACATCGCCATGGTGCGCGAGGCCCATCCCGATCGTGCCGTGTCGATCAATTTCCTCACCAGCCAGCTGCAGGGCACCACGGCCGCCGTTGCCATCCTCGATGAACTGGCCCGCCACGGCGTGCCGCCCGACGCGCTGATTGTCGAGGTGACGGAACATGTGGTGATGGGTGGCCTCGGCGGGGCCCTGCTCGAATGCCTTGAATGCCTGCGCGATGCCGGCGTGCATGTCGCCCTCGATGATTTCGGCACCGGCTTTGCCAGCCTGATCCACCTGCGCGAGGTGCCGGCCGATCTGATCAAGATCGATGCCAGCTTTGCCAGCGACATTGTCAGTTCCGCCGGGTCGCAGCAGATCGTCAGGGCGATCATCGATCTGGCGCACAGCCTGGGCAAGCGGGTGGTGGCCGAAGGCGTGGAAACCGACGCCCAGCGCACCATGCTGGTGGAAATGGGCTGCGATCTCGGCCAGGGCTGGCTGCTCGGCCGCCCGGCCCCGCCCGATCTGGCCGCCGCAGCCTAACGGCTATCCGTCCCGGCCTTGGGCCGGGTCCAGCACCGTGTCCACCGCGTCGGGCAACAGGCTGGGATAATCGCTGCTGAAATGCAGCCCGCGGCTTTCCTTGCGCCGCCGCGCCGACCGCACGATCAGATCCGCCACCGTCACCAGGTTGCGCAATTCGATCAGATCGGCCGTCACGCGGAAATTGCCGTAATAATCCTGCACTTCCTTGCGCAGATTCTTCACCCGATGCGCGGCGCGCTCCAGCCGCTTGTCGGTGCGCACGATGCCAACATAATCCCACATGGTGCGGCGCAATTCGTCCCAATTGTGGGCGATCACCACCTCTTCATCGCTGTCGGTCACCCGGCTTTCGTCCCAGGCCTTCACCTGCGGCGGGTCGGCATGGCTGCGGTTGGCCGCAATGTCGTCGGCCGCGGCCTGGCCAAACACCAGGCATTCCAGCAGGCTGTTCGATGCCAGCCGGTTGGCGCCGTGCAGGCCGCTTTGCGTCACCTCGCCCACCGCCCACAGGCCATCCAGATCGGTGCGCCCGGCCAGATCCACCATCACCCCGCCACAACTGTAATGGGCAGCCGGCACCACCGGGATCGGCTGGCTGGTGCAATCAAGGCCCAGTTCCAGCAGGCGGGCATGGATGGTGGGGAAATGGCCGCGCACAAAGTCGGCCCCAAGGTGCGACAGGTCCAGCAGCACATGTTCCAGGCCCAACCGCTTCATTTCGGCATCGATGGCCCGCGCCACCACATCGCGCGGCGCCAGTTCCATCCGGTCATCATAACCGGCCATGAATCGGCTGCCGTCGGGCAGCTTCAGATGCCCGCCCTCACCACGCGCGGCCTCGGTGATGAGGAAATTGCGCACCTTGGGGTGATAAAGGCAGGTCGGGTGGAACTGGTTGAATTCCATGTTGGAAACGCGGCAACCCGCCCGCCACGCCATGGCAATGCCGTCACCGGTCGCGCCATCGGGATTGGTGGAATAAAGATAGACGCGGCTGGCCCCGCCGGTCGCCAGCACCGTCGCCGGCGCCACAAAGCGCACCACATGCCGGCTGGCCACATCCAGCGCATACACACCGTGGCAGCGCCGCTGCGGAAACCGTTGCCCCAGCACATGGCGATGGGTGATCAGATCGACCGCCGCCATGCCCGGCACCAGCGTGATGTTGGGATGCGCCATCGCCGCCTTGATCAAGGCCTGGCTCACCGCCCAGCCGGTGGCATCATCCACATGCACGATGCGGCGGTGGCTGTGCCCGCCCTCCCGCGTCAGGTGCCAGCGCTCCGACACCGTCTCGCCCGGGTTGAACGGCACGCCCAGTTCGGCCAGCCGGTCGATGGCGGCGCTGGCGTTGCTGGCCACAAATTCCACCGTGGCCCGGTGGTTCAGGCCGGCACCCGCCACCATCGTGTCGTCCACATGGGCGTCCACCGTGTCGCCGGCATCCAGCACGGCGGCAATGCCGCCCTGCGCCCAGGCGGTGGAACCATCGGCCAGCCCGGCCTTGGCCAGCACGGCCACCGTGCCATGTTCGGCCAGGTTCAGCGCCGCCGTCAGCCCCGCCGCGCCCGAACCGATGACGATGGCATCGAAATGGCGCGCCTCAGGCGGCGACGGTCTTGCCACTGGTCAGCTCCAGGAACACATCTTCCAGATCGGCCTCGCGGGTGGAAACCTCCACCACGCCCAGCCCGGCCGCCGCCACCATCGCCAGCACGGCGCCAGCGTTGTTGGTGCGCTTGTCATAGGTGATGACCAGGGTACGCGCGCCCTTCATCTCCACCGCCTTGCAGCCCTGCAGCGCCGGCGGCACCGCCGTCAGTTCGCGGTCCACCACCACCTCCAGCACCTTGTCGCCAGTGGTGCCAAGCAGCTTGGCGGTCTCGTCATTGGCTACCACCTGGCCATGGTTGATGATGGCGATGCGGTCGCACAGGCTTTCGGCCTCTTCCAGATAATGGGTGGTCAGCACGATGGTGGTGCCGCGCGCATGCAGCTCGCGCACATAATCCCACAACAATTGCCGCAACTCGATGTCCACGCCCGCCGTCGGCTCATCCAGCACTAGCACCGGCGGGGCGTGCACCAGGGCCTTGGCCACCAGCAGACGCCGCTTCATCCCGCCCGACAATGTGCGGCTGTACACATGCGCCTTGTCGTCCAGCCGCACCGCCTTGAGCAGGTCCATCGTCCGCCGCTGCGCCTTGGGCACGCCGAACAGGCCGGCCTGCAGTTCCAGCGTTTCAAACGGTGTGAAAAACGCATCGAACACCAGTTCCTGCGGCACGATGCCGATGCTGGCCTTGGCGTTGCGCGGGTGCTCGTCGATATCAAAGCCCCAGATGCGCGCGCTGCCCGCCGTCTTGTTCACCAGGCCGGCCAGGATGTTGATCGTCGTCGATTTGCCGGCGCCGTTGGGGCCCAGCAGGCCAAAGATGCTGCCGCGCGGGATATCCAGATCAATCCCTTTCAGCGCCTGCTTGCCGCCGGCATAGGTCTTGGTGAGGCCGCGAAGGCTGATGGCGGGTTCCGACATGGGGGAAGCGATAGACCCCCGCGGGGGAGCGGGCAAGGCAATCTCGTCCAGATCCTCCCCCTGTGGGGGAGGTGCCGACCAAAGGG
>CAZAWH010000079.1:0-13141 GCA_964488775.1 uncultured Sandarakinorhabdus sp. | reverse complement strand
CGATGCCGAGGCCATCGACAAGGCCGAGGACCGGCTGAAGTTCCGCGATGCGATGGACAAGATCGGGCTGGAATCGCCGCGCAGCCGCATCGCCCACAGCGTGGAGGAAGCGCTGGCGGCGCTCGAACATGTCGGCCTGCCGTCCATCATCCGGCCCAGCTTCACCATGGGCGGGACCGGCGGCGGCATCGCCTACAACCGGGAAGAGTTCATCCGCATCGTCACCGGCGGCCTGGATGCCAGCCCCACCACCGAAGTGCTGGTGGAAGAAAGCGTGCTGGGCTGGAAGGAGTATGAGATGGAGGTGGTCCGCGACAAGGCGGACAATGCCATCATCATCTGTTCCATCGAGAATATCGATCCGATGGGCGTCCACACCGGGGACAGCATCACCATCGCCCCGGCGCTGACGCTGACCGACAAGGAATATCAGATCATGCGCAACGCCAGCATCGCGGTGCTGCGCGAGATCGGGGTGGAAACCGGCGGCTCCAACGTGCAGTTCGCGGTCAATCCCAAGGATGGCCGCCTGGTGGTGATCGAGATGAACCCGCGCGTGTCGCGGTCGTCGGCGCTGGCGTCAAAGGCCACCGGCTTCCCGATCGCCAAGGTCGCGGCGCTGCTCGCCGTCGGCTACACGCTGGACGAGATCATGAACGACATCACCGGCGCCACGCCGGCCTCGTTCGAACCGACCATCGATTATATCGTCACCAAGATCCCGCGTTTTGCCTTTGAAAAGTTCAAGGGCGCGCAGCCGCTGCTTGGCACCGCGATGAAGTCGGTCGGCGAGGTGATGGCCATCGGCCGCAACTGGCAGGAAAGCGTGCAGAAGGCGCTGCGCGGGCTCGAGACCGGCCTGACCGGCTTTGACGAACTGGAGCATCTGAAGGGCGCCAGCATCGAGGAGATCGAGGCGGCGCTGTCGAGCCCGACGCCGGACCGCCTGCTGGTGGCGGCTGACGCCCTGCGCGCCGGGATGAGCGTGGAGCGCATCCACCAGATTGCCAGGTTCGAACCCTGGTTCCTGCGCCAGATGCAGGAATTGATCGCGGTGGAAGCCGGCGTGAAGGCCAATGGCCTGCCCACCGATGCCGCCGGGTTCCGCCGTCTGAAATCGCTGGGCTTTTCCGATGCCAGGCTGGCCAGGCTTGCCGGCACCAGCGAGGCCGAGGTCGCCGCCGCCCGCCGCGCCCTGGATGTGCGCCCGGTGTTCAAGCGCATCGACACCTGCGCCGGCGAGTTCGCCGCCAAGACGCCCTATATGTACTCAAGCTATGAGGCGCCCAGCTTTGGCGTGCCCGATTGCGAGAGCAACCCCAGCGACGCCCGGAAGATCGTCATCCTGGGCGGCGGGCCCAACCGTATCGGCCAGGGCATCGAATTCGATTATTGCTGCTGCCATGCCTGCTTCGCCCTGGATGAGGCGGGCTATGAGACCATCATGGTCAACTGCAACCCGGAAACCGTGTCGACCGATTATGACACGTCGGACCGGCTCTATTTCGAGCCGCTCACCGCCGAGGATGTGCTGGAGATCCTGCACACCGAACAGAAGAATGGCGAACTGGTCGGCGTGGTGGTGCAACTGGGCGGCCAGACCCCGCTGAAGCTGGCGCAGGCGCTGCAGGATGCCGGTATCCCGATCCTGGGCACTAGCCCCGACAGCATCGATCTGGCCGAAGACCGGGAGCGTTTTGCCGCCCTGATCAACCAGCTGGGCCTGAAGCAGCCCGACAACGGCATCGCCCGCAGCGCCGAAGAGGCGGTGAAGGTGGCCGAGACCATCGGTTATCCGGTGCTGATGCGCCCGTCCTATGTGCTGGGCGGCCGCGCCATGGAGATTGTCGACACCCGCGCCCAGCTGGAAACCTATATCCGCGAGGCGGTGGTGGTCTCGGGCACGTCGCCGGTGCTGATCGACCGCTATCTGCGCGACGCCATCGAGGTGGACGTGGACGCGGTGGCCGATGGCGAGACCGTGCATGTCGCCGGCGTGCTGCAGCATATCGAAGAGGCCGGGGTGCACAGCGGTGACAGCGCCTGCTCGCTGCCGCCCTACAGCCTGCCCGCTGACATCGTGGCCGAAATCGAACGGCAGACCGGTGTGCTGGCCCGCGCGCTCAAGGTGAAGGGCCTGATGAACGTGCAGTTCGCCGTGCAGGATGGGGTGGTCTATCTGATCGAGGTGAACCCGCGCGCCAGCCGCACCGTGCCGTTCACGGCCAAGGCCACCGGCATCCCGGTTGCCAAGATCGCCGCCCGCGTGATGGCCGGCGAGAAATTGTCGGGCTTTGATCTGTCGCCGCGCAATGTCGGCGATCATATCGCGGTCAAGGAAGCCGTGTTCCCCTTTGCCCGCTTCCCGGGCGTGGATCCGGTGCTGGGCCCTGAAATGCGCTCCACCGGCGAGGTGATGGGCATTGATGCCGATTTCGCCACCGCCTTTGCCAAGAGCCAGCTCGGCGCCTTCACCAAACTGCCCGACGCCGGCCGCGTGTTCATCAGCGTGAAGGACAGCGACAAGCCGCAGATCATCGATGCGGCGCGCGATCTGGTGACGATGGGATTCCAGCTGGTGGCCACCAGCGGCACGGCCGCGACGCTGACCGCCGCCGGCATCCCGGTGGAGCAGGTGAACAAGGTGGCCGAAGGCCGGCCGCACATTGTTGACCGCATCAAGGATGGCGAGATCGCCTTGATCTTCAACACCACCGAAGGGTTGCAGTCGCTGAAGGACAGCCAGTCGATCCGGGCATCGGCGCTCTATGGCCGTGTGCCCTATTACACCACGGCGCCCGCCAGCCGGGCCGCGGTGGCGGCGATTGCGGCCCTGCGCCGACACAGCCTTGAAGTTCGGCCGCTTCAATCCTATCATCACCAATCCTGATGGGCCGGCGGGCCCGTTGAACAGCCCCTGGCGGCCACGTCAATTCGGCGTGCCTTCAGGGGCAAATCTTTGAAACGACTTGCAGGAAAAACGAAAAACCATGGCGAGTTTGGACAAGGTGCCGATGCTGCCAACCGGGCATGAAGCCCTGCTGGTGCAGCTGCGGCAGCTGAAGGAAGTCGAGCGGCCGGCGGTGGTGGAAGCCATCGAGGAAGCGCGCGCCCATGGCGATCTTTCGGAAAACGCCGAATATCATGCCGCCAAGGAGCGTCAGGGCCAGATCGAAGCCCAGGTGATCGAGCTGGAAGACATGCTGGCCCGCGCCATCGTGATCGATCCCAAGACGCTTTCGGGCGACAAGGTGGTGTTTGGCGCCACGGTCCACCTGCTCGATGAAGACGACAAGCCGGTGAAATATCAGATCGTTGGCCAGCATGAAGCCGATGTGAAGGCCGGCCGGATCAGCTTTTCCTCCCCGCTGGGCCGCGCCTTGATCGGCCGCCGCAAGGGCGACGAGGTGGAAGTGAACACCCCGTCGGGCGACAAATATTATCTGATCGAGACGATCGAATTCATCTGATCCGCTGCGTCCCGTCAGCCATGCGGGCGGCGCCGCGATGACGCGCGCCCATCCCGTCACGCTGCTGCTGCTACTGGCCAATGCCGCGGTGGCGGCGCTGCTGTTCATGGCCGGCCCTGACATGGATCGGCTGGCAACGCTGGCCGGGGCCATGGTGCCGGCCCGGCTGTCCCTGGCGCTGGCCGGGTCGGGGTCGCTGCTGCCGGCGCTGGCCAGCCTAGTGACCAGCCAGTTCCTGCATGGCGGCCTGCTGCATCTGGGCGTCAACATGCTGATGCTGCTGGCGATGGGGCGGCTGCTGGAACCGGTCTATGGCAGTGGGCGGCTGCTCATTCTCTATCTCGCCGGCGGTGTCTCGGCGGCGCTGGCCGAATGGGCGGTCAACCCGGCCAGCCCGGTGCCGGTGCTGGGCGCGTCGGGGGCGATATCGGCGCTGATCGGGGCGCAGGCGCTGCTGATCAACCAGGCCCGCGCCGGCATGGCCGCCAACCGGCTGGGGCTGGCCCTCAAGCTGGGCCTGGCCTGGGCCGTGGTGCAATGGCTGGCCGGCGTGGTGATGCTGGGGCAGGGGATTGATCTGGCCGTGGCCGGCCATGTCGGCGGCTTTGTCGCCGGGCTGGCGCTGGCCTTCCCCCTGCTGCCCGGCCGTTCTGGCTCAATCGACCGGGACGCCGGGCCTTGAAAGTGTGGTCAGGCAACCGTCCTTGTTTTTGATTTATGTTGGTGTATTTCTTCCGGACGCTTGAACGGCCTCAGCGAGGACAGGATGTGGTCATTGGCTTTTGCCATGCTTGCTGGTGTCGCATCGTTCCCGCCGGAAATCTGGCCGAGCAACGGGATTGTAACGTCCCGCCCGCTTCCTGCCGATGATGCATCGGCAAATCCGGGCCGTTGTTATGCCCTGATGCCAAAGGCCGGCGAACGGGTCCGCATCATCGTGGAAGGCAAGTCGTTCCTGCCCAACGCGCGCATTGCGCGTGGAGCGCTGTGTCCCCCCACCTCCAGCTTGGTCGAAGCGGTTGTTTCGGGACCGGCGCACACGGCAACGCTGGACTTTGTTGCAGCAGGTGGGCGCTATCTTCTGTATGTGTCTGGGCCGGCACAGGGTGTTTTTTCAGCCCGTTCCGAGATAACAGGATCAGCCGAAGCCGCTGCCGGCCGCGATGCAGCGCCGTCGACCGTTCCAACCGCCGGGCCGTCATCGCGACGGGCGCTGATGGAGCGACAGGTGGCGGCCTATGAGGCCGAAAAGGCCCGCGCCGCAGAAGCCGCACGCATTGCCGCTGAAGAGCGCAAGCTGGCCGAAGAGCGCGCTCGCATCGAGCAAGAAATCGCGGCCGCCGAACAGCGCGCCCGCCAGCAGCAGATTGCCGAGAATCAGGCCCGGGCCGATGCCTATCTGGCGCAAACCCTGATGGGCGTTGCCCGCCAGGTCGGCACGGCGATGGGCCAGTCCATCGCCGCTGATACCGCCAATGAACGCCGGCTGGCCGAGTTGAACCTGCGGCAACGGCAGTTGCAGCGTGAGGCCCAGCAAGCTGCAATCGACCGTGCCGCCGCGCAACGGCCGCCGGCTTCGGTTCCGCGTCAGGGCGGGGCGGGCACGGCTCCCCCGCAGTCACCTTCATTGACGCCGCAGCAGATCGAGGCCCGCCGTGCCGCAGAGGTGATCGCCCGCCGTCAGGCCGCCGCACCGACGGTGCCGCCCGTTCCGCCGCCACCGCAGCGTGTCGCCATGGCCGCCGCACAACCGCCTGCCGTCACAAGGCCGCCGCCGGCAGAAATCATCGCCATGCTGGAAGGCGTGGTGGTGTGCCCGCTGAATCCGGAGCGCGGCAAGCTGTTTGGCCAGAGTTTCTGCCATGGCCCCGTCACCAACAGCATGGCCGATCACCGCAATCCCAATGACATCAGATATGCCTGCGACACCGATACGCTGCCGCGCGATCTGGGCATGTATGGCAACAACCATGTGTGGGGCTGCAATTATGGCATCAATCCCCGCAAATCCGGATCGCCCAACATCGATCAGGCGGCGCGCTATGGCCTGATCGTGGCGTCGCGGCGGACCTATCGCTGTGATGCGAAAATTGCCGGCTATTGTCGTTCATGAAGGAGGCCTGGGTGCGGAAATTTGATTGGTGCCTGGCGCTCATTTCTATCGTTGTTCCGGCACAGGTCGTGGCCGCTCCAGTCATTGGCGTCAAACTGTCGCGGGCACCGGCGTCATTGGTCGCCCAACAAAAAGGCAAGGGGGGCAACGGCCATGTGGTCGTGGATGTGCTTCAAGGCTCTCCAGCAGCGGTGGCGGGCTTGCGAACCGGCGACATCATCATGAGCGTGAATGGCGTACCGGTGTCTGATCGAACAATTGACGACGCCGTACAGAGCGTGCCGGTCGGTTCCGCTTTCACATTGGCCGTGGTGCGGGAAGGCGAGTCAGTCACGCTCGAAGTCAAGAGCACGGACGGTGCCATCGTCAAGGCTGCTGTCCCAGTTGATCCTTCCTTGCTGGTTTCTGGTGTCCCCAGGGTCGGTGATATCCGCACCAATCAATATGGCCAGCAGGCAGGTATTCGCTGCTTTACACTGAATACTAAGCCTGGAGAGCGATATCGAATTTCGGCAAAACAGGAAAGAGTTGACGGGGCTTATTATGCCATCCATGTCAGAAACGATAAACAATGTATTCTTAATAACTCTGGTAATTTGATGACTGAAGGCTCTTATCGGTTGGGTAAGGTCGGGACATATTATCAGACCTATGGTGAATTTGTTGCGGGAGGGGGTCCGTATACTGTGACTGCAGGCTCCTTGAACTCAGGTTTCAAGGATTATGTCGTGCAGGCCGACTATTTGGGGGAAGTGTCTGTGGGGCTTGCGCCAACATTCAGCGATGCCCAACGACGCCAAGCCCAGGCGCAGCGCGCCGAGGCAATGCAGAAAGAAGCCGAGCTGTTGACCGCATCAACAGTGGCCAGGGTCTCATCGCCGCGCTCAGTGGGCACCGTGTTTCGGGACTGTGCCATCGTCTGTCCCGACATGGTGGTGATCCCGCCTGGCCGCTTCTTGATGGGCTCGCCGGCCAGCGAGGAAGACCGGCAAGCCAATGAGGGCCCGCGCCACCAGGTCACCATTGGCCGTGCCTTTGCCATGGGCAAGACGGAAATCACTGCCGATGAATGGGATGCCTGCGTGGTCGAAGGCGGCTGCCCAGGGCCAAAGCTGGGCCTGGGCAGCCGCCCGGCGACCGGGATGAGTTGGGTCGCCGCGCGCAGCTATGCCGATTGGCTGAGCAGGAAGACCGGCGAGCTCTACTTCCTGCCCTCGGAAGCGGAATGGGAATATGCGGCGCGCGCCGGCACCGAAACGCCGTGGAATACCGGTGATGCGATCATTACCGATGATGCCAATATCTCTGACATCTTCAAACAGGCGGTGCCGGTGGCCGGGTTTCCCGCCAATGCGTTCGGGCTGCACGATATGCACGGCAATGTTGCGGAATGGACGCTGGATTGCATGGACGTCGGCTATTTCGGCGTGCCGAACGACGGCAAGGCCAATGTCACGCCCAAATGCCCGCATCGAGCGGTTCGGGGTGGTTCGTGGGCCAATCCACCGTCAGATGTGCGCAGCGCTCGGCGCATGCCGGGCACGCCCACTGCAATGGCGCCTTGGCTCGGCTTTCGGGTGACGCGGGCGCTCTGACCTCAATCCACCGGGACGCCGGGCCTTGAAAGGCTGGTGCGGATGACGAAGCTGGTCTTCACGCTTTCGACATTGGGGGCCGGGGTCAGCTGGCTGGTCAGGAACTTCTGGAATTCCTGCAGATCGTGGGCAACCACCTTCAGCATGAAATCAATCTCGCCGTTCAGCATATGGCATTCGCGCACCTGCGGCAGACTGGCGACATGGTCCTCAAAGGCGCGCAGATCGGCTTCGGCCTGGCTTTTCAGGCTGACCATGGCAAACACGGTGATGCCATAGCCCAGCGCCACGCTGTCGAGATCGGCGTGATAGCCGCGGATCACCCCATTGTCTTCCAGCGCGCGCACTCGGCGCAGGCAGGGCGGCGCGGTGAGCCCGGCGCGGGTGGCAAGATCGACGTTGGTGATGCGGCCTTCGGATTGCAGATGGCGCAGGATCACCCGGTCAATATCGTCGATCGGCAGGCGCGAACGGTGAACCAAGGGCAAGACTCCAATCTTTACGTGCCGAGATTGATAACATTGTTTCAAAAGCGCGCAAGATGCAGTGTGATAACTGCGGCCTTTGCGCAAGCCCGCACCGGCAGGCCGCTGTGGGCTGGAAATGCCGGCAATTTGCCTTAAGTCAGGCGCAACGCGCGCGGCCGCCCGGCCGGCAAACTGGAGATTCGCATTCATGTCCCGTCACGCCAAGCTGCTCATCATCGGTTCCGGCCCGGCCGGTTACACCGCGGCCGTCTATGCCGCGCGGGCCATGCTGGCGCCGGTGCTGATCCAGGGGCTGCAGCCCGGCGGCCAGTTGACCATCACCACCGAGGTGGAAAACTGGCCGGGGGAGACCATGGTGATGGGCCCCGACCTGATGGTGAAGATGGAGGCGCAGGCTCGCCACGTCGGCGCCGAGATCATCACCGACATCGTGACCAGGGTTGACCTGTCGCAGCGCCCGTTCGTGCTGGAAACCGACAGCGGCCAGGGCTGGACGGCGGACACGCTGGTGATCGCCACCGGCGCCCAGGCCCGCTGGCTGGGGCTGGACAGCGAGACCAGGTATCGCGGCTTTGGCGTTTCGGCCTGTGCCACCTGCGATGGCTTCTTCTTCCGCGGCAAGGAGGTCGTGGTGGTCGGCGGCGGCAACACTGCGGTGGAAGAGGCGATGTTCCTCACCAAGTTTGCCTCCCGGGTCCACCTCGTCCACCGCCGCGGCGAACTCAGGGCCGACAAGACCAACCAGGCCCGCCTGCTGGAAAACCCCAAGGTGGTGATGCACTGGCACGCCGAAGTGGCGGAGGTGCATGGGGCCGACATGCCGTTGAAGGTGGAGGCCGTCACCCTGCGCGACACCCGCGACGGCAGCACCCGGCGCCTGCCGGCCGATGGCCTGTTCGTCGCCATCGGCCATGTGCCGGCAACCAGCCTGTTCGCCGGCCAGCTGACCATGGATGACGAGGGCTATATCATCACTGCGCCCGACAGCACGGCCACCAGCGTGCCCGGCGTGTTTGCCGCCGGCGACGTGAAGGATAAGCTGTATCGCCAGGCGGTGACGGCGGCCGGCATGGGCTGCATGGCCGCGCTTGAAGCCGAACGCTTTCTGGCGCACGGTTGAGGCCTGAGCGGGGCAGGGGGCGCAGGGCAGGGGAGACACGTGCAGCCGGGCATCAATCTGGATTGGGAAAAGCTGCGCCTGTTCGATGTCGTGGCCGACGCCGGCAGCTTCACCGAAGCCGCCCGCCGGCTGCACATGAGCCAGCCCGCCCTGTCGCGCCAGATTGCCGCGCTGGAGGAGAGCCTGGGCGCCAAGCTGTTCCACCGCCACGCCCGCGGCCTCGCCATGACGCACGAGGGCGAGCAGCTGCGCAGCGCCACGGCCGACATGCACGAGCGCATCGACCGCGCCGCCCAGGCCATCGATGCCAGCCGCGACCGGCCAACCGGCGCGATCCGGCTCACCACCACCGTCTCGTTCGGTTCGACCTGGCTGGCGCGGCAGCTTGGCGATTTCCTTGATCTCTATCCCGATATCAGCGTCCACCTGATGCTGACCGATGCCGATCTGGATCTGGCCAAGCGCGAGGCCGATGTCGCCATCCGCTTCCACCGGCCGTTCCAGAGTGAGCTGATGCAGCGGCCGCTGGCCAACATCCGCCATTATCTGGTCGCCAGCCCCGAATATCTGGCCCGCCATGGCGAACCGAAGAGCATCGCCGATCTGGAGGCGCACCGCCTGATTGCCTATGGCGATGCGGCGCCGGATTATCTGAAGGGGATCAACTGGATCCTGGAACTGGGCCACGAAGGCCATCCCCGCCTGGCAGCGCTGACCATCAACAACAGCCATGGCGTGTTGCAGGCGGTGGAGGCCGGGGCCGGCATCGCGGCCTTGCCCTCCTATCTGATCCGCTCGTCGGGACGGGTGCGGGTGGTGCTGCCCCAGGTGGAAGGGCCGGTGTTCCGCACCTTCTTCACCTATCCATCCGAACTGCGCCGCTCCCTGCGCATTGCCGCGCTGCGGGATTTTCTGGTCGACCGCATGACCAACCAGGCGCTCGATATGTGAGGCAGCCTGTCGCAGCCTTTGGGGCCGCGACGGAAATTTGCGCAAAATCAAACGGCTGCGCGGGCCTCTCCCTTGGGCCCATGCAAATAATGCATGGCTGCAACGCGATATTGTGCAGTGCAAAAAGAGCCGGCGAATCCGTAGATAACACGTGTCGCCGCGATAGCGGCAACGCCGGGTCCGCCGCTCCCTCCCCTCCCTTGCGGCTCACCCGGCCGGCAGCAGCACCGCCTCCCCCCCTTGGTGTTGACTGCCAGCCCGGACGCGCCACTCCTCCCCTCCCGGCGCCTTTCCGGGCGAAATTCAGGGCCGGATGCACCCCCCGCATCCGGCCCTTTTTTTGTCCTGCGACCAAGCGTCCTCTGCGCACGCCAGCCCGGCCTTCCCATTTCCACCATGTTCCGCTAACCGCGAGGCACCGGGCAGGGCCTGTAGCTCAACGGTTAGAGCTGGCCGCTCATAACGGCTAGGTTGGGGGTTCGAATCCCTCCGGGCCCACCGGTGTGTGCAAAGGATGAGGCGTCTGGGCGTGTCGGCAGAACAAGCGGAAACCACGGCCCCGGCGGCCGGTGCCGCCATCCAGCGCCCGCGCGCCACCTGGACGACCTGGGCCGGCGCCGCGCTGGGCCTGCTGGTGCTGGGCCTGGCGGTGTGGGGCCTCAAGAAGATTTCCGGCCAGGTCACGCTGGACGACGTCATCCACGAGATCAATTCGACGCCGGCGCATCTGATCGGCTTTGCCGCCATCTCCACCTTCCTCTCCTATGTCGTGCTGGTCGGCTATGACTGGTTCGCCACCCGCCACCTCGGTTACAGGATCGGCTGGCCCACGCTGGCCGCGGCGAGTTTTTCCAGCTTCACCATGAGCCACACGCTGGGCGTGACGATCCTCACCGGTGGCACCGTGCGCTATCGCATCTACACCCGCGAAGGGGTGCGGCCGGCCGATATCGCCATGATCATCCTGCTCTGCGGCTGGACCTTCTGGCTGGGCATCATCTTCGTGGCCGGCGTCGGGCTGGTGGTGTCGCCAACGCTGATGCCGCAGCAGCTGCGCGAATGGGCACCGCCGGCGGTGGAGGAGTTCATCGGCGCGCTGTTCCTGGCCGGCGTGCTGGCCTACACCATCCTTGCCTCCACCTGGCGGCGGGAATTCCGGCTGTGGCGCTATCGCTTCACCATTCCAAACGGCAAGGAAACCCTGCAGCAGATTGCCATCGGCACCATCGATCTCGCCTTTGCCGGGGGCGCGCTCTACATCCTGCTGCTGCCAGTGGCGGGGGTGCCCGATCTGCTCACCTTCCTCGTCATCTATGCCGTTGCCATGGTGTCGGGCGCGTTGGCCCATGCGCCGGGCGGCATCGGGGTGTTCGAACTGGTGATCGTCGGCCTGATGCCGGATGCGGACAAGGCGGGCGTGCTGGCGGCGGTGGCGCTGTTCCGCCTGATGTACACCTTCGTGCCGTTCGTGCTGGGGGCCGGCGTGATCGCCCTTTTGGAATACAAGGCGCTCAGAACGGCCCGCGCCGCAGCTGCTCTGCCCGATCGGCCAGTTTCTGCCGCCAGCGAGGCGTGAGGGCCGGCATCGCCGCCAGTTCCAGCAGCTCGTCCAGCTTGCCGGCCCGGCCGGCGGCAATCGGGGTGAAGCGGCTGATCGGCCAGGCCGGGTTGGGCCGTTCGATCACGTCATGGCCATCGCCGGGGGCAATCTGGCCGGGTTCCAGCACCCGGAAATACCAGCCGCAGCGGCCCGACAGCGTCATCGCCTTGACCACCCGCTTGCTGCCCAGCACGGCGGCAAAGGTGGAGCAGGGTTCCCGGATCTGGGCAATCTGCAGCGTGGCGGTGCCGCAGCGGATGATGTCACCCAGGCACAGGCTGGCTTCATCCTGGCCGTCGACCACCAGATTCTCGCCCATGGCGCCGGGCACGAAGCGGGCGGCAAATTCCGGGAATTCGGCGATCCAGCCGGTATAGCCCGACGCCGGATAGGCATAGACCGCCTTGTCGGGCCCGCCGTGCACGCGGGGGTTGCCAACCTGATCACCGTCAAGCCCAAGCAGCCCGACCGCCACCGGGCCGGCCACCGGCTGGCGGTGATAGGCGGTGGGCAGGGCCACGCCCGCCACCGGTTGCGGACGCCCAATGCGCAGCTGCGCGATTTTGCCCCTTGCGATCATGGCGCATTCCTCTGACACTGCAGGCCTTGTTCAACAAGCTGAAAGGAGGTGATCCAGTGTCTCATTGCTTCATCATTGGCGCGAAGGCGCTGGTGGCCCCGGTTGAGTTCGGGGTTCGCTGACACACCAGACACCGGCCTTTCGCGACCGGATGACAATGTGGGGGCTGTCGGGAAATCGGCAGCCCCCTTTTGATTCCCAGCTCAAAGCAGCAGCAGCGCCTTGCCCAGCGTGAACCAGCCGCCCCAGGCCAGCGGCAGCAGCACCGGCGCCCAGGCCGCCAGCCGCAGCGGCCAGTGAACCCGGGCGGTGCTGGCCGGGCCGCCGGCAGCGGGGGTGCCAGCGGGATCATCCTGCCACAGCTGGGCCGGCAGCGGGCGCACGGCCGCGGCGGCGAGGATGCCAAGGCCCAGCAGGCCGGCCAGCGCGAGGAAGATGGGGCCATAGACATCGGCGCGGGCCGTGCCGGCGGCCAGGCTGGCATCGCGGACATAGGCGACCAGCAACGGCCCCAGCACGCCGGCGGTGGACCAGGCGGTGAGCAGGCGGCCGTGGATGGCGCCAACCTGGCGGGTGCCGAACAGATCGGCCAGCCAGGCTGGCACCGCCGCAAAGCAGCCGCCATACATCGAGGCGATCAGCGCGAAGGCGGCGAGGAACAGCGGCAGCGCCGGGCCGGTGGGCAACAGCAGGCCATAGAGGAGGCCGGCAAGGCCGAGCATCACCAGATAAAGCGGCCGCCGCCCGATGCGATCCGACAGCGATGACCAGACAAAGCGGCCGGCAATGTTGAACAGGCTGATCAGGCCAACGAACGCTGCACCGATGGTGGCAATGGCGGTCTTCTGGCCATCGTCCAGCGCCTCGAAGGGCAGGGCCGGCTGGCCGATCAGGCGGCCGGCGAAGAGTTCCTGCACCATGGGGGAGGCGAGGCCGATGATGCCGATGCTGGCCGACACGTTCATCAGCAGCACGCACCACACCAGCCAGAATTGCGGGGTGCGCACCGCAACCGCCAGCGGCACGAAGCGGCCGCCGGCAATGCTTTCCGGGCGGCCGGGCGGGTGCCAGCCGGCCGCGGGCAGGCGGAAGGCCAGCGCCCCCGCCGTCATGGCCAGCGCATAGGTGCCGGCCATGATCAGCATGGTCTGCGCCGGGCTGCCGGTCGCCGCCATCAGCGCATCGGCCGCCGGGCTTCCCACCATGGCGCCGCCGCCAAAGCCC
>CAZAWH010000078.1:0-13782 GCA_964488775.1 uncultured Sandarakinorhabdus sp. | reverse complement strand
GTGCTGGCCGATGTCCATCTGCCCGAAGATCGCATCCTGAAGGGCGTGGAAGGCCTAGCCGGCCCGTTCGGCTGCCTGAACAATGCGCGCTATGGCATTGCCTGGGGCGCGATGGGCGCGGCCGAGTATTGCTGGCACGCGGCGCGGCAATACACGCTGGATCGCAAGCAGTTCGGCCGGCCGCTGGCCGCGACCCAGCTGGTGCAGAAGAAGCTGGCCGACATGCAGACCGAGATCACGCTGGGCCTCACCGCCGCGCTGGCCGGCGGCCGGCTGATGGACGAAAAGCGCCTCGCGCCCGAGGCGATCTCGCTGCTCAAGCGCAACAATTGCGGCAAGGCGCTCGCCATCGCCCGCGAGGCGCGCGACATGCACGGCGGCAACGGCATTTCCGATGAATATGGCGTCATCCGCCACGTGATGAACCTGGAAGCCGTCAACACCTATGAGGGCACCCACGATGTCCACGCCCTCATCCTCGGGCGCGCACAGACCGGGCTTCAGGCCTTCTTCTGAACCGGGGCCAGCGGCAGGGCGGTGGTGCTCTTCACATCCTCCAGGATGATGGAGGATCGTGCCGTCGCCACTTCCGGCGCCGCCAGGATGCGGTGGCTGAGCAGCTGATTGAAACTGGCCAGATCGCGGGTGGCGACCTTCAGGATGATGTCGGCCTCCCCGGTCAGCTTCTGGCATTCCAGCACCTCGTCCAGCGCCATGATGCGGGCGCGGAACGCCTCGGCGGCATCGGGGCCATGGCTTTTCATGGTGATCAGCACATAGGCCATCAGGCCAATGCCCACCGATGGCGCATCCAGGATGGCGCGAAATCCGCGCACCAGGCCATCGCGTTTCAGTGCCGCCATGCGCCGCGAACATTGCGAGGCCGACAACGCGATCGCCTCGCTCATCTCCACCGGGCCGATGTCGCCGCGCTGTTGCCAGATCTGCAGGATCTTGAGATCAAATTGGTCAAGCATGCACAAAGCGTAGGGTGAAGCGCGAGGTGACGCAACGCCCGTGCGCAAAATGGCAGGGGCGGCACCCGGCCACGCCAGGCACCGCCCCCTTTGCCAAGCCTGTGCGGCGCGGATCAGCGCTGCTTGTTGACGTCGTTCACCTTGTCGTCGCTGGCCGCGTCGGCGGCCGGCGCGGCGGCATCGGCCGCCGGCGCCATCGCATCAGCGGCCGGGGCGGCGGCATCGGCGGCCGGCGCCATGGCATCGGCAGCCGGTGCGGCTTCGGCCGGCGCAGCCGCTTCGGCGGCCGGGGCTTCGGCGGCCGGCGCCTCTTCCTTCTTGTTGCAGGCGGAAAGGGTGGTGGCGGCGATCAGGCCAGCGGCCAGAATCCAGGTGCGGTTCATGATGGTCCCCCAATCAAAGGCGCGTGCGAATCGACCCCGGCACGCCCGGGTTGGCCAAGGGTGCGACATTCGCGCCGGCCTGTCCAACGCGGGCGCAGCAATCAGGCCGTCAGCCCGATGCGGCGCAGCAGTGCCTGGAAGGCCGGCCGTTCGCGCAGCGGATCGAGCAACGGATCATTGCGCGCCAGCACCAGGCCGGAATCGCGCAGCGCCAGTGCCTGTTCCAGCGCCGCCATCGCCTTGTCCCCCTCGCCCCACTGGGCCAGCACCTCGGCCTGCTGGAACAGGGCGGCATCGCCATAGGCCTTGATCAATGCCTGCATATGCAGCTCGCCGGCGGCGCGGCCGTTCAGCCGGGCATCGGCCACCGCCAGCCCGCGCAGGCGCGAAGCGGTTGACGGTTCCTGCGCATAATGGGCGCGGGCGCTGGCGGGATCGCCCTGGGCCAGCGCCATGTCGCCCAGCAGGCGGTGAACCACGCCGGCCTTGGGATTGAGGCTGAGCGCCGATTCCAGCGGGGCGCGGGCGGCGGCATAGTCGCGGGCGCCAAAGGCCACCAGCCCGGCGCTGCGGAACACGCCGGGGTTGAGCGGATCAAGCCGCCGGGCCCGCGCCGCCGCATCGGCCGCCGGGGCGAAATCGCCCATGTTGGCGGCAAATTCGGCATAGCTGGCCAGGATTGGCGCATTGCCCAGCCCCAGTTCAAAGCTGCGCTGATAGGGGTCGCGGGCGCCGGCCAGATCGAGCTGGCCCATCAGGATGAAGCCCAGGGCGGCATGGCCTTCCGCCATGTCGGGGGCCAGCGCGATGGCCTTGCGGGCGCTGGCCAGGGCCTGGGCACGCCGGCTGGCGGTGCCGGCCGGATCGGGATCCATGTTGGCGATGGAGGTGAGGCAGCGCGCCCGCGCGGCATGGGCGGCGGCATAGCCCGGATCGGCCGCCAGTGCGGCATCAAAGGCGGCCAGCGCAGCCCGATCGCCGTCGGTGGAGGCGCTGGCCTGATACAGGGCCTGGCCCTTGATATAGGCATCAAAGGCCTTGGCATTGCCGGTGCCGCCTGGCCGCTGCGCCCGCCAGCCGCCATCCTGCAACAGGCTGGACAACAGCGAATCCGCCACGCTGGTGGCAATTTCGGCCTGCACCGCCAGCACGTCCGCCAATTTGCGGTCGAAACTCTCGCTCCAGCGTTCAAGGCCGTTGGTCCCGTCCACCAGCCGGGCGGTGATGCGCACCCGGTCCCCCGCCGGCCGCACCGCCCCCAACAACAGCGACGACACGCCCAGCGCGCGGGCGATCTGGCGCGGATCGGCGGCGCTTTCGCGAAACCCGCCGGCCGACGCTGCGCCGCTCACCAGCAACTGGCGGTTGAGGCTCAGAGTCGTGCGCAGCTCTTCGGCCAGGCCTTCGGCAAAATAATCATCGCTGGCCCGGCCCGACAGGTTGCGGAAGGGCAGCACGGCGATGCTGCCGGTGGGATTGTCCGCAGCCGGCGTCAGCAGCCGCCAGCCGGCCACGCCGGCCACGGCCACCGCCGCCACCCCGCCACCGGCCAGCAGCCAGCGCCGGTTGATCCCGCTGGCCGCCGCCGGTGCCGCGGCCGGCGGCGGGCGCACCGGCACCGGCTTGCCCGACACGCCGGCCACCGCCGCCAGCACCCGTTGAAATTCCGGCGCCTCGGTGCGGCCGTTCCAGCCCGAAACATCGATCGTCTGCACCTGGCGAAAGCCCAGCGGCGGCAGCACGCCATCCAGGCTCAACGGCACCAGCCGGCCACGATCGCGCGCCACGGCGGCCTCATCGCGCACCCAATGGCTGTCGTTGGCCACGGCGGACCACAGCACCACCACGGCATCCGCCCGTTCCAGCGCGGCCTCGATGCTGGTCTGAAAGGCTTCGCCGCCCTGCAGCATGCCATCCCACCACAGGCGATATCCCGCCTGTTCCAGCGCGGCCACCAGCCGCTTGGCCGCTGCCAGATCGGCACTGGCATGGCTGAGGAACAGGTTGGCGCCCACTGCAGGCGCCCCTGCTGCCGTTGAACTTGCCGTGTCCGTCACCGTGCTGATCCCCGCATCGCGCCATGCTAGCCGCTTTGCGGCCCATGTGCAGCCCCCATGCGCCCGCCACTGCGCTGCATTGCACCATCTTCCCTCGTGCATCCGTGCGATAAATCCGCCTTTCATGCAGCATCCGTGCACGAATCCGCGCAACCATGGCGCATTTCGCACGCCTTGTGGGGTGATTCCGGCCTATGATTGGCGCATCATTGCGCATTTGCTGGCTTGAGGGGCTGCACCATGGCCGATCTGTTCGAAAATCCGTTGGGCCTTGATGGCTTTGAATTCATCGAATTCTGCGCGCCGGAAAAGGGTGTGCTCGAACCGGTGTTCGCCGCCATGGGCTTTGCGCTGGTGGCCCGCCACCGCTCCAAGGATGTGCAGCTGTGGCGGCAGGGCGGCATCAACCTCATCGCCAATTATGAAAAGCACAGCCCGGCCTGGTATTTCGCGGCCGAACACGGCCCCTCCGCCTGCGGCATGGCGTGGCGGGTGAAGGATGCGCGCGCCGCCTATGCCGAAGCGCTGGCCCGCGGTGCCGAGCCGGTGGAAAGCCGCACCGGCCCGATGGAACTGCGCCTGCCGGGCTTTCGCGGCATTGGCGGCTCGATCATCTATCTGATTGATCGTTATGGGCCGGAACTTTCGATCTATGACATTGATTTCGTGTATGAACCCGGCGTCGATCGCCAGCCCGTGGGCGCGGGCCTGCAGATCATCGATCACCTCACCCACAATGTCTATGGCGGCCGCATGGCGCATTGGGCGGCCTTTTATGAGCGCATCGCCAATTTCCGCGAGATCCGCTTCTTCGACATCAAGGGCGAATATACCGGCCTGACCAGCAAGGCGATGACCGCGCCCGACGGCAAGATCCGCATCCCGCTGAACGAGGAAGCCAAGGGCGGGAATGGCCAGATCGACGAATTCCTGCGCGCCTACAATGGCGAGGGCATCCAGCACATCGCCTTTGCCTGCGATGATCTGGTGGCGGTGTGGGATCGGCTCCGGGCGCTCGGCGTCAACTTCATGACGCCGCCGCCCGCCACCTATTACGAGATGCTGGACGAACGCCTGCCCGGCCATGGTGAACCGGTGGCCGATCTGATGGCGCGCGGCATCCTGCTGGATGGCACGACGACGGGACACAAGCGCCTGCTGCTGCAGATCTTCTCCGAAACCGTGATTGGCCCGGTGTTCTTCGAATTCATCCAGCGCAAGGGCGACGAAGGCTTTGGCGAAGGCAATTTCAAGGCGCTGTTCGAAAGCATCGAGCGTGACCAGATCGCCCGCGGCGTGCTGGCGGTGGAGCCGGCCCAATGAGCGTGCCGACCCTGAAGCGCATCCACCACGTCGCCTATCGCTGCCGCGACGCGGCGGAAACCGTGGCCTGGTATGAACGGGTGCTGGGCATGACCTACACCACCGCCTTCGCCGAGGATCATGTGCCCTCCACCGGCGCCTATGATCCCTATATGCACGTGTTCCTGGATTGCGGCGGCGGCAATGTGCTGGCCTTTTTCGAACTGCCGAACCAGCCGGAGATGGGCAAGGACCCCAACACCCCGGCCTGGGTGCAGCATCTGGCCTTTGAAGTGGAGAATGAGGCCGAACTGCTCGCCGCCAAGGCGCATCTGGAAGGGCAGGGCATCGATGTGCTGGGCCCGACCTGGCACGGCATCTTCAAGTCGATCTATTTCTTCGATCCCAACGGCCACCGGCTGGAACTGGCCTGCAACATCGGCACGGCCGAGCAATATGCCGAGCTGAAGGCGGTCGCCCCGCTGATGCTGGCCGAATGGCGCCAGACCAAAAAGGCCCCCAAGCACGCCGCCTGGCTGCACCAGCCGCCGGAATGAGGGGCTATTGCGGCGTCACATCCGGCGTCGTGTTGTCCATGTCAC
The DNA here is from genome assembly GCA_964488775.1 of uncultured Sandarakinorhabdus sp. Classification (GTDB taxonomy): domain Bacteria; phylum Pseudomonadota; class Alphaproteobacteria; order Sphingomonadales; family Sphingomonadaceae; genus Sandarakinorhabdus. The sequence continues at coordinate 8,461 of CAZAWH010000078.1, read as the reverse complement.
GCCACAGCTTCCAGTCGCCCTTCTGCCATTTGTAGATGAGGATGGAGCGGCCAGCGGTGCGGATCGGCGGCGCGCCGCCCGGCAGCTGCGCCGTCATCCAGTAACGGGCAATGACGAAGCCGAAGGGCTTTCTGGCCTGCACATCCTCGGGTTCGAAGCGGAAATTCACCGTGGCGCCGCGATCCTTGAAGCGCCTCAGATAGGCGATGATGGCGTCGGCGCCCTTGGCGGCCGGGGCCTTGTCGGTCATCAGCCAGGCATCGTCGGCATAGAGCGCGCGCAGCGCCGTCCAGTCGCCGGCGCTGTAGGCGGCGTTCCAGCGGTCGCCGTGTGCGCGCAGCGCGTCTTCGGCCGGGCCGGCCACGGCCGGGGCGGCGATCAGGGTCGCAGCGATCAGGGCCGGGGTGATCAGGGCAGCTTTCATGACAGGCACTCCGTTCAGGGGATGAGCAGGCTGGAACCGGTGGTGGCCCGGCCTTCCAGCGCGGCATGGGCGGCCGCCGCCTCGGCCAGCGGCCAGCGCTGACCGATGCTGATGCTGATCCGGCGCGAGGCGATCATGTCCCACACGCGGGCGGCCCCGGCGGCGCGCTCCTCGGGCGTGGTGTAATAATCAAACAGCGTCGGCCGCGTGTTCACCAGGCTGCCCTTCTGCGCCAGCACGGCGAGCTCCACCGGCCCCACCGCCGCATCGGCATTGCCATAATTGACGATCAGGCCGCGCCGGCCGGTGGCATCCAGGCTGGCCACCCAGGTGGAGCGGCCAACGCCATCATAGGTCACCCGCACGCCGGCGCCATTGGTCAGCGCCCGCACCGCCGGCGCCACATCGGTTTCGGCATAGTTGATGACATGGTCACAGCCCGCCGCGCGCGCCGCCTCGGCCTTGGCCGCGCTCGAAACCGTGCCGATCACCAGGGCGCCCACCGATTTCAGCCATTGCACCAGGATCAGGCCAACGCCGCCGGCCGCGGCGTGCACCAGCACCGGCCAGCCGGCCTCCACCCGGGCGCAGCGTTCGACCAGGAATTCCGCCGTCGCCGCCTTCAGGAAACCGGCCGCCGCAGTGTCGTCGTCAATCGCGTCGGGCAGGGCAAACAGGCTGGCGGCCGCGATGGTGCGATGGCTGGCATAGGCGCCGCGTTCGGGGCCAAAGCTCACCACCCGGTCGCCTTCGCGCCATTGGGTCACGCCCGGCCCCACCGCCACCACCACGCCGGCCGCCTCCAGCCCCAGCCCGCCCGGCAGGTCCATCGGATAGATGCCGTGGCGATAATAAGTGTCGATGAAATTGATGCCGATGCTGCGGTGCTGCACCGTCACTTCGCCGGGGCCGGGCGGCGGCAACACCGCCTCCTCCCACGCGATCACCTCTGGCCCGCCAGTCTGGCGGACGATGGCCCGGATCGCCTTCATCGTGCCCCCCGCGTGCAGCTGCCCTGCACCCAGCGCAGGTTGATGCCGATCAGTTTCGCGGCGGGATCGGCCCAGCTGTAGCTGACGGCGCGGTTGGGTTGATCCGGCGTGTGGACATAGAGCACCAGCGACGGCCGGTTCTGGCTGGGCGGCGGCCACACCACGTTGCGCAGCCGCAGCTCCACCGCCGGGGCGCCGTCAACCGCGCTCACCACCCGGCCACCGGCATCGTGGGTGACAAGATTGGCGGCAAAGGTCCAATCGTCCTTGCCGTCGGGCTTTTTCGCGGTCTTGAGGGTGGAAATCCAGCAGGTGAAGGTCTCGCCCTTTTTCACCATCGTGGGTTGCCCGCTGGCGCTGTGCAGGCTGATGCGGCCATCGCCCTGGGCAAGGCCGGGCGGGTCGCCGGCGGCCCAGTCGGTCAACGCCTTGCCGTGCCAGTCGATCCGGCGCCAGCGGCCATCGGCGGCCACCTCCACCCCGGTCCAGGCCGGGATGGCCGGATCATTCCGTTCGCGCGCGAAATAATGGTCATCCTCGTTGGTATAGACCCCGGGGGCGAGGGCGGCAGCGAGGAGCAGGGCAAGCATGGCCCCGAGTATTGCCAATTTGTCCGGACAAATCCATAGTCGAAATGCGGGAGGTGATGATGCTGTCGATCATGCTGGTGATGGCTTCAGCCACGGTGCAGGCCGAAACCCCGCGCGCCATCATCGAACGCGCGGTGGCGGTGGCCGGCGGTGATCGCTGGCTGAACCCGGAAACGCTGGTGCTGGAAGGCAGCGCCGATTTCTACAGCCCCACCGCCGCCGGCCCGGTGCGCCATGTCGATGATTATCGCATGTGGCGGGCGATGGATGCCGGCCGCACCGCCGCCCATGCCGCCGACGGAAAGGTTCGCATCACCGCGAAGATCAAGGGCAAATTGCTGTTCGAGGTGGGCTTTGACGGCGCCACCACCTGGAACGACAAGGGGATCGTGCCAAAGGCCGAGGCCGACAAATATTGGGCCGAGAATTTTGGTTTCGGCATCATCCGCCAGGCCCTGAAACAGGGCTTCACGCTGGAACGCGCACCGGATCGCGATATTGGCGGCCACGCGCTGAAGATGGTGCGGGTGATCGATCCGGCCGGCGTTGCCACCCTGTTCGGAATCGACGCCCGGCGCCACTTCATCCGCTACATGGGCTTTGCCACGCCGCGCGGCTGGCATGAGCGGGTCTATGATGATTTCGTGGTGGGCAGGAACCCGCGCTGGCTGCAGGCGCGCGAGGTGACCCTGTTCTACAACGGCGTGCGCCAAAACACGGTGCACTGGAAACGCTTCAGCGTGGGACAGCCCATCCCCGACCGCCAGTTTGCCCCGCCGCCTGAGCTGACCAACATTGCAGGAGCCGCCAAATGACCGCCTGGCTGGTGATCACCGCCCGCATCCATGACCGCGACCGGTTCATGACCGGCTATGGCCCCGCCGCCGCCAGGCTGGTGGCACAATATGGCGGCCGCTATGTCATCCGCGCCCCGGGCGCCGTCTGCCTGGAAGGGGACGGCATGGACGGTGCGTCGGTCGTCGTCTCCGAATGGCCCAGCCGTGCAGCCGCCCTGGCCTTCTGGAACTCGCCCGAATATGCCGAGGTGCGCAAACTGCGCGAGGAGTTGGCCGACGTGCAAGTGTTGCTCGTCAATTCATGAATATGAGTGGAGCCTTGCCTAAAGGCCAGAAACTCATGTTATGGCTTTCTTCGGGTGGTCGCAAGAAAGTTCATATTTCGACCAAAGCCATTGTTCGAGTGCGGCAGAAATTTTATTGTCTTTAGACCAGACTTTATACTCAGGAAAACTCATTCCCTTTTGAAACTCTTCTCTGAAACTCCAAGTAACTCCTTTTTTGGATTCAATGCCCTCAATAGCTGAAATAATATCGAGTAACTTGGTGTAGTTGTCATCAATTGGATAGCCGGCTGGATACTGGTGTTCTATCGAGTCCACTAGTGCCACAAACCATGGATTAAGGAATCTGTGGTATTCTCTTCCGATAGAAATCCATAAATGCCGATAACAATGGCCTTCAATAAATGATTTTGGATCAGAAAAATGTTTTGCTACGCTCGAAAACCATGTAACAAACGAGTCTGGATCAACAAATCCTGCAAGCCAGTAATCAAATTGATCGCTCTTTAAACTCCAGTATCTCGTTGCATACTGATGCGCAGTGGCTTCTTCAATCTGCCTCAGAAATGAGAGGCGTTCTTTTTCAAGGTCATGATATCGTAAATTGCAATGTAAGATCGTCTGCATTGTTCGATTTAGCAAAGATGACTGACGAGCAGATATCTGCATATCCTGAAATTTATCAACCATTTCTTTTGTTGATTGACTGCTTGTTTTAACGGTTCTCCATGCCGCAATTGCCGACAGCGCCGCAAATAGCGTTGACAAAGAACCAACAGCGAGTTCGCTAAACTCGTAGGCGCTAAGCGGATCGATTGGTAAAGGCAAAGATAGTCTCCTGCTTTTAACATAGAAAAATAAGTTAAAACATTTGTCAATATTTTTCCCGCTTCTCCAGATTCCGCTCCACCTCGTCCCGCGTCAGCCACAATTGCCGGAAGCGCTTCTCGCCCAGCGCCGCCAGCTGGTCGCTGCGGTGGGGGCTGCCGGGCTGGCTGCTGTTGCCATAGCTCATGGTGGCAATCGCCTTCATCGGCGTCGAAAACTGGATCAAATTCACCCAGGTCTCGCCGGCCACCGGCACGCGGGTGCCATCTTTCCATGGCCCCCAGCTGATGGTGCGGAACAGGCCAAGCGGCCCGGCGCCGCCATGGCCGGGCACCGAAAGGGCCTCGCCAGCGGCAAAGCGCGAGACATCGCCATAACGCGGATCGATGCGGCCGTGGCGGGCCTTCACCGCCTGCGCTGCGGCGGCGAGCATGGCGGTGGCCTGTGCATCATCGCGGATGCCGGCAGGGGTGTTCAGCGGATCATCCAGCGTCCACGGCCTGGTGTAATTGGCTTCGTCCGACAGGCCGGGCCCGGCAAAGCGCCGCGCCCATTCCTCGAACAATATGGCGGCGCGGCTGTCCGCCTCGAAGCGATTGTCCCACCCGGCCAACAGGTCGCGGGCAGCGCGGACATTGGGATCGGCGCTGCCGGCACTGGCCGCCAACAGCGGGCCCTTCAGCCGCTCGGCCATCAGGCTGGTGGTGGTCAGCTTGCGGCGCTGGAATTCGGCAAAGCTCAACCTGTCGTCCCCCATCAGCAGGCGGGCCGACATCTGGGCGCGCAGGCTCATCGGCTCCGTTGCCGCCACATGCGCCGGGAAATCCGCCGGTTTCAGCACGCGGGGGATGCTGTTCACCCAGGGCACGTCATTGGCGTTCTGCACAAAGCCGCCGGGCGGATCGAGCGCCTTGGGCAGGCTTTCATAGGGCTCGATCTCGGTCGCGATCAGCGCACTGCGGTCACCGGGCACCAGGCCAGACCAATATTCATGGCTGCCGCCCGTCTTGTGGCGGGGCAGGATGCCGTTGGAAATATGGAACACATGGCCGGTCCGGTCGGCATAGACGATGTTGAAGCTGGGGATCTGCAACCGCTTCAAGGCGCTTTCAAAGCCGTTGAAATCCTTGGCCTTGCCCAAGTCGAGATAGGCCTGCAACACGCCCGGCCGGTCCAGCCCCGCCACGCGCACCGCCACGCGCTTGCCCTCCACCTCGAACACCGGGCCGTGCACGCTGTGCCGCTGCACCCAGGTCTCGCGCTTCAAACTGCCATCGGGTTGGCGGATCAGCATCGCCTTGTTGACCGTGCGATAGGCCAGCCGCTTGCCATCCAGCCGATAGCCATCCCCATCGGCGACCAGCGCATAACGGGTGGCGCCCAGCATGTTGTTGACCGTGTTGGTGAAGCCCAGATCGTTGTTGAAGGCAAAGCGCAGCACCGGCAGGCCAACCTGGGTGGCGCCATAGACATTATAGCCCGGCGCCGTGATCTGCGCCTCGTAATAGGTGAGCGGGGAGGGCGCCCAGGGCAGGTGCGGATTGGCGAGCAGCATGGCTGCGCCCTCCACCGTGCGCCGGGGCGCCACCGCCCAGCCGTTGGAGCCGCCATCATCGCCAAGGCCCGTGGGGCCGGGCTTTGACGGTGGGGAGAGCATGCGGCCCATCGGCGCGACATAGAGATACTGCATCAGCCGATGGGCATGGGCCATCACGTCCACCCCGGTGATCGGCAGCACGCGCTTCAATTCGGCCGGCACATGATCCGGATGGGCGGCAAGATAGGCATTGATGCCGGCGGCGAATGCATCAAGATTGGCGCGCATCTGCGGCGTCTGCGCCTTGTACCAAACGAGGCTGCGTTCCGGCACATCATGGGCGATCAGATACCGGTCAAGCGCGGCATGGTCCGGCCCCCAATATTCCGCTGCCCGCGCCCGGCTTTCGCCATACATCTTCAACAGGATATTGCCGTGGCTGGCGGCCTGGGCCCAGCCAAAGCCTTTGAAGGCCCCGGCCTCGCTGTCGGCGATGATGTGGGGCACGCCATGGCGATCCCACAGCACCTCATCGGCGATGGCCGGGGCGGCGCTGGCCAGCAGCAGGGCGAACAGGGCGGGCTTCATCGGCGCCTCACTTCTTCAGGAAACGATTGTACCAATCAATGACGGCCAGATTGGATTGCAGCCACTGGCTGGGCCGGCCCATGCCGTGATTGGCTTCGGGCAGGCGCACCATCATCGCCGGCACACCGCGCGTCAGCAGGGCCTGATAATAGGCCTCGGTCTGGGCGATGGGGGTGCGGTAATCGGCTTCCCCCGTAATCAGGATGGTCGGCGTGTTGACCTTGCCCACCAGGCTGAAGGTGGAGCGGCGCCAATAGAGTTCATGATTGTCCCACGGGTTGCCGACCACCCAGTTGCCCATTGTGAGCGCGGTGAGATCGCTGGTGAGACCCTGGATGCTCCAGTCCGTCACCGGGCGCAGCGCCGCGGCCGCGTTGAACCGGTTGGTCTTGCCGATGGCAAAGGTGGTGAGCACGCCGCCGCCGCTGCCGCCGCCGATGAACTGGTTCCGGGCATCGGCCCAGGGCCGCTTCAGCACTTCGTCCACCCCGGCCATCAGATCGTCATGATCGGGGCCGGGATATTCGCCGCCATATTCGGGCGTGATGCCGTTGGCGAATTTCTCGCCATAACCGGTGGAGCCGCGCGGGTTGGACCACAGCACGACATAGCCTGCCGCCGCATAAAGCTGGTGGGTGACGGAGAAATAGGGGCCATAATCGCCATTCGGGCCGCCATGGATTTCCAGCGCGACCGGGTATTTCTTCGCCGGATCGAAATCGGGCGGATACTGGATCCAGCCTTCGATGGTCAGGCCATCGGGGGCTTTCCAGGTCAGCCGTTCCATCGCGCCGATCGTCTTTTCGGCGCGCCATTTCTCGTTGAAATCGATCTTGCCGATCAACTTGCCGGCCTTCATCACGCCCAGCGCCGCCGGCCGGTCAGCCTCCACGGTGGTGAAGGCGTGCACGTCGCTGCCTTCACTCCAGTCCCCGCCCGAGGACGGCAGGTAGAGACGCGTGCCGCCGATGGCCGGCACGACGACCTTGGCCGGTCCGCCGGCCACCGGGATCGTCGCCACCCGGGTCAAGCCAACATCGCCATAGGCGACCGTCAGCGATTTGCCGTCCTTCGCCCATTCGAAATCGCCGACCGGCCGGTCAAGGCTGGCGGTCACCTGCACCGGTTCGCCGCCAGCCAGCTTGCGCACCCACAGACCGGGCTGGCTGTAGAATTTGCTGGTCTTTGGCTGGCCGATCCATGCCAGCCACTGCCCGTCGGGCGACAGGCTGGCGTTGGCTTCGACGCCGGCAATCGCTGTGAGCCGTTCCGGCGTGCCACCGTTGGCACCGAGGCGATAGACATCAATGCCGTCGGCCCCGCGGCGCTCGGCGGCGGGCCGGCTGTCGGCGCTGTAAATCAGGCTCTGGCCATCCGGGGCCCATTTGGCCGGGCCGGCGATCTGGTCGGCATCGCCCTTGGTCAACTGGGTGGGGCTGCCGCCGGTGGCGGCCACCACGAACAGATGATCGGCACCGGCCTTCAGATAGCCGGCCTCGTTGGTGCGATATTGCCAGGCGGTGATCACCCGCGGCTCGGGCGCCCAGGTGGCCCCCGCCGGCTTGTCCGGCATGCCGGCCACCTTGGGGCTCGGCGCTTCCACCCGGCCGGTGAACGCGATGCGGCTGCCGTCCGGGCTCCAGGCCAGGCCGCCGGGGGCGATGCCGCCGGTGGTGATCGGCCGGCCAATGCCTTCGGCCACATCCATCACCCAGATCTGCGGCTTGCCCAGATAGGGCGCGACATAGGCGATGCGCTTGCCATCGGGCGCCCACACCGCGCCGCCCGCCCCCACCTGGCCGGGGATCAACAGCCGCTTGTCCAGCCCGGTCTTCCCGACCCTGGCCAGCCACCATTCGGTCACCCGCCGGTCGGTCTGGATGTCGAACTGCATCCGCGTGAACAGCACATGGCCACCATCCGGGCTGACCTCGACATTGTCGGTCATGCTGATGCGGTAAAGATCGGCGGGTTCCACCGGGCTGGCGGCCAGCGCGGCGGTGGAGGCCAGCAGGCCGGCGGCGAGAAGGGCGATTTTCATGGGCGTCCTGTCGTTTTCCAAAGGCTGTGCCGCAACGCTAGCAAGGGCACATTCGGCTGAACAGTGAGGACCCACGATGACCATCAGTTTTGATGAATGGCGCGCGCGCTCGCCCTTTTATGACGAAACCCACGAAGCGGTGGCGCAAAGCGTGCGCAAGTTCATGGCGGCCGAGGTGCTGCCCCACATCGACCAATGGGAAGAAGATGGCGAACTGCCGCGCGAACTGCACAAGAAGGCGGCACAGGCCGGCATCCTGGGGCTGAACTATCCCGAGGAATATGGCGGGCATTCGGAAGGCTTCGACGTGTTCCATGGCCTGGCCCAATCGGAGGAGCTGGCCGCCGCCGGGGCCGGCGGGCTGGGCGCCAGCCTGATGA
>CAZAWH010000077.1:0-13840 GCA_964488775.1 uncultured Sandarakinorhabdus sp. | reverse complement strand
GCACAGAACAACCCGGCCCCGCCGGCCCCCAGGATGATGGCATCATGCATGGCGGCGGCGTAGCGGGTGGCGGCGGCCGTGGGAAGGCGCTAGCGTTGCCGCATGACCGATTGGACTCAAGCTGCCGAAACCATCCTGCCCGACATGGTGGCGCTGCGCCGCGCCATCCACGCCGAACCGGAACTGGGCCTCCACAACCCGCGCACCGCCGAAAAGATCATGGCGGCCTTGCATGGGCTGCCGCTGGAATTCCGCACCGGCCCGTCCACCAGCGGGATCATCGCCACGCTGAAGGGCCCGGCAAACGGCCGCACCGTGCTGTTGCGCGGCGATTCGGATGCGCTGCCGATGGCCGAGGAAACCGGCCTCGATTTCGCCTCCAGCATCCCCAATGCCATGCACGCCTGCGGCCATGATGCCCATGTCGCCATGCTGGCCGGCGCGGCGCGCCTGCTGTGCGAACGGCGCGACCGCCTCGCCGGCAGCGTCATGTTCATGTTCCAGCCCGGCGAGGAAGGCCATCACGGCGCCCGCTTCATGTTGGATGATGGCCTGATCGATCCGCTGCCCGATGCCGCCTTCGCGCTGCACATCATGCCCAACGCGCCCTGGGGCGTCATTGCCGGCCGGGTCGGCCCGCTGCTGGCCAGCAACGACAAGCTGCGCATCACCATAGCGGCACGCGGCGGCCATGCCTCCATGCCGCACGACGCGCTCGATCCCGTGCCGATCGCCTGCGAAATCGCGCTGGCGCTGCAGACCTTCGTGACGCGGCAGATCAGCGTGTTCGATCCCGCCGTCATCACCATCGGCCAGATCAGCGCCGGCACGACCGACAATGTCATCCCCGAAACCGCCCTGCTCTATGGCACGATGCGCACGCTGTCGGCCGAAACCCGCGCCAAATTGCACGCCGGCATTCCCCGCCTCGCCGCCGGGATCGCCGCCGCGCATGGGGCAGAGGCCAAGGTTGACATCATCGCCGGCTTTCCGGTCACCCGCTGCGATGCTGCCGCCACCGCATTGGGCGCTGCCGTCACCCGCGACCTGTTTGGTGACACATATTGGCAGGATCTGGCCCACCCGATCATGGGCGCCGAGGATTTCGCCTATGTGCTGGAACGCGTGCCCGGCGCGATGTTCTTCCTGGGCGTGGCGCCGGAAGGCAGCGACTGGCGCGCCTGCTGCGGCCTGCACAGCAGCCACATGCATCTGGACGAAGGCGCCATGGCCCGCGGCGCCGCCTTCCACGCCGCGATCGCGGAACGCTTTCTCGCCAACGGCTTTGCTGCAAAATAGGGCGTTGCAAACAGCGTCCGGCGCGCTATACGGACGGCCCCTGCAACGCAGGGGCCAGAACTGGTGCGGGGTAGTAGCTCAGATGGGAGAGCGCAGCAATCGCACTGCTGAGGTCAGGGGTTCGATTCCCCTCTACTCCACCAGTCTTTCCAGAAATCATTGATTTCCAGGCAGTTGCCGGGCTGTCTTCAGGCCAAACAGCGCAATCACCACATAGCAGGCCGCCGGCAGCGCCAGCCCGTTGGTGATGTCGCCGGTCAGGTCGATCAGCTTCCCCGTCGCCAGCGGCACCACCGCCCCGCCCACGATGGCCACATTGATGATGCCCGAACCATCGGCCGAGCGCGGCCCCAGTTCCTCGCAGGCCAGGCTGAAGATGGTGGGGAACATGATGGCGTTCATCAGGCCAACGGCCAGCAGGCTGTATCCGGCCACCGCGCCGCTCGTCTGGGTCGAAATCGCAATCAGGGCGATGGCGCCCACCGCCACCCCGGCCAGCACCCGGCCCGGCGTGATCACCCGCAGCACCGCCGATCCCACGAAGCGGCCCACCATGGCGCCACCCCAGTAATAGGCGATCAGCTTGCCGGCATCCTGTTCCACCAGCCCCATCACCCGCGAATCACCAAGGTAATTGACGATCAGCGATCCGATCGACACCTCGGCACCCACATAGAGGAAGATGCACAGCGCCCCGAGGCCAAAGCGCCACTGGCCCAGCAGGTCCAGCCCGGCGAGGCCCGATGACGGCTCGTGCCGCTCACCGGCCAGGCTGTTGCGGAACATCCACACCACCGCGGCGACCACGGCCAGCGCCGCCGCCAGCCCCAGATAGCCGTTGACGATGGCCTGGGTCTCGGCGGTGCGATAGGCATCCAGCGCCGCCCCGGTCAGCGTTTCCGCCGATTGGTTGGCCAGGGCGCCCAGGATGATGATCGCCCCGAAATAGGGGAAAACCGTGGTGCCCAGCGAGTTGAACGCCTGGGCAAAGGTCAGCCGGCTGTGCGTCGTTTCCGGCTTTCCCAGCATGGAAATCAAGGGGTTGGCCACCACCTGCACGATCACCACCCCGCTGGCCAGCACGAACAGCGCCGCCAGGAACAGCGGATAGGCCGCGGTGCTGCTGGCCGGGATGAACATCAGGCAGCCCAGCATCATGACACACAGCCCCGCCACGGCGCCGCGCATGTAGCCGATGCGCTTCACCAGCCGCGCGCCGGGAATGCCGATCACGGCATAGGCGGTGAAGAAACACACCTGCACCAGCATGGCTTGCGTGAAGCTGAGCGTGAACAGCTCCTTCAGCTTGGGAATGATGACGTCATTCAGGCTGGTGATGCCGCCAAAGATGAAGAACAGCGCAAAGACAAAGCTTTGCAGGCGCGCATCAGGGGCGGCTGCCCCGGCGTTCGGCGCGGTGGCAGACGGCGTTGCCGGCATGGACACGGTGATTCCCCCCTCAATGGCCCTTGGAAACAGTCGCCGGGCAAGGTGGCATGCTGGCCGGCTGCGTCAACCGTGCCGTGCGCAAGGTCATGCCAAAACCCTTGGGTGCCGCCAGCCGCAAGGCCGTGCCGACGTGGGCCAGATCGGCCCCGGCCCTGGCGAAACAGCCCAGGGGCAGCGCCAGCGTGCCGATCTGCCCGGGCGCGGCGGCCTTGACGGCGGCCGTGATGTCCAGCGTGCCGCCGCCCATGGCCAGCGTCACCGGCCCGGCCGGCACCGCATCCACCCGCCATTCCAGCGTGAGGGCAAAGCCGCCGGTGGCATGGCGGGCCAGGCCCACGGGCGGGCCATCGATGGCAATGGCACCAGGGCCCGTCCAGCGGAACTGCCGGGCATCTTCCTGGGCCGAGACGTCAACCGCCTTCATCAGCACCGCACTGTCCAGGCCCAGCCGCCACGGCGCCATGACCTTGCCGCGCAGCATGTAGAGATCCTCGCTGGCCGTGGCGGCCAGATCGATGCCCGGCGCCTCGGGCACCGGGCCCAGCGTCCCGTCACTGGCATAGGTCAGGCCATGGCCCATCGGCCACAGCGGTGCCGTGATCGGCGAACGCGCATCGGCCGGCCAGGCAAAGGGCAGCCGCCCGCTGAAATCGCGCACCGGGCGGCCATCGCGGCCGGCCACCAGCACATCGGCCACCCCCTGCCCCTGCGATCCCGGCAGCCAGGCCGCGACAAAGGCATCAGACGCGTTGATCAGCGGCGACACGAACAATGGCCGGCCCGACAGGAACAGCGAGACGACCTTGATGCCCCTGGCCTTCAGCCCGGCGATCAACTCGGCCTCGCCCGACAGGGCGCGGAAGGCCAGATCGGGCACATCGCCCTGGAATTCGGCATAGGGCTGCTCGCCAAACACCACGATTGCCACATCGGCCGCCGCGTTCGACGTGCCGTCGCGGGCGATCACGGCCGCGCCGCCGGCGGCGCGCACGGCATCGGCGATGGCGCGCCCGATGGTCTGGCCCTTGGGGAAATCGGCAGCGGTGGTGTCGGTGCCCTGCCAGGTGACGGTCCAGCCGCCGCTCTGCATGGCCATGTCGTCCGCACCCGGCCCGGCAATCAGCACCCGTGCGCCGGGCTTGATCGGCAACACGCCGCCATTGTTCTTCAACAGCACCAGCGATTTTGCCACCGCCTCGCGCGCCAGCGCCAGATGCGCCGGGGTGGCGATGCGCGACAGATCGGCCCGGGCCATCGCCGGCGTGTCGAGCAGGCCCAGTTGCGCCTTGACCCGCAGGATGCGGCGCACGGCATCATCCACCCGCGCCATCGGAATGGTGCCGGCCTTCACATGGCGCAACGTGCTGTCAAACAGGCCTTTCCAGCTGTCGGGCGCCATGGCCAGATCCAGCCCGGCGTTGAAGGTGAGCGGGCAATCGGTGACAGTGCAGCCCGGCAACTGGCCGTGGCCGTTCCAATCACCCACCACCAGGCCGGCAAAGCCCATGCGGCCCTTGAGGACATCGGTGAGCAGATAGCGGTTGCCGTGCGCCTTGGTGCCGTTCCAGCTGGAAAAACTGGCCATCACGCTCAGCACGCCGGCCTCGATCGCCGGGGCATAGCCGGCGGCATGGACCCGCACCAGTGTCGCCTCGTCGATGCGGGCGTCACCCTGGTCCTTGCCGCCCTCGGTGCCGCCATCGGCGACGAAATGCTTGGCACTGCCGGCCACCTTGTCGGCCGCAATCGGCCGGCCGCCGACCAGCGGGCCCTGCAGCCCCAGCGTGAGGGCGCGGGCATAGGCGGCGGTGATGCTGGTATCGCCGCTGAACCCTTCATAACTGCGGCCCCAGCGCAGATCCTGCGGCACGGCCAGGGTGGGCGCAAAGGTCCAATCAATGCCGCCGCCCGACAATTCGGCCGCGGTGGCCGCGCCGATCCGCTGGATCAGTTCGGGATCGCGCGCCGCGCCCAGGCCGATATTGTGCGGAAAGATGGTGGCGCCGGGCAGATTGCTGTGGCCGTGCACGGCATCAACGCCAAACAGGATCGGAATGCCGGCACCGCTTCTGGCCGATGCGGTGCGGAATTCATTGACCAGCCGCACCCAGGTCGCGCCATCGGCCCGCTCGATATTATAAGGCCCGCCATTGCCGCCAGCCAGGATGGACCCCAGCGGATAGCGCTTCAGTTCGGCCGGCTTGATGGCATTCAGATCGGCCTGGATCATCTGGCCAATCTTCTGGCGCAGGGTCATCCGCTGCATCAACGCGGTGATGCGGACCTCGGTGGCCGGATCGGTCAGCGCGGCCGGGCTTTGCACCTGGGGCCAGGCTGTCGGGTCGGCCAGCGCCGGTGCTGCCAGCACGGCCGCAACCGCCCCCACCAGCCAGCGCGTCCGTGAAATTGCCATGCCCTGCCCCCGGATCAAAGCCGTCTGCGGCTGCCCCTGTGATCGGCGCCACCTTGTGAACGTTCTCATGAATTTGCACGATCCATGGGCGAAATCAAGCGCCTATATTGGCCGCGGCCGCGCCAGGCTGGCCAGAATCAGGGTGCCCGCCGCCGCCAGCAGCGCCAGCAGCAGGAACAGCCCGGAAAAGCCGAACCGCGGCACCATGCCCAGCGTCAGCCACGGCATGATCAGCGACGGGATGGTGTTGGTCAGGTTGAACAGGCCCAGATCGCGCCCGCGCCGATCCGGCCGGGGCAGCACCCGCAGGGTCTGCGCCGAATGCAGCGCCAGGAAGATCGCCGATGCCAGCGCAAACAGGCAGAAGGCGGCAATCGCCCCGGCCAGCCCGGTGCTGGCCGCCATGGCCGCCAGGCCCAGCGCAGCGCCGCCCGCCCCCAGCACCAGCGGCAGGAACGGGCGGGCCCGCCGGTCCGCCCAATGGCCCACCGCCAACGCCAGCGGGGCCGACAGCATCAACACCGCGGCAAACAGCGATGCCACCTTGTTGTCGCTCATCCCGCTATCCACCGACCGGAACCAGAAATAGACATAGGCGAACAGCGTGGCTTCCGCGATCTGCACCAACAGGCGGGCCAGCCACATGCGCTGGCGCACCCCCGCGCCGCCGCCGGCACGCACAGTCCCGCTGGCCGGTGCCGGCACCGCCGCCGGCAGGCGCAGCAGCAGCAAGGGGGCCACGCAGGCCAGCACCAGGGCAGCCACGATGGCCAGCCGCCCGTCGGGACCGGCCAGCCCGGGCCAGGTGACCATGCTGCCCGATACCGCGCCCAGGCCAGGCGCAAAGGCCAGCAGCCCGCCCAGCAGGCCCTTTTGGCCATCGGGCACCACATCGCCGGCCAGCGCCGCCAGCGGGGCCATCATCATGTTCAGCGCCAATTGCCAGGCGATGATCAGCCCCAGCAGCATTGGCAGATCGCGCACCATCGGCACCGCCAACAGCAACAGGCACGACAGCAGCAGCCCGGCCGCCACAAAGCCGCGCCGGTTGCCAGACACGTCGCTCAGCCAGCCAAAGCCGATATGGCCCAGGCTGGCGGCCAGCGCCCCGCCAAAGGTGAGATAGGCCAGCCAGTCCACCGCCGCGCCGCCGGCCATGCCCGCCACCCGCACCGGCAACAGGATGGTGAGGAACGGCACATAGGCAATGGCCGTGCCGGCCCAGGCCAAGGCATAGGCGATGAGGAACCGGCGCGGCGCGCCGTTAGCCACGGCGGGCAACAGAGGCGCGAGCAATCAGGGTGGATGGCACCACTGTCAGCGTTTCGGGCAGATCATCACCGCGCTGCTGGGCGATGATCAATTCAACCGCGCGTGACGCGGTGGCGGCGATGGATTGATCGATGGCGGTCAGCGGCGGCTGGGCAAATTGCACCACGGGCGTGTTGTCGAAACTGATGATCGACAGATCGTCGGGCACCGCCAGCCCCAGTTCGCGCGCGACGCCCAGCGTGGCCATCGCCATCTGGTCATTGCTGGCGATGATGGCGGTGGGCCGGTCCGGCGGATCGAGCAGCGCCAGCGCCGCCGCGCGGCCCGAGGCAAAGGAAAAATCGCCTTGCGCCAAAAGGCCATCGCACCCCAGGCCCGCCGCCGCCATTGCCGCGCGCCAGCCATCGATGCGCCACCCGCTCAATTCATATTCGCTCGACCCGGCAATGAAGCCGATGCGGGCATGGCCATGCGCGATCAGATGCTCGGTTGCCAGCCGGGCCGATCCGGCATCATCCATCGAAATCGGGATGCCGGCATCGTTGCGCTGCGATCCGATCCGCACGAACGGCATGTCCTGTTCGGCCAGCAGGCTGACGATCTGCGGATTGTCGCTGTGCGGCGGGGTCAGGATGATGCCGTCGGGCTGCAAGGCGGCAATTGCGCCCAGCAGCTCGCGCTCGACATGGTCGCTGTGGGTGTCCACCAGCTCGACGATCATCCGATAGCCATGCTCGGCGCATTTCAACATGCCGCCAAGCAGCATCTGGTCAACCCAATCGGTGCCCTGCCGCGCCGTCCAGTCGGCAATGGTGCGCTCGCGATCGTTGATGGCCAGGATCAGATAGGATCGTGACCCGCTCATCCGCTGGGCGGCGATCGACGGCACATAGCCCAGCTGGTCGATGGCCGCCTGCACCCGATCCTTGGTTTCGGGGCGCACATTGGCTTCGTTGTTGATCACCCGGCTCACGGTTTGCAGCGAAACGCCGGCGGCGGCCGCCACGTGCCGGATCGTCACTGCCTGCTTGCGCCTGGCCATGCTGGCTCACTGCCCCTGCTTGCCGCCCAACCTCAAGCCGCCTTGTTGTCATGCGGGGCGATGATTCCGCAATAGCGGGCCACATAATCATGATGTTGCGGCAAGGCGGCCACCGTGTTGCGCACGGCGGTGCGCAGGCCGGTCAGGAACGCATCCAGCTCCTCCGGCCGCAGCTTTGCCGCCACCGGATGCCAGGATTGCGGCATGATCCCCTGCCCCATCATCACCTGCACCCAGCTGTTTTCGACGAACAGCTCCTCGTTGCGGCGGAACACCCGGCCGGTTTCGCGGAACAGGTCGATCTTGTGGGCCAGGCTGTCGGGGATGGCCATGCTGGCGACATGCCGCCAGAACGGGCTGTCGCGCCGGTTGGTCACCTTGTAGTGCAGGATCAGGAAATCGCGGATCTGCTCCATGTCGGTGAACTGCTGGTCGTTGAACTCGGCGATGTCGTGGGCGCTCACCCGGCCCCCGGCGGCCGGCAGCATCCGGCAGATGCGCAGCACGGCGCGCTGGATCAGGTGGATGGAGGTGGATTCCAGCGGCTCCATGAACCCGCCCGAAAGGCCCACCGCCACGCAGTTGCGGTGCCATTGCCGGCGGCGCACCCCGGTCTGATATTTGATGATGTTGGGCTTCACCAGCCTGTCGCCCTCGATGGTGGCGAACAGCCGCTCCTGCGCCGCGTCCTGGCTCAGATAGCGGCTGCAATAGACGATGCCGTTGCCTTGCCGGTGCTGCAACGGGATGCGCCATTGCCAGCCGGCGTCATGGGCGATCGCGCGGGTATAGGGCACGGCGGGGCGCACGCTGGCGGTCTGGATCGCAATGGCGCTGTCGCAGGGCAGCCAGTGGCTCCAGTCATCAAAGCCGGCGTGCAGCGCGCCTTCGATCAACAAGGCGCGGAAGCCGGTGCAATCGATGAACAGGTCGCCATCGATCCGGCGCCCGCCATCCAGATGCAGGGCGGCGATGTCGCCGGTTTCGCCGTTCAGCTCCACACCGGCGATGCGCCCTTCCACTCGCACCGCGCCCGCCGCCTCTGCCCGCTTGCGCAGGAAGGCGGCATAAAGCGCGCTGTCCAGCTGATAGGCATAATTCATCCGGTCATCGGGCAGATGGGCGAATTTCGATTGCAGCGCCGCCTGCAGCTCCAGGCAATATTCGTCATAGCTGTGGGCATGCCCCTGCCCCAGGCCGTGCAGCCAGAAATGCTGGAATCCGGCGGTCCAATGATCCTTGCCGGTGACGCCAAAGCTGTGGAAATAACGCTCGCCCACGTCCTTCCAGTTTTCGAACATGATGCCCAGCTTGAAGGTCGCCTGGGTGGCGCGCATGAACTCGGCCTCGCCGATGCCGAGCAGCCGGTTGAACAGCACCATCGGCGGAATGGTGCTTTCGCCCACGCCAATGGTGCCGATGGCATCGGATTCCACCAGCGTCAGATCGATCACCGGGCCCAGCGTGTGGGCCAATGCCGCCGCCGCCATCCAGCCGGCGGTGCCGCCGCCCGCCACCACCACGCGCAAGGGTGATTTTGCCTCGTTCATCGTGACAATCCTCTGAGCAATCGGGCCTTGATCTGGCCGGCAGTTTCGGGCGTAAGCGGGGCCAGCACCCCGCGGGCGGCCGGCGGCAGATGCGCCGTCACCGCAGCATCGGGCGCAAAGACATGATGGTCAAACAACGCCTGCCACTGCCGGCGCTGATGATCGGGCAGGTCGCGCACCGCCAGGATGGCGTGCAGCAGGGCGTCTTCCGGATTGCCCAGCCAGCGCGGCACCTCGCGCCACCAGAAATTCACCAGCACGTTGAACGGTGCCAGCCCTTCGACATGGTGCCA
Source organism: uncultured Sandarakinorhabdus sp. (assembly GCA_964488775.1). Lineage (GTDB taxonomy): Bacteria > Pseudomonadota > Alphaproteobacteria > Sphingomonadales > Sphingomonadaceae > Sandarakinorhabdus. Next base: position 4,522 of record CAZAWH010000077.1, on the reverse strand, counting down.
CCACAGCGACGGCACGAAGATCGCATCCCCTGGGTCCAGCTCGGCCACCTGGGCGCTGGCCAGCGCCTCCGCATAGCGCGGGAAGCGGGCCAGATCGGGGGCGCGCACATCCACCAGGCTCACCGGCCGGCCGGCCGGCGTGTTGTCGAGCGGGCCGATATAGAGATTGGCGAATTGTTCGGGCGGAAACAGGGTGAAGCGGCGCCGACCCGCGGCGCAGACGGCGATATTGTCGGGCACGTCATTGTGGGCGGCGATGCAGGTGCGCGTGCCGATCCAGATGCTGGCCAGCGGCTGGCGATCGCCCAGCGGCAGGTTATGGGCCTCGGCCAGGCCGGTGAAATAATTCGCCATGTCGATCGACGAGAGATACAGCGTCGGCTGGGCCGGATCGGCCTCCGCTGCCGCCATCGCGGCCAGCCATTGGGCCAGCGGCGCCATTTCCATGCGGAAATTCATCGCCATGGCATCGGTGTAGAACAATCGGGCGTCGCCGGCGGTGCTGGCAATGCTGGCGGGAAAGCCGCGTGGCCGCGCCCGTTCGGCCAGATGGGCGCGCACCGCCGCACTGCCCTGCCCGGCAGCCTGTACCAGTGGCCAATCGGCGGCGAGGCCGCGCACCACAAAGGGTGTGGTGGCGCCCGCCAGCCGCTCGGCCAGCGCGCCGGGGGCCAATGCCACCTCGGCCACGCACGGCAAGGCATCAAGGCCGGCCGGTTCAGCCATCACCGCGCTGCAACTGGTTCTTGCGCCGCACCAGCCGGGCCAGATTGCCCAGCGATGCCAGCGCCATATAGGCCGGCAGCAGATGGCCTTCGGCGTGAAGTTCGGCCAGCGCCCCCGGTTCCAGCGCCGCCAGACGATCCTCGTTGATCAGGTGATAGCCAACCAACCGGTGCATGGCGCCATTGTCCAGCGTGATGTCGACGGAAAAGGGCTCGATCAGATCATAACGGCTCATGGCGGCGAAAAAGGCCGGGCTGGCGCGATAGCCGGCGTCCAGCGCGCCCAGCATGTCGGCGACATGCTCGACATGCGGGGTGGGCTGCCCGCCCGGCTCGAACAGCTTCACCCCCTCACCGCCGTGGGCGACGCGGGGATGATCCATGTCGATATGCACCTGGCCCGGGCCATCGCCGCTGGCCGGGCGGCCGACCAGGAACGGTTGCACCGCCATCGCCAGCGGCCGGTTCAGCGCCTCCCAGCGATCGCCGGCGAGATAGAGATTCTCTCCCGCTTCAAAACCGAACAGCGCCAGGGCCGACCAGGCGCCGCTGGCATCATCGCGCTGGAACAGGATCGGATAGTCATTGGCCAGCCGGCGAAATTCGGCCGGCACCACCAGGCAGGCCATCACCGCATCGCCCAGCCCGGCACCGGCGCCGGTCAACACCCGCAGGCTGCCATGCTGTTCAAAGGTCAGGATCTGGTGGTTGGCCATGATGTCTGCAAATCCTCAGGCAGCGGCAGCCGCTATGGCGGCAAGATAGGTGCGGTTGTCAGGCAAGGCGGCGCTGATGTGGCGGGTGCGCGTCTGCACCTCGGCCAGCCGGGCACTCGCGGCGGCAATCGCTGCCGGCGGCGGTGGCGGCGGCAGCGCAAAGCCCATGCCATACAGGATATAATGCTGGCTGGCCGGCGGAAACATCTCGTCCGCCAGGGGGAAATCCCGCGCTGATGGCGGCTGTTCGCGCCACAGCTGCAAATCCTCGGCCAGGCGGGCGCTGATGCTCGCCGGATCACGCTGTGCCAGCCAATAAGGCTCGGTGCGGCGGCTGAGGACGTAATGGAGCTTGAGGAAATCGACGATGCGATCCCAGCGGGTGGCAAAGGTCGCGTTGAAGCGGCGGGCATGAATGTCCATCACCGCGCGACTGGCCGGCACCGCATCGGCCAGCGCCCGGGCCGACAATTCGATCAGCACGATGGCCGAAGCCTCCAGCGGCTCGATAAAGCCGGCCGAAAGCCCGACGGCCACCACATTGCCCTGCCAGAACCGGGCACGATGGCCGGTGGCAAAGGCCAGCCGGCGCGGTGTCAGCGCAGCCGCATCCACACCCGGCACCACGGCGGCCACATGGGCGCGCAGGATGCCATCGGCCTCATCATCGCTCAGAAACGCGCTGGCATAAACACAGCCGATGCCGCGCCGGGTTGGCAGGGCGATATCCCAGATCCAGCCGGCCCGGTGCGCGGTGCCGATGGTCTGGGATGCGATCGGGCTGGCCGGCGGCACCGGCACCTGCAGGGCCAGGGCGCGATCGTTGAACGAAATGGCCGAACGGTCGATCCACGGCACGCCGCAATGTCCGGCGATCAGCCGCGCCGCCTGGCCGGTGCAATCGATGAACAGATCGGCGGCCAGCTGCCGGCCATCGGCCAGCACCAGCGCCGCAACATCACCATTGGCAGCCGCGATACAGCCGGTGATTTCGGCCGGCACATGCTGCACGCCCAGCCGCCCGGTGGCATGGCGGGTGAGGAGCTGCGCAAACTTGCCGGCATCAAAGTGATAGCCATAGTTCAGGGCGCCGGCATAATCCGGCATGCCGCGCTGGCGCGGGGCGAGATGCTGGTCACAGGCGGCCGCCTGCGCCGTCATCACCTCGGCAAAGCGCTTGCCGGGCGCGGCGGCGGCCCAGGCGTGCAGCAGGGCGGCCATGCTGCCCGGCGGCGGCAGCGTGAAGGGATGCAGGCAGATATCGTCGGCCGCGCCCGTCACCCAGCCATCAAAGCGTGAGCCCTGCTTGAAGCTGGCATCGCAGGCGGCCATGAATTCGGCCTCGCCAAGGCCGATGCCAGCCAGGGTTTCGCGCATGGTGGGCCAGGTGCCCTCCCCCACGCCGATGGTGGGAATATCGGGCGATTCGACCAGCGTGATCGCCATGCCGGGATGACGCGCCGCCAGCACGCAGGCCGTCAACCAGCCTGCCGTGCCGCCGCCGGCAATCATGATCCGAAATGGCGTCTCAGCCGTCACACCCATCCCCTCCGGCCTGACAGTGGCAGAGCATGAAGAGAGCCGCAACGCTGGCGCGCGCGGCTCTCCTCGTCACGTCCCGAAGGCTCCAGCTCAGAAGCTGTAGCGCACCCCCGCCGTGTAGCGGGCATAACCCGGCGCGGCGAAGAAGACGGTGTTGTTGTTGCGCATGTGGCCACGGCGGTCGGCATTGGTGATGTTGATGCCTTCGACAAACGCGGTCAGGCCCTTCTTGAACTCCCAGGACGCGCTGACATCGAACTGGCCATAGGCTTCGACATAGAAGGGATCAAAGCCATAGCCCGACAGGAAGCCATCGCGCCAGTTGTAGGCAACGCGGGCCTGGATGCCGTTCTTGTCGTAATAGAGCACGGCGTTGGCGCTGTCGGACACGCCGTTCACCGCGAACTGGGTGGCGGTGTAGCGCAGCGTGTTGTCATAGCGCGTGTCGCTGTTGACGATGGTGTAGTTCAGGATGGCACCGATGCCGGTGTCCCAGAAGCTGTGCTGAACCGCGAATTCAAAGCCATGCAGCTTGGCGGTCTGGGCGCTGTTGCCCGGTTGGGTGATGGTGAACACCACATCCGGATCGGCATCCTGGCCGAGGATGCCGGTGGGCACGCCATTGGTCCGCTGCACCACCGACGGGTTGGTGGTTGCCAGCCGCGCCAAGATGGCGGCAAAGCTGGGGTTGCCGCCCAGCGCCGTGCGCGCCGCCTGTACCGCCGCGCCCTGCGCCGGGTTCGGCAGATCGAACAACGGGCCCTGCGTGGTGCTGTTGGCGATGAAGTTGCTCACATCCTTGTGGAAGAAGCCCACCGAGACATAGCTCTCCTTCCCGTAATACCATTCGGCCGACAGATCGATGTTCTTCGACTTGTAGGGCAGCAAGCCCGGGTTGCCGCGGCTGGCCGTGCTGCCGCCGTTCGGGCGCAGCGGCTGGGCGACGGTGATGCCACCTTGCATGCTGGTGTAATCCGGGCGGGTGATGGTGTGGCTGTAGGATGCGCGCAGGCGGATATCGCTGGTCGGCGCCAGATCGAAATCAAGGGCCGGCAGCCAGTTGCTGTATTCGCCGCGCAGGGTGCTGAAATCCTGGGCATTGCCGCCCAGCAGACTCATTTCATTTTCGGCCACCCAAACCACGCCGGTCGGGATCGGCACCAGCGCCGAGGAATTGATGCGCGTCTTTTCATAGCGCACACCCAGGCGCAAATTGGCGCGCATGTCACCCAGATCAAACTTGTGGGTGCTCTGCAAATAGGGCGCCCAGGTCTGTTCGCGGATACGGCGATCGGTGGCGCCGGCGGCCGCAAAGCTGGCAAGGCAGGCGCCCTGAACGGTGCTGGCGTTGCAGATGCCGATGCGCTGCTGCAGCAGGCCAACCAGCGCGGCCGTATCAACCTGGAAATAATTTGGAATGATGCCGGAAGCCTGTGATCCGTTCATCCCGGCGAGCCGGCTGGCCAGCGGCGTCAACGTGTACAGCGCATCCGGCGTATCGGCCGCGCTCAGCGTGCCGCCCCAGCTGTCGTTCTGGAT
>CAZAWH010000076.1:0-13863 GCA_964488775.1 uncultured Sandarakinorhabdus sp. | reverse complement strand
CGGCCGTGCCGGCCCTTGACCGATTGCTGCTGATCAGCCCGTTTCTGGCGGTGGCAGAATCGCCCGATGGGTTTGCCGGGCCGGTGGATGATCCGGTGGTGGCGCTGGCGGCGATGGCGCTGGTCGCCAGCCTTTACGCCCCCGGCATCGCCAGCGACGATCCGCGCATCAGCCCGTTGCATGCGCATGCCGAAGCGCTGGCGGGCCTGCCGCCCACTTTGATCCAGGCCAGCGCAGCCGAAACCCTGCGTGGCCAGGCCCTGTTGTTTGCGCAGCGGCTGTGGGCGGCCGGGCGCTGGGCACGATTGTCGCTGTGGCCTGACATGCCCCATGTCTGGCACGCGTTCTTGCACCAGCTTCCCGAAGCCGATGCGGCAATTGCGGAAGCAGCGGCCTTTCTTGCCAGCTGAATGGAGCGCCTGAGGCGCCAATCAAAGGGCTTGCGTCTCGCTTGGATCTTCCCTTGACGGCAGGCGGTCAAGCAACCGAACCTGAACGGCTGTTGGACTTCAGGCCAGAGGCAGGCGCAGGATTGCCGTGGTTCCGCCCCCTGGTGCATCGCGCAATTCGAAGGTGCCAGCATGCTGCGCGGCGAAGTTGTGCACGATGCTGAGCCCCAGTCCTGCGCCGCCGGTGTCGCGGTTGCGTGAGCTTTCGCCGCGCTCGAACGGACGCAGCAGACGCGCGCGATCGGCTTCGGGAATGCCGGGGCCCGTGTCGCGGACCGATATGGCAACATGGCCTTGAGACCGAGCGATCGAAACCGTGCCGCCACCGGCGTAGGTTATGGCGTTGCTGAGCAGATTCTCGACCGCCCGGCGGAAGGCCGGTTCCGGAACCCGGATCTGCGCCGCCTCGCCGGGTTCGAGCGCAATTGTTCCGGCCTCCGCCCCCATCTCGGCGACAATCAGTTCGAGCATCGCGCGGACATCGACCAGCGCGGCCGGGGCCGCTGCGTCGCGGGCATAGTTGAGCACCTCGCCGATCATTGCCTGCATCCGCTCCACATCGTGCACCATGCGCGCGCGCTGCGGCTCGGGCACGCTTTCGATCCGCAGCCGCAGGCCCGTCAGCGGGGTGCGCAGGTCATGCGCAATGGCGGTGAGCATGCGGGCCCGCTCGGTCGCTTCTTCGGCGAGGCGGCCCTGCATCCTGGCGATTGCGGCGGCTGCTTCGCGCAGTTCGCGGGGGCCTTCCGGCGGGATTGACGCGGCATCGCTGCCCAACGCCCCGGCAAGCGCGCGGAACGGGCGCGTCAGCCGCCGCGCGAAGAACCAGGCGAGCGGGGCAAGCAGCAGCATGCTCACCGCCAGCGCGATGAGGATGCTGCGCTGCCATCCGCCCAGGAACGGCTCGGCAGGCTCGACCACCAGCCAGCGGCCGTCGGGCTGCCGCAGGCTGGCGGCATAAGCCGGCAGTGGCAGTTCGAGCAGAACCTGGCGCAAGGGGCCCGCCGTGGCACCAGGTTCGACAATCTCCAGCTTCGCCGTCGCGCGCTCACGCAAGACGATCGTGTTGGGCAGGTCCTTGCCGAACATGCGAACCGCCTCGTCCCTTGGCATGCTGCGCACGCTGATGGCGACCGCTGGTGCCGCATCAAGCCGCGTGACCCGCAGATCAGCGACGGGTCTGCCGAGTTCCGCGGCGATCAGGCCTTCGACCATGGGGATGCGCGCGCCGCCGGGCGGGGTCGCGGCAAGCCGGCGCGTGAACCCTGGAACCGCCGCCCGCAGCGCCCTGATGGCTTCGGCTGCCACGGTCCGCGTCGCCGGCGGCGGCGGCGCCGCCAGCACGATCGCAGCCGTGGTGGCCACGCTCAACACGGCCACTGCGACCCCGAAGCCGCCGATCGACACGAGGGCGCTGGGCGCCCGCTTCATGCCCGCTGCACCGCTGGCAGGAACCGGTAGCCTGCGCCGCGCACTGTCTCGATCAGCGGGGCCGGGTGCGCTTCGGCCAGCTTGCGGCGCAACCGGCTGACGGCGATGTCGATGGCGCGGTCATAGGGGGCAGCATCCACCCCGCGGGCAAGATCGAGCAGGACATCGCGCGACAGGATGCGTCCCGGCCGCCTGACGAAGGCAGCGAGAAGTGTGTGCTCGCCTTCGGTCAGCAGCAATGCCTGGCCAGAGGGCGCGCGCAGACGGCGCTGCTCGACATCGAACCACCAGCCGGCAAACATCAGGGTCTCGCCGGACGGGACCCGATGTTCGGATCGATCCGCCGCCGGACGGCGCAACAGCGCCCGCACCCGAGCCAGCAATTCCCGCGGTTCGAAGGGCTTGGTCATGTAATCCCATGCGCCGACCTCGAGCCCCACGATCCGGTCAGTCACCGCATCGAGCGCGCTGAGCATGAGGATCGGCGTGCCGATGGCGCCGAGCCGCCGGCACAGCGACAGGCCGTCCTCCCCTGGCATCATGACATCAAGGACGATCAGATCGGCGGGCGCTTCCGCCAGCGCGCGATCGCATGCCGCCGCATTGTCCGCCGCGCGCACCGCATAGCCGTGCATCCCGAGAAAATCGGCAATCGCGTCACGAATGCTCGCATCATCGTCGACGACGAGGATCGCGCTGGGGGAATCGGGCAGGGGGGTCATGGCCGGCGAGGATAGTAGGACTTTGTAGCATTGGCGTATCAAGCGGCGTTACACACGCGCCATCCGGTCGATACGCAAGCCTGCTTTTGTCGTCTCCAGGTTCACGAACTTGGAGAAATGGTGTGAAGGCAAGATGGTGCGGAATTGCGGCAGGGTTTCTGGCCGGCGCGGCACCCGGGGCGGTGCTGGCGCAGGCGTCTGAGCCAGCGGCCTCATCTCCTTCGGCCGCCACTGCGCCGGCGCTGCCTGCCGGTGACCCCGCCGCGCCTTCGAAGCGCGTGTTTTATGGCCCCGATGGCAAACCGCTTCCCCCGGAGCTCGCGCGGCAGATCGAGGAGCGGCTGAAGGACCGGTTGCCCCCGGCCGGTGCCGCGGGGGCGCAGCCGTCGGTGCGGATCCAGACAATCGATGGCAAAGCCTTGCCGCCCGAACTGGCGCGCAAACTGCTTGAGCAATTTGGCGATCAGCTGCCGCCCGAGGCGCGCGATGCCGCGCGCGCTGCTGCCGGCACGGCGCCCGCAGGTGGCACGGCGCCGGCCGGAAACAATGCCCCGCCCAAGTCTGACGACATCGTGGTGTCTGCCGAGCGTCTGCGCGGATCGGTCAACAGCGACATCCCGCCCGAACGCCGCTTCAGCCAACTCGATATCCGCGCCCTGGGCGCCGAGAACATCGGCGCGCTGCTCGATACCATCGCCTCCCAGACCGCCAGCAACCGCGGTCGGGGGGACGCGCCGCCCGTGACGCTGCTGAACGGTCGGCGCGTGTCCGATTTCGCGGAGATCGCGCGGATTCCGTCCGAAGCCATCGAGCGGATGGAGATTTTTCCGGAAGAGCTGGCGCTGCAATATGGCTATCGCGCCGACCAGAAGGTGGTGAACATCGTCACTTTCCCGCGTTACACATCACGCGTCGGTCAGGCTGGCTTTCTGGTTCCGGGCGAAGGCGGGCGCGAAACCGGCATCGCCAATGCCGATTATCTGCGGATCGCTGGCGACACGCGCATCGCGCTTGGCGGCACCTATTCCCGCGCCGACAGCCTGCTGGAGAGCGAACGCGGCCTGCAGCAGTTCGCGGCAGCACCGGCGCTGGGCGAGGTCCGCACGCTGCTGCCCGAAAGCGAACGCTTCGGGATCAATGGCGTGCTCAGCGGGCATGTCCTAAAGGATGTCTCGGCGACCTTGAATGGGCGGGTCGACGTCAGCCACGACGACAGCCTGCTCGGCCTTGGCCAGGGCCGCATCCTGCGGCGCGACAACAACCAGACCCAGGTTCATCTTGGCACAACGATCGGCGGACGCCTGGGGCGCTGGCAGTGGACCGTGCTCGGCAATTTCGACCGGACAGAGGGCGAGGTGCTGACCGATGCCGCGGACACGCTGTCACGGCGCGACTCGGCGTTCTCGACCGATACGCTGTTCAATGCCGATGTCCTTGTTTCAGGGCCGATCGCGACACTTCCCGCCGGCCCGCTGTCGGCAAGCCTGCGGTTCGGGGGGGAATTCCGCAATTTCAGCGGCCGGGCGAATGTTGCCGGCACCGCCACCCTGGCCGAACTGTCCCGCGACCAAGGGGGCGTGCAGGCGAATGTCGGCATCCCGATCTTCAGCCGCACCGACAAGAAGGCGTCACCGTTCGGAAACCTGACGCTCAATGCCAACGTCGCCTATGACCGCCTGTCGGACGCAGGCGACCTGTGGACCTATGGCTATGGCCTCAACTGGTCGCCCGCCAAGGCGATCGATCTTGTCGCTTCGGTCACGCACGAGGAAGGCGCGCCCACGCTGGAGCAGCTGGGCGGGCCGACGCTTGTCACGCCAAATCTTCGCAGCTTTGACTTTGTCCGCCGAGAAGTCGTCGATCTGGCCCGTGTCACCGGCGGCAACCCCGGCCTTGCCAACGACGATCGCCGTCTGGTGCGGCTCGGCACGACGCTGCGGCCGCTCGCCAAGACGGATTTCAGCATCAGTGTCGATTATGTGCGCAGCCGAACCGACAATCCGATCGCCCGTTTTCCGATCCTGACGTCGCAGATCGAGACCGCCTTTCCCGAGCGCTTTGCACGGGATGCGACGGGCCGCCTGCAGCGGATCGACGCCCGCGCGATCAACTTCGCCCAGGCACGCCAGCAGCAGCTGCGCTGGGGGATCAACTTCAGCCGGCCGCTGGGCAAGGTGCCGGAGTTTCTGCGTGATGCGCGCGTGAAGGTCGTGACCAGCGAGGCAGAGGCAAGGCGGCTGTTCCCGAATGCCGAAATGATCCGGGCAGCACCGGGCAGCGCAACCGCGCTTGGCGCCGCCAACCTGACCAGCCGCCTCTATTTCAGCCTTTATCACAACTGGTATCTTGAGGATGACATCAGCCTGCGCCGCGGCGGGCCGCGGTTGGACCTGCTGGATGGCGGCGCGGTCGACTTCCTTGGCGGCCGGCGGCGGCACGAGGTCGATTTCCAGGCTGGCGCCTTCAAGGGTGGCTGGGGTGCGCGCATTTCGGCCAACTGGCGCAGTGGCACCAGCGTGCGTGATCCGGGGCAGCCGGCGAGCGACCTGCGCTTCGACGATTATGCCATCGCCAATATCAACCTGTTTGCCAATCTTTCCGAGGCAATCGGCGGCACATCACCGCCGAAATGGCTGAAGGGAACCCGCGCGTCGCTGGCCGTCAGCAACCTGTTCAACATCCGACCAAGGGTGCGTGACGCCGCCGGCACGGTCCCGCTGAGTTACCAGCCAGCCTATTTCGACCCGCTCGGCAGGGTGATCAGTCTCGGCCTGCGCAAGATGATCTGACCTCCCGGTGCTGTCGGTCAGCCATTGGTTCAATTGTCCCTTGTTGTGAGGTGATCGTGATGCGTTTCGTCCTTGGTATCGTTGTTGCCCTCGCCACGGTCCTGCCTGCCCCGGCCTCGGCAGCAGCACCCGGGCCGAGCGAAATCAGCCGGTTCCTCGCCAGCCAGGGCTTTGCCGCGTTGAAGCTTACCAAATTGCCGACCGGTCACGAGGTGATCGACGCGGTCATCAACGGCCAGGCAGGCAGCTTCGTGCTTGATTCCGGCGCTGGCGCCACGGTGGTGCGGCATGACCGGCTGGCGAAGTTCGGGATCACGGCAGCCGCCGGCGCGCAGCAGGGTGCCGGTGCCGGGGGCAATATCGCGATCACCAGCCATCCGATTGGAAGCCTTGTGCTTGCCGGTCGAGCCGTTCCGCTCAAGCAGGTTTACAGCACCAATCTTGACAGCGTCGTCGCGCGGTTGAAGGCGGCCACGGGCACCGAAATCGACGGCGTCATCGGCCAGGACATCCTCAGCGGCTTTGCCGCCATCATCAATATCGGATCGAGTGAACTCTACCTCAAGCTCCCCGCGCGCTGAAATGATCCGGCACCGCGCGCGATATTGCGCATCCTGCGGTCATGAAAACGCGACTCCCTTCTTGGGTGAAACAGGATTTCCAAACGGACTGCTGAATCAGCGGCGACCATGATGTAGCCGTCGGTTTTCGCCCCCGATCCGGTCATTCCGGCGGCCATGGCCTTTTTCCGCAATTGGCATTCATGGCGATCAACTCCGGGTCAATAACGGCTGGTTCACCGTCCGATGGCGTCATCGCCCTTTGCCCTGGTGCCTTATGCAATCTTTACGGGGGTTGGCTCGCTCTCACATGGAAAATTCACGGCCGGTCATGGTCTTTGCGCGGCAACATCCCGTTGGAGCGCAAACATGTCTGTCCTTGAGTCCTGCGCGTCGCAGCCGCCAGCCGGTCCTGACCGCAAGCAGGTGGCGATCCTGGCCCTGGGCGCGACGGGCGTCGTGTTCGGCGATATCGGCACCAGCCCGCTCTATGCCTTTCGCGAGGCGCTGGCGCAGACGGCGGACGGCGGCATCGTGCGTCCGGAAATTCTTGGCGTGCTCAGCCTCGCGGTCTGGGCGCTGATCCTCGTCGTCACGGTCAAATACGTGACGTTTCTGATGCGGGCAGACAACAATGGTGAAGGCGGCGTGCTGTCGCTGATGGCGCTCGCGCGGCGGGCCACCGGTGGCACATGGGCGATCGTCACCGTGCTTGGCGCGATGGGCGCCGCGCTGTTTTACGGCGATGCCATTCTCACGCCGGCCTTGTCCGTTCTGTCGGCCGTTGAAGGGCTGAAATCCGTGCCGGCGGCCGCGCCCTATCTGAGTGAGGGCCTGATCCTTGCGCTTGCCATTGGCCTGCTGGTGGCGCTGTTCGCGATCCAGAGTTCCGGCACCGCGAGTGTTGCCCGTTGGTTCGGGCCGATCTGCGTGGTCTGGTTCCTGGCGATTGGCAGCGTTGGCCTGCACAATCTGCTGGCCGCGCCCGAAATTCTGGCTGCGCTCAATCCGCTGCATGGTGTCCGGTTTCTGCTGGCACATGGCACGGTTGGCTTGCTGGTGATGGGGGCGGTGTTCCTGACCGTGACCGGTGCCGAGGCGCTGACCGCCGACATGGGCCATTTCGGACGCTTGCCGATCCGGCTGGGCTGGTATGGGCTGGTGTTCCCGGCACTTCTGCTCAATTATTTCGGGCAGGGGGCCTTTGCGTTGGTGCAGCTTGATGCCGCCGCCGTGCAGGGGCAGCCGCTGGCGCCCGCCGACTGGTTTTTCCTGATGACGCCGGAATGGTTCCGGCTGGCGATGGTGGCGCTGGCGACCGCGGCCACGATCATCGCCAGCCAGGCCGTCATCACCGGGGCCTTTTCGTTGACCCAGCAGGCGATTTCGCTCGGCCTGTTGCCGCGCATGGTGATCCGCCAGACCAGTGAAGATCATGCCGGGCAAATCTATGTGCCCGCCGTCAACTGGCTGGTGGCGCTGGGCGTGCTGATCCTGATTCTGGGTTTCCAGTCGTCGTCCAGCATGGCGGCCGCCTATGGCATTGCCGTCACCGGCACGATGGTGGTGACGACGCTGCTCGCCTTCATCGTGGTGTGGACGCTGTGGCAATGGTCGCTGCCAGCGGCCCTGGCGCTCGTCACCCCGTTCCTGGCGCTGGACCTGTTCTTCTTCGGGGCGAACATCCTGCGCGTGGTCGAAGGCGGCTGGGTGCCCCTGGCGGTGGGGGCCTGCATCGCGCTGCTGATCTTCATCTGGGTGCGGGGGCGCGCCTTCCTGGCCGAGGATGCGCGCCGCGCGGCGGTCAGCATGAAGGAGCTGGCCCCGTCGCTCAGTGCGGGTTCGGCCGCGACCGCGAGGGGGACCGCGGTGTTCCTGACCTCGGACCCGGAGGTCGCGCCGCCCGCCCTGCTGCACAATCTCAAGCACAACCAGGTGCTGCACGAAGAAAATATCCTGCTGACCGTGCGCGCCTCGACCCGTCCCCACATCGATCCTGCCGAGCGCATGGCCCTGGAACGCATCGACGGCCGGTTTGCCCGGGTGACGCTCACCTATGGCTATATGGAAACGCCCGATGTGCCGAGCGACCTGCACGGCGATGGGCGGTTGCCGGTGCGCGCGGCCGGAACCTCCTTCTTTGTCAGCCGCAATTCGCTGTCGCCAAGCGCGGATGTTGGTCTCCCCCTGTGGCAAGCCATCGTCTACAGTTTCCTGCATCGCAATGCCGCCGACCCGACCGCCTTCTTCCAGATCCCGCCCGAACGGGTCGTCGAACTCGGCTCGCGGGTGCGCGTCTGATGGCTGGGCCTGACGTGCGGTCTGGTGCAGCGCGGGGCTGGCTGCTGTTGGCAGCGCTGCTGGTCGCTGGCCTGACGGCCCTGGGGCTTGCGGCGCCGGCCTTTGGCACCGCCAATCTGGCGCTGCTGTTCCTGTTGCCAGTGGTGGCGGCGGCATCGGGCGTCGGCCGGCGGGCCGGGATCGGGTTCGCGCTGTTGGCCGGGACGGCGTTCAACTTCGTCGCGCTGGAGCCGCGCCTCACCTTTCAGATCACGCGCGCCAGTGATCTGGTGACGCTTGCCGTCTATGCGTTGGTGGCGCTTGTCACCGCTTCGGTCGCCGCGCGCCTGGCTGAGGCTGGCGAAGCGGCACGGGCCGAGGCGCGGACCAGCGCAGCCCTGTCGGGTCTCGCCCAGCGTCTGCTCACGCAGGGCAGCCGTGCCGCGGTGCTGGCGGTGGCCGGCAAGGCCATGGACGAAGCCATCAATACGCCGTGCCTGCTGGCCGAACGCGTCGAGGATCTGCCGATCGCCGGCACCGCCGACGATGCCGCCGCCCGCTGGGCGCTGGCGCACCGCGATATCGCCGGCCGGGGATCGCCGATGCTGGCTGCCGCTTCGGCCTTCTATGCGGCGTCGCGGGCCGGCCATCGCGGCCTGATCGTCCAGCTTTCGGGCAACGCCCCGGATGGCAAGGCGCTGGCGTTGCTGCGCACGATGATTGACGATACCGCCGACACGCTCGACCGACTGGACCTGACCAAACGGGAGGCCGATGACCGGCAACGCGCCGCGGCAAACGCCATGCGTGACGCGCTGTTCGCCTCCATCGGTCATGATTTGCGAACGCCACTGGCCAGCCTGCGCGCCGGCATCGAGACGCTGGACGGGGTCGAGCCGTCGCAGCTGGCGCTGGTGCGGGGCGATACCCTGCGGCTGGAGCAGACCCTGATCAGCCTGCTGGAACTGGCCCGTCTGCAATCGACCACCGAGCCGCCGGCTGTTGAAGCGATTGACCTGACCGATACGATTGCCGCGGCCGTTGATGCCATGCCCGCAGCGGTTCGCAATCGGGTCCAGATCGACATCGCGCCGGGCACGCCGCTGGTGGCCAGCAACGCGGTGATGCTGCATCACATCACCATGAACCTGATCGACAATGCCGCGAAATACAGCCCTCCCGATGCCGCCATCGGGGTGCGCGTTGCCGAAGACGGCGCCGGTGGAGCCATCCTGTCCGTTGTCGATGGTGGGCCGGGCGTTGGTGACGATGCCCATGATCTGTTTGGTCTGTTCCGGCGCGGCCGGAATGCCGACAGCGCGCCGGGATCGGGGGTTGGGCTGGCCGTGGTTGATGCCTTTGCGCGCGCGCTTGGGCATGATGTCAGCCTGTCGAACCGCAGCGATGGCCAGGGGTCGGTCTTTGCTGTCGCCATCGCGGGCGTTGCGCGCAGATGACCACCGCCCAGATCCTGATCGTCGATGACGAACCGCACATCCGCCGCCTGTTGGAAGCGGCGGTTGCCCGTGGCGGTTATCGCACCCTGGCCGCCGCATCGGGGCGGGAGGCGATCCAGCTGGCCGACACCCAGGCGCCCGATGGCGCCCTGATTGATCTGGGGCTGCCCGACCGTGATGGCATCGAACTCGTTGCGCGCTTTGCGCGCAGCGGCATCGCCGTGATCGTGGTGTCGGCCCGCGATGCCACTGCCGAGAAGATTGCGGCCCTCGATCTGGGCGCGGCCGATTATGTGGTGAAGCCCTTTGACACCGACGAGTTGCTGGCCCGGCTGCGCGCCGCGCTGCGAACCAGATCGGCCGACGCTGGCCAACCGGGCGAGCTTGCCTTTGGTGACGTGGTGATCGATTTCACCGCCCGGCTGATCCACCGCCAGGGGCAGGAGGTCCGGCTTGCCCCCAAGGAATATGCCTTGCTGGAATTGCTGGCCCGCAATGCCGGCCGGGTCGTGACCCATGCGCAATTGTTGAAGAGCGTGTGGGGCCCCGCCCATGTGCATGATGTCGAATATCTGCGCGTCGCCGTGCGCGCCATTCGCAAGAAGCTGGAAATCGATCCGACCAACCCGCAACTGATCCGCAACGAACCGGGGGTCGGCTACCGGCTGATGCAGATATAGCCTGTGGCGATCAGCGCCCAGACCCTTGCAAACCATTGAAAGCGAACACAATGCGCATCCTGCTTTCGGCAGTCCTGATCGGCAGCCCGCTGGCGGCCCAGCCTGTCGCGGTGCCCACCGCGTCAACAGCGGCGGCACCGATCTGCACCGATCGGCCGACCAAGTCGAACTTTGCCTGCAGCGTGCCCAAGGGGCTGATCCAGATCGAGGCCGAGGGTTTCAACTGGTTGCAGAGCAGCAACGGCGCCGGGCGCACCGATCAGTTGCTGTTCACCAACCCGACCTTCAAATTTGGCCTGAGTGACAGCAGCGATATCCAGCTGAACTGGGTGCCGTTCACCACGGTCCGCAGCCGCGACGCGGCCGGGCGGGTGACAAGCCGGTCAGGGGTGGGTGACCTCACGCTGCGCTTCAAGCAGCGCCTCACCGGCAGCGATGGAGCGTTCCAGCTGGCGATCCTGCCGTTCATCAAGCTGCCGACGGCCAAATCTGGCATTGGCAATGGCAAGGTTGAAGGCGGCATTGCCGTGCCGATCAACATCAGTGTGCCCGGCGGCTGGACCTTCACGCTGGGGCCGCAACTGGATGTGCTTGCCGATCTTGACGGCAATGGCCGCCATGCCGGCGTCACCGGCCTGTTCAACATCGCCAAGCAGTTCGGCAAATTCACCCTCTACAACGAGATTTGGACCAGCCAGAATTACGATCCCGCCGGGACGGTTCGCCAATACAGCTATGATCTGTCCCTGGCCTGGCTGCCGCAACCGACGCTGCAGTTCGATATCGGCGCCAACGTCGGGCTCAACCGCAACACGCCGGATCTTGTGGCCTATTTCGGCATCTCGACGCGCTTTTGACGCGGGCGCGCCAAGGCCGACTGCGCCTCCTGCGCCTGGCCGAGCCTTGGGGTGCCGGTGCTTTCGTCCTTTAGGGCGACGCCGGTCAGTTGGCGGGCGCGGGCCTGGTGCACCAGCCAGGCGATGCGGTCAGCGGCGGTGGCGTGATCGAGGCCGTGCGGGGGGCGGATGTTGGACACGCAATTGCGTTCGCTGTCGTTCCGGCCGGGGCGCGGCTGCCAGGTGATGTAGGCTCCGAGCGAGTCGGGCGCGCTGAGCCCTGGTCGTTCGCCGATCAGCATCACGACGATATCGACGCCCAGCGCCGCCCCGATGCCATCGCCCAGCGCGACCCGGGCCTGGTGGGCGGCGATGATCGGCGCCCACACACCGCCGAGCCGGGATTGCAGCGCCCTGATCAGCGGCACGGCGTGCAGGGCGACGGCGGTGGCCGACAGGCCGTCGCCCACCACGATGGCGGTATCGGCCCCGGTTGGCACCAGCCTGGCGGCCTCTGCCGGCGGCAGCAGCCGGCCGAGATCGGGCCGCTGCAGATAGGTGGCGCGGTCGGGTGCGGCGCTGCGCACCACGATGGTGCCAAAGGCTGACTGCAGGGGGGCCGGATCGAAGACGGCATGGACGGCATCGCGCGCCCGCGCATGCGCCAGATCAAAGGCCAGGGTGGCCGCGGTGTTCAGCGCGTGCCCGGCACGCGGCAAGCCGATGCGTGCCTGGGTGAGGGCGGCAAGACGGGCCGGCAGATCAGCCATCGAGGAGCGCCGGCAGGGCAAGGCGGGCAGGGGCGGCCGCCAGGCGCCCGGCCGCATCGGTTATGCCATTGGCCAGCAACCAGGCCTCGAACTCGGGCGCGGGCCGCAGACCCAGGACATCGCGCAGGTAGAGCGCGTCATGAAAGCTCGTCGATTGATAATTCAGCATGATGTCGTCAGCGCCGGGCACGCCCATGATGAAGTTCACGCCCGCCACCCCGGCGAGCGTCAGGATGCCATCCATGTCGTTCTGATCGGCTTCGGCATGGTTGGTGTAGCAGATGTCGAGCCCCATCGGCAGGCCGAGCAGCTTGCCGCAGCAATGATCTTCCAGCGCGGCGCGCAGGATCTGTTTGCCGTCATAGAGATATTCCGGCCCGATGAAGCCGACGACGGAATTGACCAGCAGGGGCCGGAAGGCGCGCGCCACGGCATAGGCGCGGGCCTCCAGCGTTTGTTGATCAACCCCATGGTGGGCGCCGGCCGACAGCGCCGAGCCCTGGCCGGTTTCGAAATACATCACATCCTGGCCCAAGGTGCCGCGCCCCAGGGACAGGGTTGCGGCCTGGGCCTCGGCCAGCAGGGCCAGATCGATGCCAAAGGCGCGATTGGTGCCTTCGGTGCCGCCAATCGATTGGAAGCACAGATCCACCGGTGCGCCGCGTTCGATCAGTTGCAGCGTGTTGGTGACATGGGTGAGCACGCAGCCCTGGGTGGGAATGGCATAGGTCTGGCGCAGATCATCAAGCAATTGCAGCAGGATGTGCGCTGCCGCCACATTGTCGCCGGCGGGATTGATGCCGATCACGGCATCGCCTGACCCCAGCAACAGGCCATCGAGAATGGCCGCGGCAATGCCCGCCGGATCATCGGTGGGATGGTTGGGCTGCAACCGCGCCGACAGGCGGCCCGGCAATCCGATCGTGTCGCGAAACCGGGTGATCACCCGGATCTTGCGGGCCACAGCGATCAGATCCTGGTTGCGCATGATCTTGGTGACGGCGGCGACCATTTCGGGTGTCAGGCCGGCGGATATGGCGAGGATGTCGGCACCATCGGTGGTGTGGGCCAGCAGCCAGTCGCGCAGGCCGCCGACGGTGAGATGGGCGATGGCCGCAAAGGCGGGCGCATCGTGCCGGTCGATGATCAGCCGTGTCACTTCGTCGGCTTCATACGGCACCAGCAGATCGGTGAGGAAGGTGGCCAGCGGCAGATCGGCCAGCACCAGCCGCGCGGCCACCCGCTGCTCGGCACTGGTGGCGGCAAGGCCCGCCAGCACATCGCCGGACCGGTGCGGGCTGGCCGCGGCCATGACCTGACGCAGATCGGCAAAGCTGTGGCGTGTGCC
The DNA here is from genome assembly GCA_964488775.1 of uncultured Sandarakinorhabdus sp. Classification (GTDB taxonomy): domain Bacteria; phylum Pseudomonadota; class Alphaproteobacteria; order Sphingomonadales; family Sphingomonadaceae; genus Sandarakinorhabdus. Next base: position 541 of record CAZAWH010000076.1, on the reverse strand, counting down.
GCCCAAATCATGGCTGTAGGGCATCAGACCGCCACCGCCAGACGAGGCGCGCGCCGCCAGGCCGCCAGCACGCCGATGCCCATGACGCCGGCAAACAGCGCAAACAGCCAGGGGTTGAACCAGACCATTGCCGCCAGCGCCGTCACCGCCAGGCCAAGCGCCAGGCCGGGCAGCCAGGGATACAGGGGCGCTTTCCACGGGCGTTCCAGGCCCGGCGCGGTCTGGCGCAGGCGGAACAGCGCCGCCATGCTCATGACATACATCACCAGCGCCCCGAACACCGACAGGGTGACGATGGCGGCGGTGAGCGGCTGGCCGCCCAGATGCACGAAGCGGTCGCTCCAGATGGCGGCGATGCCCACCGCGCCTGTGGCCAGGGTCGCCAGATGCGGCGTGCGCAACCGCGGATGCAGCCGCGCCAGCCGGCCGGGCAGGAAGCCCGCCCGCGCCAGGGCATAGATTTGCCGGGCACAGGCCATGATGATGCCGTGGAAGGAGGCGACCAGCCCGAACAGCCCCAGCCACACCAGCATGTGCAGCC